>JBNMKO010000036.1:0-29420 GCA_050874385.1 Eubacteriales bacterium
ATATTTTCCATTTGACTTACTCAAAGCATAATTCTGATGGATTTCCGCGATATGAAGAATTAAAAGATGTATATGCAGTAAAAGCATTTATTGAGCAGTCCATAATTTGAAAATAAAATATAAACCACAACTTCCAGTTTATGGTGAGGTTGAACAGAATAAAAAATCACAATTGGAGGAAGCAAATAGATGAAAGTGAGCAAGTATGTCTGTGGAGCTGTTAGGCAATTTTCGTACTGGTTTGCACATGGCAAGATAGGATATCCTTTGTTGGAGGGAATTGATTACGTTGGAGAAATTTTGAAAGAGGAAAGCGGTTTTGCGGAACAGGCATTTGCTATACTTATGAATACTCTGGAAATAGATGAAAATGGAAATGTTACAAACTACAAACAGGCAGAATTTCGTGCGGCACAATATATAAGAGCCTATTTCGATAAAGATTATGTTGTTGTTCCGGCATTTGCATATTGGGAAACTGAATTATATCCGGTAAGTGAAAACTCATATGTAAAATAAAAGTTCCAATTTGTCGATGTCAAAATATATGTGTTCAGTGTGACCGAACTGACATTACTAGAGTGTTTTGTGGAATAGTAAAATAAGTAAGTGGTCGACCTATACTGCATAACTATCTGAATTGATGGCAGTGTATTGTGAAATAGAAAAATGAATAAGTGGTCAACTTTTGATGGAGGAAAAATACATTATGAATATAAAAAATGCAACAGTGGAAGATATTGCTGCGGTTGCCGCAGTTGAGGCAGAATGTTTTCCGCCTGCGGAAGCGGCGACAGAAAAGGAATTTGTTGAAAGGATAAAACATTATGGAAAGCATTTTTGGCTTATGTATGAAGGTGAAAAGTTGATTGCATTTGTGGATGGATTTGTGACAGATGAACCTGATTTATCAGACGAGATGTATGAAAATGCTACCATGCACAATGAAAACGGTGCGTGGCAGATGATTTTTGGTGTCAATACACTCCCGGATTATCGTAGACACGGATATGCCGGAGAACTGATACGCCGTGCCATTGACGATGCGAGAGCGCAAGGACGCATGGGGCTTGTGCTGACTTGCAAGGAAAAACTTATTCACTATTACGCAAAATTTGGCTTTGTCGATGAGGGCGTGTCCGATAAATCCACACATGGAAATGTCCAGTGGCACCAGATGCGGTTGACTTTTTGAACAAAAGATGTTTTTTGAGAAAGGTACATAGAATGAAAAAAATATTGAAAAAATCTCTAAAAGTAATATTGATGATTGTCACAGTTATAGTATTATTTGTGATAATATCTTTTGTCCGCCATAAAGTGTGCAGTTCAAAGGAAAAGGACTTGCTGGCTCCATTAGGAGAGCTAGTGGAAGTCAATGGTCACAACATGAGCGTATATACGGAGGGCGATGGCGACAAAACTCTTGTGTTTATGTCAGGAAGCGGAACCTGCTCGCCGATATTGGATTTTAAATCACTGTATTCGCTGTTGAGCAATGAGTACAAAATAGCGGTAGTGGAAAAATTCGGCTACGGTTTCAGTGATGTGGTAGATGAAAACAGGGATATTGATACAATATTGAGCGAAACTAGAATGGCGCTTGATAAGGCAGGAATAGAACCTCCGTATGTGCTTTGCCCACATTCAATGTCCGGATTAGAAGCCTTATATTGGGCACAAAAATATCCGGAAGAAGTTGAGGCTATCATCGGTTTGGATATGGCGGTACCGGACTATTATGATGAAATGAACATCAATATTCCTATAATGAGATTAGGACAGTATTGTGCCAGATTGGGAATTACAAGATGGATACCAAGCATTGCGGAAAGCGATGCCATCAAATCAGGAACGCTTTCTGAAAAGGAAAAAGAAATTTACAGGGCTATATTTTATCAAAAAACTGCAACTGTAACTATGATTGATGAAGCAAAAGCAGTAAAAAAGAATGCGGGTGTTGTAAAAGAAAATGGCATCCCACAGGTGCCAATGTTATTGTTTATCTCTGACGGTTCCGGTGGAACAGGTTTCACGAAAGAAAAGTG
Source organism: Eubacteriales bacterium (assembly GCA_050874385.1). Lineage (GTDB taxonomy): Bacteria > Bacillota > Clostridia > Lachnospirales > Lachnospiraceae > CAG-882. The sequence continues at coordinate 2,049 of JBNMKO010000036.1, forward strand.
GAGAAGTATTCCTAAAGAATATATTTCAAATTGTGACAACGCAAGTTATATTGAATTGGACTGTCCTCATTATGTTCACGACTACGAGTATCAAAAAATAAGTGAAGAAATCAGAGACTTCATCCAGTGAATGTTTTGACAGGTGTTATTGCGGTGGTGAACTTTGAAATAGTATATTAATATTGAAATTTATGTACATAAAATAAGGGGAGTATAATATGACAAAATTATTGAAGGCAGTTCCTATTATGTCCTTTATATCAACAGTAGTCTTAGGCATTTTATATAAAATTACTTCTTTAGGCATTTTGCTTACGCTGGCAATTACATTTGGAACTATCACTTATCATTTTGCAATGAGATTGTTTGTTGCGCTTGTTTATAATTCTACAATGCACAACAAAGCGGATTATAAAAAGCGGTGGTATCAGGTTGGCAAACGCGAAAAGAGATTATATGAAAAGCTGAGGGTTAAAAGCTGGAAGAACACAATGCCAACGTATGATGCGGACATATTTAATCCGAGACTGCGTACTTGGGAGCAGATAGCGCAGGCGACCTGTCAGGCTGAATTGGTGCATGAGACGATAGCTGTGTTAAGTTTTTTGCCAATTATGGCGGGGATTTGGTTTGGGGCGTATCCTGTGTTCATTATCACGTCCGTTCTTTCGGCAATGTTTGATATGACGTTTGTGATTATTCAGAGGTATAACAGACAAAGAATTGTCAGGCTTATAAAAGTAGGATGACAGCAATAGCCAATAGAAAATTAAAATTACATTAGTCCATCAAGTATATTCAATTTGCTTTGCAAGCTGCTTGATAGAGTTAAAAAAGTGTGTTAAAATATTGTTGGTTAGAAAAAACTAACCCATAGAGAAATATTTGATATACTAAGATTTAATATACTAAAAATATTTTTGGATATTTTGAATGAAAATGTTGTACTTTTTTATGTGTGAAAAATATGTTGCCACAAATGCAGCGGGCAGCGACGGAAAAAAGGGGGATTGGCTATGTCATATTCAGAAGATTTGAAAGTATTTGCATCAACTCATACATATCAGCAGACAACTTGTCAGGGAAGCAGATTTCGATATGTATTAGCCGGAAAAAAGGGCGGCAAAACATTGGTAATGTTAAACGGCGGAATGAACACTCTGGAAATGTGGATGGGGTATGTGGATGCGCTGGCTTGCGATTATCAGATATTGCTTTTTGATTATCCGCAGGAGCTGCGGACAAATCAGGAACTGGTAAAGGGGATGCACGACTTTTTTATGCTGCTTGAGATAACGAAGCCGATTTTTGTAGGTGCGAGCGACGGGGGTATGGTTGCGCAGATTTATACACAGAAGTATCCGACGGAGGTTGGCGGACTTATTCTGATTTCGACGGGCGGCATGGATGCGGCGACGATAAAAAATCTCAAAAAGAAGTACTTTTTTGCGCCACTCATGCTGTTTTACATGAAGCATTGCAATTATGAGAAATTAAAGCCAACGCTTATCAAGGCCGGAATGGGGCACATCAGAAATGAGAGCAAGGAACAGATTGCGTACGCGCAGGACATGTTTGAGACAATTTTTAAAGATTATTCAAAGGAAAAAGATGTGCATATATCAGGATTGCTGGCGGATTTGATGAACCAGAAACCCGTTACGGAGGCAGATTTTAAGGAATTGAAAGGAAAAATACTGTTAATACTTCCTGACCAGGATTTCTTCTCAGGAGAGATGCAGGAAAATCTTATCAGATTGATGCATCACCCTAAGATTAAATATGTTTCGGGCGGACATCTCTCCACAGTTCTTAAAGTGGATGATTATGTGCAGGCAGTCCGCAGTTTTCTGGAAGAGAAAGTATAATGTGGGATTGGGTGCGAATAAAATGTTGTATTGAAGAATGACATTGCGTATCTACTATAACAGTGCTATAATAATACTGGGTATTTTGTGAGGGACATTCATTGAATGTGGAGGGCAGATATGAAGATTAATTCTTTACAGGAGTACAGGGATTTCGTGCAGCAACACAATATTCCTCTTGACACCATACGTTTTGCCTTGGGAGAGGATAAGGGACACGAACCTAGGTGGTTCTACATTTATCAGGACAGATTTACGGGCGAGTGGGTTGTCGCTAAGAACAAGAGTGATGGAAGTACAGCGGAGCGCTACAGGGGCAATGATGAGGCGAAAGCTTGTCAGATACTCTTTGACAAAATGGAGGAAGAGTTTAATAATAGACAGTTTAAATCGCCACAGGACACGGAAGCCGAGAGGGAATACAAGAAAGAGTTAGGAAAAAGAAGAGCTAAGAGTAGATTTGTATCCGCATTGCAGAGCACGGCGATGTATGCGGTGTTCATTGTTATACTAGGCTTTATCGTTCAAAAAACTTTGGGCGATGAACCTTCTTCTGCTGTCAAGAGACCGGGACAGGGCTACTATGTGTTTGAACATACCTATGATGACGGCTCGGTGTGGGACGATTTATACTACTATCTTGATAATATCTGGTATTACTATGATGATGAGTACGATGACTGGTATGTTGATGACGATTTTGACTATTCCTATGATTATGTAGATGACTATTATGTGGGAAATTACTATTCATCGCTCGACGGCTATTATGATGGCGATGCTTGGGATTTTGACGATACCACATACTATCAGCTATATCAGGATTCATTGAACGACAGAAATGACAATTATAATAATGACAGCTATGACAGCAATGACAATTATGATAGTTGGGACAGCTACGACTGGGATGACTGGGACAGCAATGATTCGGATTGGGATAGTGACTGGTGATGCAGCAAGCGTATACAAAGGCTATACAATTACAGATTAATATCATAGCAAGGGTGAAAGTTAAATTAAAACAGCAGACATATATTGCCGCCACATAATTGTGGACAGTGGGTATATGCCTGCTGTTTTATTGTTGTCTAAATTTCCTTCAACGCCTTCTTAAACTGGAATGAGAACAGTATAGCCGTGAATGTGACGGCGATAATATCCGCCACAGGTTCTGCCATATATACTGCATGTGCTTTGTTCACGGTGTAGATGTGAGGCATTATGTAGATGAGTGGTATGAGAAGCACAAACTTTCTCATAACAGCCACTATGATTGATGACACTGCCTTGCCGAGCGAGTTGAACGCCATTTGACAGGAAATCTGTATTCCGAATATGAACATGACCGCCATGTATATTCTGAGGGCTGTTTTTGTAAATTCGATAAGCTCCGCGTCAGGTGTGAACATTCCGGCAAATATCTGTGGAAACAGCATTATCACAAGCCATAACACGAATGAATAGCAAAGGCTTGCTTTTAGTAGAAGAAAATATGCCTTTTTCACACGGGAGGCGTTTCTTGCGCCATAGTTGTAGCTCATGATTGGCTGTGCGCCCTGTCCAAGTCCTTGTAAAGGGAGCATTGCAAACTGCATTACGCTTGTGAGTATGGTCATGGCTCCGACAGCCACATCACCGCCGTACTTTAAAAGTGATGAGTTAAAGCACACGGAGATAATGCTCTCGCTCGCTTGCATGATAAAAAGTGAAAGACCAAGTGCGAGACAAGGGAGGATTATATCCGCTTTGAGCGCAAAATTCTGCTTTTTTATGCGGAGAGTTGTCTTTTTGCCGAACAAGAATGACAAAATCCACACACATGAGCATGCCTGGGATATGATTGTTGCGAGTGCTGCACCGGACACTCCCATATTGAGTGCAAATATAAATATAGGGTCGAGCACTATGTTCACGACAGCCCCTATGAGCACGGACAACATTCCGACTTTTGCAAAACCCTGTGCGGTTATGAAGGTGTTCATGCCGAGGGTGAGCTGTACAAATATTGTTCCGAGAGCGTATATGCTCATGTAGCTTACGGCGTACTCTATGGTATTTTCACTTGCGCCGAATGCGAGGAGCAGTGGGCGGTTAAAAAAATACATGACAAATGTGAGTATGACAGATATGATAAGCTGCGTTGTAAAGCAGTTTCCAAGAATTTTTTCTGCCTTTTCCTTATCACCTTTTCCCATCAAAATAGATGCGCGCGGTGCACCGCCGTTTCCGACAAGTGCGGCAAATGCTGATATAATCATGATGAGCGGCATACATACGCCCACTCCGGTCAGCGCGAGCGAACCGCTTCCGGGTATGTGTCCGATGTATATTCTGTCCACTATGTTGTATAACATGTTTATCATCTGTGCGGCAACGGTGGGCACTGCGAGCTTTACAAGCAGCTTGCCTATCGGCTCGGTTGCCAAAAATTCTTTGTTGTTGTTCATGAGTCTTTTCCTTTCTGTTTTGTGTAGACAATATATCTATTTTATATATTTGGCAGGGAAATCGCAAGACAATATGAAAAATAAAATTACAAAGTTATAAAAATTTTAGATTTCTTGTGCTATAATATTACATATAAGTATTGTTATCGACAGACTATTCTGTTAAAATAAACTCACTATGTGTGAAAAGAGGATTGCTTATGAATACATATATTCCGGGTGTGGAGCGCGATATAAGAATATTGGGGAGGACTGCGGACAAGAAAGAGCCTGTTTTTTTCTGGACGGGAAGCGGGATTGAATTTACCGTGGACGGAAGTGAGCTGACTGTCGATTTTGTGACTGACTATGAGATATATGAGCAGTGGATAAGGGTTGAGGTTGACGGCTTTGACATGATTAGAACATCACTTCCAAAGGGTAGAAGCACGCTTAGCATTTACCGCAATATGAACGCCGACAATGTAAGGCATGTCCGCATTGTAAAGGAGGTTCAGCCGATGATGGCTGACAGGCAGGGCATACTTATCATAGATGCGCTTCACAGCGATGGAAAGCTTGGAAAACTTGCCGACAAGAAATACCGCCTTGAGTTCATCGGTGACAGTATAACATCGGGTGAGGGGCTTGCAGGCGCGAGAGGGATTACAGAGTGGAATTCTGCCATATTCTCGACGGCGGGACATTATGCGATAACCGCTGCCGACAAATTGAATGCCGACTACAGAATAATATCGCAGAGCGGATGGGGTGTATGCTCGAGCTGGGATAATGACCCTAGGCGTGTGCTTCCGAGATATTATGAGCAGGTGTGCGGTCTTTTGTGTGGAAAGTCACAGCTTGAGGCAGGAGCGGGAAATAAAAATGATTTTGACGCATGGCAGCCGGATGCGGTTCTTGTAAATCTTGGAACCAACGATGCGTTTGCTTTTCAAAATAAGGCGTGGGTCGATGAAAAGACGGGGGAGACCTTTGAGCAGAAATTAAATGCGGATGGTAGCTATGAGGCGGAATCCCTTGCCAGATTTGAGGATGCAGTGTATAATTTTCTCGTTATGCTCCGAAAAAATAATCAAAATGCACATATTGTGTGGCTTTACGGTATGATTGGAAGAACCATGGAACAGTACATACTTGAGGCTTTGAACAGGTATAGGGCTGACAAGGGCGATGAGAATGTCTCATATCTTCAGCTTCCGGATTTGAAGCTTGAGTGGACTGGTGCCAACAGTCATCCTGGAGTGCCGTCACATCAGGCAGCAGCGGATGTCATAACAGAATACCTAAGAGAAATATTGTGATAAGAAAAAATATCCAATAATATATGAACCAATCAATGGAGGTAAAAAAATTTATGGTTAATCAACAAAAAGTGAACGAAAAAATGAAAGGAACCATGCACAGAATGTTGGTAATCTTTATAATCGTCCTTGCTGTGGCGGTTGTGGGAAGTTTTGTGTATATGTATATTCGTTCACCTAAGACAGCCGACCTTGCAGATTCAAAGCTGTTTGCCGTCGAGAAGGTGTATGAGGCTTCTGAAAATGTAATAGAGCTTTTTGAAAATTCAGAGTTTGAGGAGTTGAGGGAGCAGTACTGTAATGCTGACCTTGCGGCAAAGATGACAGATGATGTGCTTGCAAAGGCTTTTGAGAGCTTTGGAGGTGATTTGGGCGAGCGCGTGGAGATAACAAGCAAGGAAGGTTTTGAGGTGGAGCAGTCGGATGTGTATTATGCGATGACGGTGTATAAAGTAAGTTATGAGAACAATGAGCTGACATATACAATCATGTTTGACACCGACATGAAACTTGCAGGTTTTGGCGCTGACCCTAAGAAATAATTATGACATTTTCTGAGAGGTAATTATGTTTGACTATACGAAAAGCCTTTTGTTTAACAAGATAAATGAGCCGGACATAGAGAAAATGCTCAAGTGTTCCATGGCATCGCATAAGCAGATTAACAGCGGTGAGACAATATTTGGACAGGACGAAAAGCCTGTGTTTATCTATCTTCTCTTGGAGGGTCAGGTGATTATCACCAAGTATCTTCCGTCGGGGAGAAGAGATATACTCATGACTGTTGAGCCGGGGGACGTTTTTGGAGAGATTTTCTTTTTCGGAGATGAGGAATATTACTGGTGCGATGCGGTTGCGACAAAGAAATCTACTGTGCTCATGATGCCATATTCGTTTATATACGGTTTTTGCTCAAATGTGTGTGAACATCACAAGCAGCTTGTACATAACCTTCTCGACATACAGTCAAGGTGCAATCTGCTTATGATGAAAAAACTCCATATTGTGACCGGTACGACGTTGAAACAGAAGCTTGGACTGTGGATGAATGACCGCATAAATGAGAAAAATGAAGTTAAGCTCGATATGACAAGGGAGGAATTGGCGGACTATCTCGGCGCGGCGAGACCTTCGCTGTCGAGAACGCTGACCCAGATGCAGGATGAGGGGATTATTTCCATTCATAAGCGGGTTATAAAAATCGAGGATATCGACCTTTTTGAGGAGCTTTTCGACGAGTAGAATGGCAGAGTGCTGGAATATGGCTTGTGTGGAATTGATTTTATGAGGTTTTAAATTTAAAAAGATAAAATTATAAAAAAAGAATAAATTTGGAAAAATGTTGCAAATGTGACATAATTACTTTTCCTATGGTGTTATATTGTGAGCATCAAAGGAAGGAGGTAATTGCAATGACAGCAAGTACAGCACAGGTTGATAATCTTATTTCATTATTGGATGGATATGCAGAGAAAGGTGGACATCATCTTAATGTCAATGTATTGAACAGGGATACTCTTATAGACGCACAGAAGCACCCTGAAAAATACCCGCAGCTTACCATCCGAGTATCCGGCTACGCAGTAAACTTTATCAAGCTCACCAAGGAGCAGCAGGATGAGGTTATAAGCAGAACTTTCCACCAGGCAATGTAATTAAATAGTGTGAAGTATATAGCTGGTGGAAAGTTCTACTTTCACACCAGGCAATGTAATTAAATAGCGTGAAGCGTATATCTGATTGATAGTTTTACTTTCAAATCATGGAATGCAATTATATATTGCGAAGTATATGTCTAAAAGTTTTGTTTTTATATCAGGCAATACATAGATAACTTGAAGCCCCATGTGACACAAAAAAGTGTTGCGTGGGGCTTTTTGCGGTGTTGTGTACGGCTTGATATTTGGTGTAATCAATGGTAAAATTAGATAGTTAGCAGCATCTTTTAAATGATGAGAATGAAATTATAACGGAAAGGACAAAGACCATGAAAAAGGTAAAAAAGATACTTGTATTGCTCATTGGTATGATTTTTGTGCTTGCATTATGTGTGGCATGTGCAAAGAAAACGAGCAATACTCTGGGAACACCGGGTGAGGGGACGAGCAGTCAGACCGGGGAGGTGGCAGGCGAGTCTACGAATGGCGATACGACGCAGCAGGATACGACAGCGGGGTCTGAGAGTACGTCAAAAGAGGAAATAAACACAAGTACCGATACAAACAGTACTGATAAGGCAGATACAGGAAAAGAGGATAAGGCTACGAATAATGGCGAGTCGCCAAAGCAGAGCGGGACGACGCAGCAGGACACGACAACAGAGACCGAGAACACGTCAGAAGAGGAAATAAACACGAGTGCTGGGACACAGGAGCAGAGTGACACGGCATCACAGGAAGAAAATACATCAGAAGAAACTGCATCGCAGACTGAACAGTCGACAACTTCATCACAGGCATCAGGTTCAAATGGCGCGTCAGGCGCGTCGGACGGCACACCGTATGCACAGCACGGCAGGTTGAGCGTAAATGGTACAGCGCTCACTGACGAGCACGGAGCGGCATACCAGCTTCAGGGCGTGAGCACTCACGGCATAGGGTGGTTTCCGCAGTATGTAAACGAGGATACTTTTGCAGAGCTTAAAAGCTGGGGTGTCAATGCAGTGAGACTTGCAATGTACACGGCGGAGGGTGGCTACTGTGAGGGCGGCGATGCGAACAAGGATAATCTAAAAGCGCTTATAGACAAGGGAGTTCAGGCGGCAACCGACCTTGGAATGTATGTGATTATCGACTGGCATGTGTTAAATGACCACGACCCTTGGACGTATGCCGATGAGGCGGAGAAGTTTTTTGCCGAGATGTCACAAAAATATAAGGATTACGGCAATGTGATTTATGAGATATGCAATGAGCCAAACAGTGGTCCGGACTGGAGCAGTGTAAAGGCGTATGCCGAAAAGATAATTCCGGTAATTCGTGAGAACGCACCAGACGCTGTTATAATAGTAGGAACACCTACATGGTCTCAGGATGTCGACAAGGCGGCAGCAGACCCTATAACAGGGTACGACAATATAATGTATGCGCTCCATTTTTACGCTGATACACATAGAGATTACTTGAGAGACAGAATGAAGAGCGCAATTGATGCCGGATTGCCTGTCATTGTTTCGGAGTTTGGAATATGTGATGCGTCGGGAAACGGCGGAAACAACTATGATGAAGGAAACAAGTGGATAGAGGCAATGGATAACTGTAATGTGAGTTATTTTATCTGGAACCTTTCAAATAAGGCGGAGACCTCAGCGCTCATATCGAGCGGATGTGACAAGTTGTCAGGGTTTGCAGACAGCGAGCTTTCCGATTCCGGCAGGTGGTATAAAGAGTTGTTGAGCAAATAGGCAATTGCGAAATCCGGTGTGTTGTGGATGTCGGATGCTGTGCAACATTCTAGTACACTTCCGGTTTACGCATTAGTTCGATTATGTCAAACTATTACACTCATTTGAAGGTTTAGCGGTACATAATTGGCTAAAATACAGCTAATAAGTATATTTTGAGGTGGTGAACTATTACCTATTAAAAAATGTCTGGCAGCGTACTGGAAAAATTGCATAACTGTTCAACATGAAATTCAAGTTTGGAATTGTTTAATTAAGCAAGTAAAGTGAGGAAAAATGATATGGGAGAGAGATTAACGGCAAGCGATGTAAAGAAGATTGAGGAGGAGATTGAATACCGCCGCCTTGTTGAGCGAAAGAGGATTTTGAATGATGTCAAGGAGGCAAGGGCGCAGGGAGATTTGAGCGAGAACTTCGAGTACTATGCGGCAAAGAAGGAAAAAAACAGAAATGATGGGCGCATACGCTACCTTGAGAAGATGCTAAAATATGCGACGATAGTTGATGATACTTCTAAGGATGATGAGGTCGGCATGAACAACACTGTCGATGTGTATTTTGAGGATGACGACGAGACTGAGACCTACAAGCTCGTCACCAGCATAAGAGGCGACTCAATGCACAACTACATAAGCATTGAATCACCGATTGGCAAGGCTATAATGGGGCACAGGGTTGGCGACAGAGTTCAGGTGGTGGTCAACGAGAATGTGAGCTATTATGTTCAAATAAAAAAGATTGACAAGACAACCGATGACAGCAATGACAGGATTAAGGAGTTCTAAGGTTAGTCAAAAGATAAAAAAATAGAATTTTAAATTTTGTACAGGTTTAAAATTATTAAAAATTAAGAGCATAAACAGGAGAGAGCAACATGAAATTTAAAGGTATTACAAAGCGCGAAGAGGGAAAATTTATAACGCGCTATGATGTTGAGTACGAGACAGTGGACGGCAAAAAGAAAATATATGAGATGATAAGCCGCAGCGACGACATAACGGACTATGATAAGCTGCACGGCAAAGTTGCAGATGCGGTTGTTATTATCGCCACGGATGAGGAAGATGAGAGAATTGTGCTAAACAAGGAGTTTCGTATGGCGGTTGGCGACTGGGTATACAATTTCCCGGCTGGACTTATTGACCCGGGCGAGGAGCCGCAGCAGAGTGCATGCAGGGAGCTCCTTGAGGAGACCGGACTTGAGCTTTACAGGGTCGACGACATGATTGGAACGAGCTACAGCGCGGTGGGCTTTTCCAATGAGACCAATGTGTGCATAGTGGGAAAGGCGAGAGGAGAGTTTAAGGAGAGCACTTCCACATACGAGGAGATTACACCGGGGTGGTACACCAAGGCTGAGGTGAGGGAGCTTCTAAAGAAATATAAATTTGCGGCGAGAACACAGGCTTTTTGTTATGTGTGGAGCAGAAAATAGAATATGGACGCGGGGCTGTTTTTACAGCCCCATTTTTCTTCTAATAGACTTTTTTAAAACTTAATCTATCTTAATCTATAAATGAGCAGATTTAAAATGCTGCATAAATTTGTTCCCAACACAAAGATATTTTTCTTGCAATATATTTTTAATTCACACCAATAAAAGCCATTTTTATCAAGTTTTTCATTTGGGTTTTCCATAATTGCTCATTTATAGTAACTTCATATTATTTTTCATAAATTGAAATTTACAAAATGTAATTTGGGATTGAAACAGTTGTAAAATTTTTATATTGTATAGTGTACGTTATTTATTTGCGTAGTTTTAAAATTATTTTTTGTAAATATTGTAGTATTTCTCTGTGAAACCGTAGTATATAGGTGAGGACAAAAACAAGGAGGTGGATAATGGAAGATGAAAAAATCATAGAGCTGTTTTTTGAGCGGTCTGAGCAGGGCATACGGGAGCTGGACAATAAGTACGGGAAATTCTGCCACAAGCTCTCGTACAATATTGTGAATGACATGCAGGATGCACAGGAGTGTGTAAATGATGCGTATTTAGGTGCATGGAATACCATTCCACCGGAGCATCCCAATCCATTGCTGTCTTATGTGGCGAGGATAGTTAGAAATATTTCGCTTAAATGTTATTGGAAAATTGAGGCAGCCAAGAGAGGAGGGCATTATAAGGTTGCCTTAGATGAGATTGAGGACTGCATAGCGGACAGAAGAAGTGTGGAAGATGAAATCGAGGCGAAGGAATTGGCGCGCATTATAGAGAAGTTTTTGGACACGTTGACTAGTGAGAACCGAGTTATCTTTATGCGCCGTTATTGGTTTGCAGATAGTTTGCGTGATATAGGGGAGCGGGTGGGATTGTCGGAGAAAAATGTTTCCGTGAGATTAACGCGCATACGAGGGAAGCTTAGAACTCATCTTATTAAAAGTAAGGTGATAGAGTGAAGTTTGAAAGTGAAATTTTCAAACTACTTATTATGGGCTTTAGCCTGTTGAGAGGAACGGAGTTTTTCGTTGGTGGCAGTACTGCAAGCAGTGCTTGCAGTATGCAGGGGAATAAAAATGTAAAAGGCTGTGTTTTTCGTTATTTTTTGTGTCGCCATAGGGGGTGGAAAGGAGTGTGTTTATATGAATGTCAAAAAATTTTCTGATGCAATGAGCGAGATTGATGACAGATACATTGATGAAGCCATTAATTACAAAGGAAAATCGGGCGAATTACATAGAATTGAAAAATCAGTGCCTCGATTTGATAGATGGTATTTAAAAAAGAAAGTGGGAACAGGAAATTTAATCGCGGCGGCGGTTACAGTTTGTATTGCCTTGGTATTATTGACAGTTTCTCTGATTGTAAACAGGAATGGAAATCAGATTACCCTATCTGATAATTCATCAAATGTGACAGTGCGATATACAAGCAATCCTTTTATTTTCTCCGGCAATGCGGGAAGTTCCATTAAATTGACAGAGGAGGAATTGTTCACGAACTTTGACACGGCAATTTTTAAGGGAACTGTATCAAAAACAAGGAATATTGTTGTAAATTTTAATGGAGAAAAGGAATATCGCGCGATTGCACAGATTGAGGTCGAGAAGGTTTACCGGGGGAATTGCAGTGAGGGTGACAGTGTTACGGTAATGCTTCCGTGTCCACTTTCAAGCATTATAAGGATGACAGGAACTACAACGCTTTCTGCCATGAAAGAGGGCGTTACGGGAATATTTATGCCGATGGTGTATGATGATGAGAGTTCTTTATGGATGGAAAATGGAGCGAGGCTAGATAAAAGAGACCTTGCGGACTATGGCTTTGCGGACGGTGAACGATATGTATTTCTTGAAACAGATGCAGGACTTATATTTGATAGGGGTGCGTATGACAGTATAGCCGATGTGACAACACTTGACGACGTGGAGAAATATATTGAGAACATGTTGGAGAGACTTTACGGTCAGGGCACAGAATGATAATAATAAAAATAGGCAGAAGCAACAGTATGGCTTCTACCTATTTACTTAACACTATCAAGAAAGTCAAATTACCATGTATTATTTCTCACAATAGAAGCGGAGAAATTGCTTAATAGTATTAAATTTGCTACATCATATCATTTGGCAATTTCTTTGTAAGTATTTAAGAAATTGCTATAGATTATAGCAGCAACATTTACTTTAAAAATAGCTATTTTTAAAGTAAATGTTGCTGCTATAATCTATAGCAATTTCTTAAATACTTACAAAGAAATTGCCAAATGATATGATGTAGCAAATTTAATACTATTAAGCAATTTCTCCGCTTCTATTGTGAGAAATAATACATGGTAATTTGACTTTCTTGATAGTGTTAAGTAAATAGGTAGAAGCCATACTGTTGCTTCTGCCTATTTTTATTATTATCATTCTGTGCCCTGACCGTAAAGTCTCTCCAACATGTTCTCAATATATTTCTCCACGTCGTCAAGTGTTGTCACATCGGCTATACTGTCATACGCACCCCTATCAAATATAAGTCCTGCATCTGTTTCAAGAAATACATATCGTTCACCGTCCGCAAAGCCATAGTCCGCAAGGTCTCTTTTATCTAGCCTCGCTCCATTTTCCATCCATAAAGAACTCTCATCATCATACACCATCGGCATAAATATTCCCGTAACGCCCTCTTTCATGGCAGAAAGCGTTGTAGTTCCTGTCATCCTTATAATGCTTGAAAGTGGACACGGAAGCATTACCGTAACACTGTCACCCTCACTGCAATTCCCCCGGTAAACCTTCTCGACCTCAATCTGTGCAATCGCGCGATATTCCTTTTCTCCATTAAAATTTACAACAATATTCCTTGTTTTTGATACAGTTCCCTTAAAAATTGCCGTGTCAAAGTTCGTGAACAATTCCTCCTCTGTCAATTTAATGGAACTTCCCGCATTGCCGGAGAAAATAAAAGGATTGCTTGTATATCGCACTGTCACATTTGATGAATTATCAGATAGGGTAATCTGATTTCCATTCCTGTTTACAATCAGAGAAACTGTCAATAATACCAAGGCAATACAAACTGTAACCGCCGCCGCGATTAAATTTCCTGTTCCCACTTTCTTTTTTAAATACCATCTATCAAATCGAGGCACTGATTTTTCAATTCTATGTAATTCGCCCGATTTTCCTTTGTAATTAATGGCTTCATCAATGTATCTGTCATCAATCTCGCTCATTGCATCAGAAAATTTTTTGACATTCATATAAACACACTCCTTTCCACCCCCTATGGCGACACAAAAAATAACGAAAAACACAGCCTTTTACATTTTTATTCCCCTGCATACTGCAAGCACTGCTTGCAGTACTGCCACCAACGAAAAACTCCGTTCCTCTCAACAGGCTAAAGCCCATAATAAGTAGTTTGAAAATTTCACTTTCAAACTTCACTCTATCACCTTACTTTTAATAAGATGAGTTCTAAGCTTCCCTCGTATGCGCGTTAATCTCACGGAAACATTTTTCTCCGACAATCCCACCCGCTCCCCTATATCACGCAAACTATCTGCAAACCAATAACGGCGCATAAAGATAACTCGGTTCTCACTAGTCAACGTGTCCAAAAACTTCTCTATAATGCGCGCCAATTCCTTCGCCTCGATTTCATCTTCCACACTTCTTCTGTCCGCTATGCAGTCCTCAATCTCATCTAAGGCAACCTTATAATGCCCTCCTCTCTTGGCTGCCTCAATTTTCCAATAACATTTAAGCGAAATATTTCTAACTATCCTCGCCACATAAGACAGCAATGGATTGGGATGCTCCGGTGGAATGGTATTCCATGCACCTAAATACGCATCATTTACACACTCCTGTGCATCCTGCATGTCATTCACAATATTGTACGAGAGCTTGTGGCAGAATTTCCCGTACTTATTGTCCAGCTCCCGTATGCCCTGCTCAGACCGCTCAAAAAACAGCTCTATGATTTTTTCATCTTCCATTATCCACCTCCTTGTTTTTGTCCTCACCTATATACTACGGTTTCACAGAGAAATACTACAATATTTACAAAAAATAATTTTAAAACTACGCAAATAAATAACGTACACTATACAATATAAAAATTTTACAACTGTTTCAATCCCAAATTACATTTTGTAAATTTCAATTTATGAAAAATAATATGAAGTTACTATAAATGAGCAATTATGGAAAACCCAAATGAAAAACTTGATAAAAATGGCTTTTATTGGTGTGAATTAAAAATATATTGCAAGAAAAATATCTTTGTGTTGGGAACAAATTTATGCAGCATTTTAAATCTGCTCATTTATAGATTAAGATAGATTAAGTTTTAAAAAAGTCTATTAGAAGAAAAATGGGGCTGTAAAAACAGCCCCGCGTCCATATTCTATTTTCTGCTCCACACATAACAAAAAGCCTGTGTTCTCGCCGCAAATTTATATTTCTTTAGAAGCTCCCTCACCTCAGCCTTGGTGTACCACCCCGGTGTAATCTCCTCGTATGTGGAAGTGCTCTCCTTAAACTCTCCTCTCGCCTTTCCCACTATGCACACATTGGTCTCATTGGAAAAGCCCACCGCGCTGTAGCTCGTTCCAATCATGTCGTCGACCCTGTAAAGCTCAAGTCCGGTCTCCTCAAGGAGCTCCCTGCATGCACTCTGCTGCGGCTCCTCGCCCGGGTCAATAAGTCCAGCCGGGAAATTGTATACCCAGTCGCCAACCGCCATACGAAACTCCTTGTTTAGCACAATTCTCTCATCTTCCTCATCCGTGGCGATAATAACAACCGCATCTGCAACTTTGCCGTGCAGCTTATCATAGTCCGTTATGTCGTCGCTGCGGCTTATCATCTCATATATTTTCTTTTTGCCGTCCACTGTCTCGTACTCAACATCATAGCGCGTTATAAATTTTCCCTCTTCGCGCTTTGTAATACCTTTAAATTTCATGTTGCTCTCTCCTGTTTATGCTCTTAATTTTTAATAATTTTAAACCTGTACAAAATTTAAAATTCTATTTTTTTATCTTTTGACTAACCTTAGAACTCCTTAATCCTGTCATTGCTGTCATCGGTTGTCTTGTCAATCTTTTTTATTTGAACATAATAGCTCACATTCTCGTTGACCACCACCTGAACTCTGTCGCCAACCCTGTGCCCCATTATAGCCTTGCCAATCGGTGATTCAATGCTTATGTAGTTGTGCATTGAGTCGCCTCTTATGCTGGTGACGAGCTTGTAGGTCTCAGTCTCGTCGTCATCCTCAAAATACACATCGACAGTGTTGTTCATGCCGACCTCATCATCCTTAGAAGTATCATCAACTATCGTCGCATATTTTAGCATCTTCTCAAGGTAGCGTATGCGCCCATCATTTCTGTTTTTTTCCTTCTTTGCCGCATAGTACTCGAAGTTCTCGCTCAAATCTCCCTGCGCCCTTGCCTCCTTGACATCATTCAAAATCCTCTTTCGCTCAACAAGGCGGCGGTATTCAATCTCCTCCTCAATCTTCTTTACATCGCTTGCCGTTAATCTCTCTCCCATATCATTTTTCCTCACTTTACTTGCTTAATTAAACAATTCCAAACTTGAATTTCATGTTGAACAGTTATGCAATTTTTCCAGTACGCTGCCAGACATTTTTTAATAGGTAATAGTTCACCACCTCAAAATATACTTATTAGCTGTATTTTAGCCAATTATGTACCGCTAAACCTTCAAATGAGTGTAATAGTTTGACATAATCGAACTAATGCGTAAACCGGAAGTGTACTAGAATGTTGCACAGCATCCGACATCCACAACACACCGGATTTCGCAATTGCCTATTTGCTCAACAACTCTTTATACCACCTGCCGGAATCGGAAAGCTCGCTGTCTGCAAACCCTGACAACTTGTCACATCCGCTCGATATGAGCGCTGAGGTCTCCGCCTTATTTGAAAGGTTCCAGATAAAATAACTCACATTACAGTTATCCATTGCCTCTATCCACTTGTTTCCTTCATCATAGTTGTTTCCGCCGTTTCCCGACGCATCACATATTCCAAACTCCGAAACAATGACAGGCAATCCGGCATCAATTGCGCTCTTCATTCTGTCTCTCAAGTAATCTCTATGTGTATCAGCGTAAAAATGGAGCGCATACATTATATTGTCGTACCCTGTTATAGGGTCTGCTGCCGCCTTGTCGACATCCTGAGACCATGTAGGTGTTCCTACTATTATAACAGCGTCTGGTGCGTTCTCACGAATTACCGGAATTATCTTTTCGGCATACGCCTTTACACTGCTCCAGTCCGGACCACTGTTTGGCTCATTGCATATCTCATAAATCACATTGCCGTAATCCTTATATTTTTGTGACATCTCGGCAAAAAACTTCTCCGCCTCATCGGCATACGTCCAAGGGTCGTGGTCATTTAACACATGCCAGTCGATAATCACATACATTCCAAGGTCGGTTGCCGCCTGAACTCCCTTGTCTATAAGCGCTTTTAGATTATCCTTGTTCGCATCGCCGCCCTCACAGTAGCCACCCTCCGCCGTGTACATTGCAAGTCTCACTGCATTGACACCCCAGCTTTTAAGCTCTGCAAAAGTATCCTCGTTTACATACTGCGGAAACCACCCTATGCCGTGAGTGCTCACGCCCTGAAGCTGGTATGCCGCTCCGTGCTCGTCAGTGAGCGCTGTACCATTTACGCTCAACCTGCCGTGCTGTGCATACGGTGTGCCGTCCGACGCGCCTGACGCGCCATTTGAACCTGATGCCTGTGATGAAGTTGTCGACTGTTCAGTCTGCGATGCAGTTTCTTCTGATGTATTTTCTTCCTGTGATGCCGTGTCACTCTGCTCCTGTGTCCCAGCACTCGTGTTTATTTCCTCTTCTGACGTGTTCTCGGTCTCTGTTGTCGTGTCCTGCTGCGTCGTCCCGCTCTGCTTTGGCGACTCGCCATTATTCGTAGCCTTATCCTCTTTTCCTGTATCTGCCTTATCAGTACTGTTTGTATCGGTACTTGTGTTTATTTCCTCTTTTGACGTACTCTCAGACCCCGCTGTCGTATCCTGCTGCGTCGTATCGCCATTCGTAGACTCGCCTGCCACCTCCCCGGTCTGACTGCTCGTCCCCTCACCCGGTGTTCCCAGAGTATTGCTCGTTTTCTTTGCACATGCCACACATAATGCAAGCACAAAAATCATACCAATGAGCAATACAAGTATCTTTTTTACCTTTTTCATGGTCTTTGTCCTTTCCGTTATAATTTCATTCTCATCATTTAAAAGATGCTGCTAACTATCTAATTTTACCATTGATTACACCAAATATCAAGCCGTACACAACACCGCAAAAAGCCCCACGCAACACTTTTTTGTGTCACATGGGGCTTCAAGTTATCTATGTATTGCCTGATATAAAAACAAAACTTTTAGACATATACTTCGCAATATATAATTGCATTCCATGATTTGAAAGTAAAACTATCAATCAGATATACGCTTCACGCTATTTAATTACATTGCCTGGTGTGAAAGTAGAACTTTCCACCAGCTATATACTTCACACTATTTAATTACATTGCCTGGTGGAAAGTTCTGCTTATAACCTCATCCTGCTGCTCCTTGGTGAGCTTGATAAAGTTTACTGCGTAGCCGGATACTCGGATGGTAAGCTGCGGGTATTTTTCAGGGTGCTTCTGTGCGTCTATAAGAGTATCCCTGTTCAATACATTGACATTAAGATGATGTCCACCTTTCTCTGCATATCCATCCAATAATGAAATAAGATTATCAACCTGTGCTGTACTTGCTGTCATTGCAATTACCTCCTTCCTTTGATGCTCACAATATAACACCATAGGAAAAGTAATTATGTCACATTTGCAACATTTTTCCAAATTTATTCTTTTTTTATAATTTTATCTTTTTAAATTTAAAACCTCATAAAATCAATTCCACACAAGCCATATTCCAGCACTCTGCCATTCTACTCGTCGAAAAGCTCCTCAAAAAGGTCGATATCCTCGATTTTTATAACCCGCTTATGAATGGAAATAATCCCCTCATCCTGCATCTGGGTCAGCGTTCTCGACAGCGAAGGTCTCGCCGCGCCGAGATAGTCCGCCAATTCCTCCCTTGTCATATCGAGCTTAACTTCATTTTTCTCATTTATGCGGTCATTCATCCACAGTCCAAGCTTCTGTTTCAACGTCGTACCGGTCACAATATGGAGTTTTTTCATCATAAGCAGATTGCACCTTGACTGTATGTCGAGAAGGTTATGTACAAGCTGCTTGTGATGTTCACACACATTTGAGCAAAAACCGTATATAAACGAATATGGCATCATGAGCACAGTAGATTTCTTTGTCGCAACCGCATCGCACCAGTAATATTCCTCATCTCCGAAAAAGAAAATCTCTCCAAAAACGTCCCCCGGCTCAACAGTCATGAGTATATCTCTTCTCCCCGACGGAAGATACTTGGTGATAATCACCTGACCCTCCAAGAGAAGATAGATAAACACAGGCTTTTCGTCCTGTCCAAATATTGTCTCACCGCTGTTAATCTGCTTATGCGATGCCATGGAACACTTGAGCATTTTCTCTATGTCCGGCTCATTTATCTTGTTAAACAAAAGGCTTTTCGTATAGTCAAACATAATTACCTCTCAGAAAATGTCATAATTATTTCTTAGGGTCAGCGCCAAAACCTGCAAGTTTCATGTCGGTGTCAAACATGATTGTATATGTCAGCTCATTGTTCTCATAACTTACTTTATACACCGTCATCGCATAATACACATCCGACTGCTCCACCTCAAAACCTTCCTTGCTTGTTATCTCCACGCGCTCGCCCAAATCACCTCCAAAGCTCTCAAAAGCCTTTGCAAGCACATCATCTGTCATCTTTGCCGCAAGGTCAGCATTACAGTACTGCTCCCTCAACTCCTCAAACTCTGAATTTTCAAAAAGCTCTATTACATTTTCAGAAGCCTCATACACCTTCTCGACGGCAAACAGCTTTGAATCTGCAAGGTCGGCTGTCTTAGGTGAACGAATATACATATACACAAAACTTCCCACAACCGCCACAGCAAGGACGATTATAAAGATTACCAACATTCTGTGCATGGTTCCTTTCATTTTTTCGTTCACTTTTTGTTGATTAACCATAAATTTTTTTACCTCCATTGATTGGTTCATATATTATTGGATATTTTTTCTTATCACAATATTTCTCTTAGGTATTCTGTTATGACATCCGCTGCTGCCTGATGTGACGGCACTCCAGGATGACTGTTGGCACCAGTCCACTCAAGCTTCAAATCCGGAAGCTGAAGATATGAGACATTCTCATCGCCCTTGTCAGCCCTATACCTGTTCAAAGCCTCAAGTATGTACTGTTCCATGGTTCTTCCAATCATACCGTAAAGCCACACAATATGTGCATTTTGATTATTTTTTCGGAGCATAACGAGAAAATTATACACTGCATCCTCAAATCTGGCAAGGGATTCCGCCTCATAGCTACCATCCGCATTTAATTTCTGCTCAAAGGTCTCCCCCGTCTTTTCATCGACCCACGCCTTATTTTGAAAAGCAAACGCATCGTTGGTTCCAAGATTTACAAGAACCGCATCCGGCTGCCATGCGTCAAAATCATTTTTATTTCCCGCTCCTGCCTCAAGCTGTGACTTTCCACACAAAAGACCGCACACCTGCTCATAATATCTCGGAAGCACACGCCTAGGGTCATTATCCCAGCTCGAGCATACACCCCATCCGCTCTGCGATATTATTCTGTAGTCGGCATTCAATTTGTCGGCAGCGGTTATCGCATAATGTCCCGCCGTCGAGAATATGGCAGAATTCCACTCTGTAATCCCTCTCGCGCCTGCAAGCCCCTCACCCGATGTTATACTGTCACCGATGAACTCAAGGCGGTATTTCTTGTCGGCAAGTTTTCCAAGCTTTCCATCGCTGTGAAGCGCATCTATGATAAGTATGCCCTGCCTGTCAGCCATCATCGGCTGAACCTCCTTTACAATGCGGACATGCCTTACATTGTCGGCGTTCATATTGCGGTAAATGCTAAGCGTGCTTCTACCCTTTGGAAGTGATGTTCTAATCATGTCAAAGCCGTCAACCTCAACCCTTATCCACTGCTCATATATCTCATAGTCAGTCACAAAATCGACAGTCAGCTCACTTCCGTCCACGGTAAATTCAATCCCGCTTCCCGTCCAGAAAAAAACAGGCTCTTTCTTGTCCGCAGTCCTCCCCAATATTCTTATATCGCGCTCCACACCCGGAATATATGTATTCATAAGCAATCCTCTTTTCACACATAGTGAGTTTATTTTAACAGAATAGTCTGTCGATAACAATACTTATATGTAATATTATAGCACAAGAAATCTAAAATTTTTATAACTTTGTAATTTTATTTTTCATATTGTCTTGCGATTTCCCTGCCAAATATATAAAATAGATATATTGTCTACACAAAACAGAAAGGAAAAGACTCATGAACAACAACAAAGAATTTTTGGCAACCGAGCCGATAGGCAAGCTGCTTGTAAAGCTCGCAGTGCCCACCGTTGCCGCACAGATGATAAACATGTTATACAACATAGTGGACAGAATATACATCGGACACATACCCGGAAGCGGTTCGCTCGCGCTGACCGGAGTGGGCGTATGTATGCCGCTCATCATGATTATATCAGCATTTGCCGCACTTGTCGGAAACGGCGGTGCACCGCGCGCATCTATTTTGATGGGAAAAGGTGATAAGGAAAAGGCAGAAAAAATTCTTGGAAACTGCTTTACAACGCAGCTTATCATATCTGTCATACTCACATTTGTCATGTATTTTTTTAACCGCCCACTGCTCCTCGCATTCGGCGCAAGTGAAAATACCATAGAGTACGCCGTAAGCTACATGAGCATATACGCTCTCGGAACAATATTTGTACAGCTCACCCTCGGCATGAACACCTTCATAACCGCACAGGGTTTTGCAAAAGTCGGAATGTTGTCCGTGCTCATAGGGGCTGTCGTGAACATAGTGCTCGACCCTATATTTATATTTGCACTCAATATGGGAGTGTCCGGTGCAGCACTCGCAACAATCATATCCCAGGCATGCTCATGTGTGTGGATTTTGTCATTCTTGTTCGGCAAAAAGACAACTCTCCGCATAAAAAAGCAGAATTTTGCGCTCAAAGCGGATATAATCCTCCCTTGTCTCGCACTTGGTCTTTCACTTTTTATCATGCAAGCGAGCGAGAGCATTATCTCCGTGTGCTTTAACTCATCACTTTTAAAGTACGGCGGTGATGTGGCTGTCGGAGCCATGACCATACTCACAAGCGTAATGCAGTTTGCAATGCTCCCTTTACAAGGACTTGGACAGGGCGCACAGCCAATCATGAGCTACAACTATGGCGCAAGAAACGCCTCCCGTGTGAAAAAGGCATATTTTCTTCTACTAAAAGCAAGCCTTTGCTATTCATTCGTGTTATGGCTTGTGATAATGCTGTTTCCACAGATATTTGCCGGAATGTTCACACCTGACGCGGAGCTTATCGAATTTACAAAAACAGCCCTCAGAATATACATGGCGGTCATGTTCATATTCGGAATACAGATTTCCTGTCAAATGGCGTTCAACTCGCTCGGCAAGGCAGTGTCATCAATCATAGTGGCTGTTATGAGAAAGTTTGTGCTTCTCATACCACTCATCTACATAATGCCTCACATCTACACCGTGAACAAAGCACATGCAGTATATATGGCAGAACCTGTGGCGGATATTATCGCCGTCACATTCACGGCTATACTGTTCTCATTCCAGTTTAAGAAGGCGTTGAAGGAAATTTAGACAACAATAAAACAGCAGGCATATACCCACTGTCCACAATTATGTGGCGGCAATATATGTCTGCTGTTTTAATTTAACTTTCACCCTTGCTATGATATTAATCTGTAATTGTATAGCCTTTGTATACGCTTGCTGCATCACCAGTCACTATCCCAATCCGAATCATTGCTGTCCCAGTCATCCCAGTCGTAGCTGTCCCAACTATCATAATTGTCATTGCTGTCATAGCTGTCATTATTATAATTGTCATTTCTGTCGTTCAATGAATCCTGATATAGCTGATAGTATGTGGTATCGTCAAAATCCCAAGCATCGCCATCATAATAGCCGTCGAGCGATGAATAGTAATTTCCCACATAATAGTCATCTACATAATCATAGGAATAGTCAAAATCGTCATCAACATACCAGTCATCGTACTCATCATCATAGTAATACCAGATATTATCAAGATAGTAGTATAAATCGTCCCACACCGAGCCGTCATCATAGGTATGTTCAAACACATAGTAGCCCTGTCCCGGTCTCTTGACAGCAGAAGAAGGTTCATCGCCCAAAGTTTTTTGAACGATAAAGCCTAGTATAACAATGAACACCGCATACATCGCCGTGCTCTGCAATGCGGATACAAATCTACTCTTAGCTCTTCTTTTTCCTAACTCTTTCTTGTATTCCCTCTCGGCTTCCGTGTCCTGTGGCGATTTAAACTGTCTATTATTAAACTCTTCCTCCATTTTGTCAAAGAGTATCTGACAAGCTTTCGCCTCATCATTGCCCCTGTAGCGCTCCGCTGTACTTCCATCACTCTTGTTCTTAGCGACAACCCACTCGCCCGTAAATCTGTCCTGATAAATGTAGAACCACCTAGGTTCGTGTCCCTTATCCTCTCCCAAGGCAAAACGTATGGTGTCAAGAGGAATATTGTGTTGCTGCACGAAATCCCTGTACTCCTGTAAAGAATTAATCTTCATATCTGCCCTCCACATTCAATGAATGTCCCTCACAAAATACCCAGTATTATTATAGCACTGTTATAGTAGATACGCAATGTCATTCTTCAATACAACATTTTATTCGCACCCAATCCCACATTATACTTTCTCTTCCAGAAAACTGCGGACTGCCTGCACATAATCATCCACTTTAAGAACTGTGGAGAGATGTCCGCCCGAAACATATTTAATCTTAGGGTGATGCATCAATCTGATAAGATTTTCCTGCATCTCTCCTGAGAAGAAATCCTGGTCAGGAAGTATTAACAGTATTTTTCCTTTCAATTCCTTAAAATCTGCCTCCGTAACGGGTTTCTGGTTCATCAAATCCGCCAGCAATCCTGATATATGCACATCTTTTTCCTTTGAATAATCTTTAAAAATTGTCTCAAACATGTCCTGCGCGTACGCAATCTGTTCCTTGCTCTCATTTCTGATGTGCCCCATTCCGGCCTTGATAAGCGTTGGCTTTAATTTCTCATAATTGCAATGCTTCATGTAAAACAGCATGAGTGGCGCAAAAAAGTACTTCTTTTTGAGATTTTTTATCGTCGCCGCATCCATGCCGCCCGTCGAAATCAGAATAAGTCCGCCAACCTCCGTCGGATACTTCTGTGTATAAATCTGCGCAACCATACCCCCGTCGCTCGCACCTACAAAAATCGGCTTCGTTATCTCAAGCAGCATAAAAAAGTCGTGCATCCCCTTTACCAGTTCCTGATTTGTCCGCAGCTCCTGCGGATAATCAAAAAGCAATATCTGATAATCGCAAGCCAGCGCATCCACATACCCCATCCACATTTCCAGAGTGTTCATTCCGCCGTTTAACATTACCAATGTTTTGCCGCCCTTTTTTCCGGCTAATACATATCGAAATCTGCTTCCCTGACAAGTTGTCTGCTGATATGTATGAGTTGATGCAAATACTTTCAAATCTTCTGAATATGACATAGCCAATCCCCCTTTTTTCCGTCGCTGCCCGCTGCATTTGTGGCAACATATTTTTCACACATAAAAAAGTACAACATTTTCATTCAAAATATCCAAAAATATTTTTAGTATATTAAATCTTAGTATATCAAATATTTCTCTATGGGTTAGTTTTTTCTAACCAACAATATTTTAACACACTTTTTTAACTCTATCAAGCAGCTTGCAAAGCAAATTGAATATACTTGATGGACTAATGTAATTTTAATTTTCTATTGGCTATTGCTGTCATCCTACTTTTATAAGCCTGACAATTCTTTGTCTGTTATACCTCTGAATAATCACAAACGTCATATCAAACATTGCCGAAAGAACGGACGTGATAATGAACACAGGATACGCCCCAAACCAAATCCCCGCCATAATTGGCAAAAAACTTAACACAGCTATCGTCTCATGCACCAATTCAGCCTGACAGGTCGCCTGCGCTATCTGCTCCCAAGTACGCAGTCTCGGATTAAATATGTCCGCATCATACGTTGGCATTGTGTTCTTCCAGCTTTTAACCCTCAGCTTTTCATATAATCTCTTTTCGCGTTTGCCAACCTGATACCACCGCTTTTTATAATCCGCTTTGTTGTGCATTGTAGAATTATAAACAAGCGCAACAAACAATCTCATTGCAAAATGATAAGTGATAGTTCCAAATGTAATTGCCAGCGTAAGCAAAATGCCTAAAGAAGTAATTTTATATAAAATGCCTAAGACTACTGTTGATATAAAGGACATAATAGGAACTGCCTTCAATAATTTTGTCATATTATACTCCCCTTATTTTATGTACATAAATTTCAATATTAATATACTATTTCAAAGTTCACCACCGCAATAACACCTGTCAAAACATTCACTGGATGAAGTCTCTGATTTCTTCACTTATTTTTTGATACTCGTAGTCGTGAACATAATGAGGACAGTCCAATTCAATATAACTTGCGTTGTCACAATTTGAAATATATTCTTTAGGAATACTTCTCCACTTTTCTTTCGTGAAACCTGTTCCACCGGAACCGTCAGAGATAAACAATAACATTGGCACCTGTGGGATGCCATTTTCTTTTACAACACCCGCATTCTTTTTTACTGCTTTTGCTTCATCAATCATAGTTACAGTTGCAGTTTTTTGATAAAATATAGCCCTGTAAATTTCTTTTTCCTTTTCAGAAAGCGTTCCTGATTTGATGGCATCGCTTTCCGCAATGCTTGGTATCCATCTTGTAATTCCCAATCTGGCACAATACTGTCCTAATCTCATTATAGGAATATTGATGTTCATTTCATCATAATAGTCCGGTACCGCCATATCCAAACCGATGATAGCCTCAACTTCTTCCGGATATTTTTGTGCCCAATATAAGGCTTCTAATCCGGACATTGAATGTGGGCAAAGCACATACGGAGGTTCTATTCCTGCCTTATCAAGCGCCATTCTAGTTTCGCTCAATATTGTATCAATATCCCTGTTTTCATCTACCACATCACTGAAACCGTAGCCGAATTTTTCCACTACCGCTATTTTGTACTCATTGCTCAACAGCGAATACAGTGATTTAAAATCCAATATCGGCGAGCAGGTTCCGCTTCCTGACATAAACACAAGAGTTTTGTCGCCATCGCCCTCCGTATATACGCTCATGTTGTGACCATTGACTTCCACTAGCTCTCCTAATGGAGCCAGCAAGTCCTTTTCCTTTGAACTGCACACTTTATGGCGGACAAAAGATATTATCACAAATAATACTATAACTGTGACAATCATCAATATTACTTTTAGAGATTTTTTCAATATTTTTTTCATTCTATGTACCTTTCTCAAAAAACATCTTTTGTTCAAAAAGTCAACCGCATCTGGTGCCACTGGACATTTCCATGTGTGGATTTATCGGACACGCCCTCATCGACAAAGCCAAATTTTGCGTAATAGTGAATAAGTTTTTCCTTGCAAGTCAGCACAAGCCCCATGCGTCCTTGCGCTCTCGCATCGTCAATGGCACGGCGTATCAGTTCTCCGGCATATCCGTGTCTACGATAATCCGGGAGTGTATTGACACCAAAAATCATCTGCCACGCACCGTTTTCATTGTGCATGGTAGCATTTTCATACATCTCGTCTGATAAATCAGGTTCATCTGTCACAAATCCATCCACAAATGCAATCAACTTTTCACCTTCATACATAAGCCAAAAATGCTTTCCATAATGTTTTATCCTTTCAACAAATTCCTTTTCTGTCGCCGCTTCCGCAGGCGGAAAACATTCTGCCTCAACTGCGGCAACCGCAGCAATATCTTCCACTGTTGCATTTTTTATATTCATAATGTATTTTTCCTCCATCAAAAGTTGACCACTTATTCATTTTTCTATTTCACAATACACTGCCATCAATTCAGATAGTTATGCAGTATAGGTCGACCACTTACTTATTTTACTATTCCACAAAACACTCTAGTAATGTCAGTTCGGTCACACTGAACACATATATTTTGACATCGACAAATTGGAACTTTTATTTTACATATGAGTTTTCACTTACCGGATATAATTCAGTTTCCCAATATGCAAATGCCGGAACAACAACATAATCTTTATCGAAATAGGCTCTTATATATTGTGCCGCACGAAATTCTGCCTGTTTGTAGTTTGTAACATTTCCATTTTCATCTATTTCCAGAGTATTCATAAGTATAGCAAATGCCTGTTCCGCAAAACCGCTTTCCTCTTTCAAAATTTCTCCAACGTAATCAATTCCCTCCAACAAAGGATATCCTATCTTGCCATGTGCAAACCAGTACGAAAATTGCCTAACAGCTCCACAGACATACTTGCTCACTTTCATCTATTTGCTTCCTCCAATTGTGATTTTTTATTCTGTTCAACCTCACCATAAACTGGAAGTTGTGGTTTATATTTTATTTTCAAATTATGGACTGCTCAATAAATGCTTTTACTGCATATACATCTTTTAATTCTTCATATCGCGGAAATCCATCAGAATTATGCTTTGAGTAAGTCAAATGGAAAATAT
>JBNMKO010000037.1:0-29306 GCA_050874385.1 Eubacteriales bacterium
ATCTTATATATTCTTATTGATTAGACATTGATATATTTATCGCCTCCGATATTGTAAAGCTTATGCGCTTCACAGTCTCATCGACATCTTTTGGAGTGACATACATCTGGAACATGCTCTCGGGTATAAAATCTCTGACTACCTGCTTTCGCTCGGCATAATCCATGCTGTCAAGTAAGCCCTCAAGGGCATCGCCCACGATTGTCGCCGCGTCAACCACAGTAGGAACACCTATTGCAATGACCGGCACTCCCATATTGTTTCCGTTTATGGCGTTTCTGTGATTTCCCACGCCCGAACCCGGCATAATGCCCGTGTCCGCAAGCTGGATTGTGGTGGCAAGTCTTGTCGTGCTTCTCGCCGCAAGAGCGTCAATAACCAGCATACAGTCCGGCTCAAGCGTCTGTGTCACTCCCCTTAAAATTTCAGCGGTTTCCATGCCTGTCTGCGCCATAACCCCGGGTGCTATCGCACTCACAAATCCAAAGCGATTGTCATCCATGCCCATTCCGTCAGTAATTTCAAGATTATTTACAACATAAGGTCCTAGAGCGTCAGGTGTAGCCTCACGATTTCCAAGCCCCACCACCAAAATATGATATGGCGGCTCCTTTTTCATATGCTTTTTCACCGTTTCTTTTATATACCCTGCCAAGAACTCTGACACCTTCCTGTGATATCCTCCATCATTCTCCGATAACGGAACCGTCTCAAATGTATAGTACACGCCTTTCTCGCGACCCATATTTTTCTCACCAAGCTTATTCAATATCTCAAGCCGGCTCACCTTTATCCCCGTAGCGTCATCTGTCCTCTCGTCAAAAATAACCCCTCTAAGCCTGCCGTCCTCGTCAAGGCTTTCCTTCGTCTCAAGTGCCAAATCTGTCCTTATCTTCAAACCCATGTGCAATATACCTCCCTATTTTTGTCTCCTATACCCACTCTGCTGCCTCAACATAACAATTATGACTGAATTTTGGGTATTATAGCTTGATTTCTTCTCCTATACCCACTCTACTTCCCTCTCGAAACAGTTATGACTGAATTTTTGGTATTATGACTTGATTTTTGTCTATTATACCCACACTTTTGCTTCCACACAGCACACCACAACGTCCTACAATATTTTTTCCAAATTTAGAAAAAAAATTCGCTACAGTGCTTGACAATCTGAATTTTGCGCTCTATAATAAGCAAGTATGTTTACATTAGTGCTACCGTGTCTGTTCTGATGTAGACACTTATACTTAGAATATTTTTTATATACTATTTGGAGGTGTATTAAATTGGCTAACATTAAATCTGCAAAGAAGAGAATTTTAGTTGCTGCTACAAGAGCAGACCGCAATAAGGCAATCAAGTCTAAGATTAAGACTTATACTAAGAAGGTTGAGGCTGCTGTTGCTTCAGGAGATAAGGCTGCTGCTGCTGCCGAGCTCAAGGTTGCATCTACAGAAATCGCTAAGGCTTGCTCTAAGGGTGTTTACCACAAGAACAACGCTGCAAGAAAGGTTTCCAGATTAGCTACTCTCGTTAACAGCATGAACTAATCTGAGCTTTTGTCTGACTGTACAGCAAGCTTATATATAGCAAATCACAGGTGTGTTATTATACTCACTGCTTATTGATATCACATTTATGATTTGCCGACAAAAAACACCGTGACGGTGGCTGCCCGTCGCGGTGTTTTTTAATACTTATAATAATTTTATTTACTTTCTATAAATGAGCAATTATTAAAAGCTGCTCAAAAATAGCTGCTATTTATTTGAATTTAACATAGTTTTCAAGAAAAATTTCATTTACTTTGATAACCATATTCATTTTTGATAAGTGACATAACATTTTTGCTATTTTTATGCCGCCGAGTACTTCACAATAAGCATCTCGACAGCCAGTCTGTCCTCAAGTCTTCCTGTCTTGACCGCCTCCTCAAGTGTCACACACTCCTCAAGGGCGCGTCTCAACATTCCGACCTTAAAAGGTCTTGCCTGCGCCTGAAGCTTTCCGACAAGAAATCCCTGTATTCCCATCTTTTGGGCTATTGCGGCGGACGCATTTCCATTCTCGGTCAGCTCCTTTATCATCAAAAGCTGGTTAAAGTTGCGCGCTATAAGATACATAATTCTCATAGGCGGCTCCTTGAGTGTCAGCAAATCATAGTAAAGCTCAAGCGCCCTGTCCTGATTTTTCTGAGATATGGCGGTAATCATGTCAAATATGCGGTTAGTGGTCTGTGTGGTGCAAATCTCCTCAACATCCTTGGATATTATCATCTCGCGCCCCATGGTATAGCATATAAGTTTTTCAAGTTCCTTTGATATGTTCTCCATTGAGCTTCCGGTCTTTGTAAGAAAAAGCTGCATGGTGGAATTGTCCATAACTTTTCCTTCCCTCTTTAGAATGGAGGCAACCCACCTTATTAAGTCGTTGTCGCTCTGTTCATTCAGCTCACATATATATCCCTTTTCCTTTACCGCCTTGTAAAGTCTGTTTCGCTTGTCCACCTCATTCTCCACAAACACGATAACCGTCGTCTCAGGAATATTTTTTACAAGCTCAACCATCATGTCATCCGCACTCTTAAACAACTGACTGTTCTCAATCACGACAAGCCGCCTGTCAGCAAAAAACGGCATCGTATCAGCTATCTCGGCAACAGCCTTGCTGTCAGGTGATTTTCCCTCAAAATATGAGTAATTCATGGTGTTGCCGTCAGCCACAACCGCGGTTTTGAGCTTGTCACGGAACTGCTTTTTTAAATAGTCCTCACTGCCATACAGAAGATACACAGGCTTGAAGCTGCCCGACTTAATATCCGCTAAAATATTTTTCATATTAATCCCCTTGCCACTGTTTACTGCGACATAAATATTAATGAAAAACGCTTATTTCCTCGTTTTTCTTAATAGTTCATATTTCATGTCATGCCTTAAGTATCTCCGACAAATTCCTCTGTATTCCGGCGGCAATCTCCGGCTTATTCATTGAATATACATGAATGTTCTTCACACCGTTTGCCATGAGGTCAATAATCTGGTCGGTGGCGTAGGCTATACCCGCCTGCTTCATAGCCTCCTCGGAATCGCCAAACCTGTCAACTATGTTCTTAAAACGCTCCGGCACGTTACAGCCCGACAGCTTGACAGCGTTCTTTACCTGAGCCTTTTTTGTGATTGGCATAATTCCCGGAATTATAGGAACGGTTATGCCTGCCTCTCTTAGCCTGTACATAAAATTGAAGAAAATATTGTTGTCAAAAAACATCTGCGTTGTGAGATATTCGCAGCCTGCATCCACTTTTCTTTTAAGTCCGAGGATATCCTCCTTTTTATTTGCTGAGTCAGGATGCACCTCCGGGTAGCACGCGCCGCCGACGCAGAAATCTCCACTCTCCTTTATAAGCTCAACAAGTTCTGAGGCATGTGAAAAATCTGTAAAAACCTCGCCATCATAATTTTTTGGTATATCGCCCCTGAGTGCAAGAATGTTCTCAATGCCTGCGCCCTTCATCTCGTTAAGAGCCGCCTTAATGCCTGCTCTGTCAGCGCACACACATGTGAGATGCGCTATCGTAGGAACGCTGTATTTCTCCTGAATTTCATGCGCAAGTGCAATCGTGTGTCCCTTGGTGCTTCCGCCTGCACCATATGTAACACTCATATAACTTGGGGCAAGCTGTGCTATGCCAAATGCCGCCTCCTTGACATTTGCAAAATCTGTGTCCTTCTTAGGTGGAAAAACCTCAAACGAAAGTGTAGGCTTGTCCGAATTGATTATGTCCCTGATTTTCATAAAACTCTCCATTTCCAAGCGAATGTAAATTCTCTTTGAGTATCTTTTATCATATTTAGTGTGGCGTATTGTATACAATATATCTTATTACATGTAATGCACTCCACTACATCTAATATATTTTGTATCATAAAGTATATTTCATCATAGGCCACACCATCCATAAATGTATAAAATGAGTATAACATTTATTTTTTTCAATCACAATACGCAATATATCCTATCCGGCATTTATTATAGCAAATTTTTCACGAACACTTTCATATCACTTGCTCTCATCAATAATCTTTTTAAGGCTCTCTATGTCCTTCTTGGAAAGCTTTTTTCTCGATGCAAACGCTGCCACAAACGACGGCAGTGACCCTCCATAATTCTCGTCAAGAAACGCCTCACCTT
Source organism: Eubacteriales bacterium (assembly GCA_050874385.1). Lineage (GTDB taxonomy): Bacteria > Bacillota > Clostridia > Lachnospirales > Lachnospiraceae > CAG-882. Next base: position 4,192 of record JBNMKO010000037.1, read on the forward strand.
TTTTTAGCTGAAACTGCTCCTTGCTTATAAGTGAAGTCACAACGCCGTCTTTATTTTTAAAAATCTCCCTCTCACAAAGTCTTTTGAGTATGGTGTATGTAGTCGACTTCTTCCACTTTAGCTTCTGCTCACTGAGCTTCACAAGCTCCCCCGACGCAATCGGCTCATTCTCCCATATAATGTCCGCAAACTTCATCTCAACTTCGCCCAATCTGTACTCTGCCATATATTACCTCCATTTCCAAGTAGCTTGTACCCATTTCCCAACACAAGATTCATTGCTCTACACAACAGAAGTTTGTAACTTCTTTAATAACCCATAAATTAACAAATTTAAAATATTACACAAACTTAGCTGCTATACAAAAAACATTTTTCTTTAAGTCTATTTTAAATTCAAACAAATAACAGCTATTTATGTGCAGCTTTTAATAATTGCTTTTTTTAATAATGTCAAAATATCAACCCCACAATATATAAGCCATTTATTCTGAGTCAGGATTCTTTAATTGCACCTGCGTATCCTCCAGATGAAAACTCTGACCGTCATATACAATTCTTCCTTCAAATAATATACCCCAATCATATGAAGGCGCAGTATTTGCTCTGTTAATTAAGCCCTTCGCATTAAAATACCAGTCACCGTCCACATAGTCAACCCCATATATACATCCAAACGTAACCCCCGCATAATCACCCGAAAGTTCCGACAAATCAAGCGTACCGACAAATTCGTCATTATATAGCACAGTCAGCACTTTCTCTTCATCATCATATTGGAAATCAAATGCATCAAGCTCCTGATGTGAGTAGTACACCTGATATTCATTTATGGTGTACTCAACCTTTCCATTTTCATCTTCCTCCCAGTCAGTCTCTATAATGTATAACTCTGACCCTGATATGCCTGTCCCCGATTCCGTAGATATTTTTATTGCATATTCCAGACTGCCGTCATTATCATAATCGGCAACATGCATTTCCGGACTTCTCCCAAACATATCTCCCCATGAAAGCGGCACAGGAATAATCTGATTTCCACGCCTAAGTACAGACGTAGATACATCATAACTTCCATATAGAACCGTATCCTCGCTCTCAATGCTGTCCAACACAACAAAATCCCAATCATGTCCTTCCCAAAAGCCGTCATCCAAAGTCCTGTCATCATACGTTCTCATTTTATCCGCTGTCAGCTTATCTATAAATCTGTCATATTCACGATACTTTGCGTAATTATCACTTTGCTCAATATAGCTCATGAATGGCATCCAAAGCTCGCCTCTTTGACGCATCCCATAAGCTATGTCATCCCCTGTATCCAAATGAAGTACAACAATTTTATACCCTTGGCTGTAAAATATTTCGGCACTCTCAGGTTCAACATCCATAATAGTGGACAATGAAGTTATTGGGTCTTTTAATTTCTCATATTTTTCAGGATTTATCTCGCTTAGTTCTGCCGCGTATGAGTCAAACATTCTCTTTCCTGTATCTGAATATTTATAGCTTTCAGAATCCCCGGCAAACATTCTCAAAAAATCAAGTTTGTCATCGGCAAGCTCGAACTGTTCCATAACAGACAATGTTTCACCCTCATTATATTCCGGATTATTATCCTCGCTCTCTTCCAGATTATCTGTTTTACTCTCATTTTCTGTGTCTGTCTGTTGCGTTTCATCCACATCTTTTGCACTCTGCAAAGTGTCATTTTCCTTGTCTGTCTCACCGTCAGCAACAATTTCCGAATTGCCTTTCATATCGTTTCCGCTCTGTTTTGGACTTGTCATAAAGCCGACAATAACTGCCACGCACAGCACTACCGCAGCCAATATACCAAAAAATGCAGGCTTTTTATAGTTGAGCACAGCCCTTATCCTCTCCTTTACACTTACCTCACCAAACGCCAGCGGACATGCTGATATTATACTTGTGTTTGCACTGCAACTTAACAATGTAGAAGCATATTGTTTTTTATATTCAATGTCTTTATCTGAAATTACCCTCTCATCACATGCAATCTCTATGTCCTTGCACAAAAGTATGTAAAAAATCCACACAAAAGGATTGAACCAGTGCGCACACAAGATAATATAACCAAGCGGTTTCCATATATTATCAAATCTCTTTAAATGAGCCTTTTCATGCGCGAGCACATACTCCCTCATGTCCTCACCAAGCACCGACGGAAGATATATCTTAGGCTGAAATGCTCCAAGTATAAACGGCGTGTTGATATCATCGCACAGGTAAACATTATTTTCAATATTTATTGAAGCCGCTGTGCGCTTTCTTAATCTTATATACGATATCAGTGCGTAAATCAAAAGCACTTCCACTCCGGCAAGCCACACAAACGGCATCGCTCTGACTACACTATATGGAATAATACCGATAATGCCTTTGTCACTTCTAAATATCGCTACGAAAACATTTCCCACACCAGCGTTGATGTTGTTATTTTCTATGTTATATGTTGCTGTTGTGTTATCTGTCATGATATGCGTTTGATTGCCTACCAAATTGCCTGTTTTATTGCCGTTATCGCTATCCGTTCCTTGTACTGTCCCGTTGACTGTGTTCCCTGTTTTATCGACTCCGTTTACATTTGTTCTATCGTCTGTATCGCCGATTGCCATACCATTTGATATACTGACTGTTCCAGCAACTTTTATACCATCTGCCAACTCTTCCTCGCCAAACAATCCTGCTATATTATTTGTATCAAATCCATTAAGTAAATTATTTTTGTCTTTATTAACGCCATCCGCTCCTCCGTCAACAGCATCGTCGCGACCTGATATAATAGCAGAATTTCCATTCATGCCATTTGCATACGAATTCAGATCTGCATTATCAATCACCCAGTTACCATCAATCTCACTACCGCGTTCACCATAAATACTGCCAGCCATATTCAAACTCTGCATAAACGGCAGATTTGGAATAAGGCTGAAGCTGCTCTCAATAGTGAATGGACATATAAGCCTTATAGCCACAAGCGCCCACAGGCAGCAAACAATACTCCTCGGCACCCTTTTTAGAAATAACCTCAACACAACAACCGCGATTATGAGCCAGCTTGCCATAATGCTCATCTGCAACAACGAATTAAAAAATCCTGCCATAATTTGCCTTGTCCCCCTCTTGTTTTTTATTTTACTATAAATGAAGAAATTTAAAATATTACACAAATTTATTTGTTATATAAGGATATTTTTCCTGAAATCTATTTTAAATTTAAACAAATAACAACTATTTCTGTGTATTTTTTCATAATTACTCATTTATAGTATTCTACATAGATAAATACAAAGTTTAATTTTAAAACTGAACAGTCGTGTCAATTTATAACTTTGCAATTATCTACTCATTTTAGATGTAGATTGAAACGTCGCCTAAAACTGCCATTGCATGTCCATTGCGCGTCCGGTCTACTATCTGTAGTGCAGCTTTAGTCTACTGCCTGTAGAGCTAATTGTCAAGACAATTTATGCAAAAAATATATTTTTACAAAAATATTTGCATCAAAAAAGGAGACCTCTAAAAGTCTCCTTCAGCAAACAACTACACAATCGAGTATTCCAGCATCTCGTATTTTAATGTACTGCCCTCCTGTATACCTTCCGGCAAAAGCGCCCTCGCAACAAGTTTTAATTCTCCCTGTTCGTCATCAACTCTTTTAAGATTTGCATAGTCTCCGTCTATGCTGTCGACAGTGTAAAATATCGTTTCCATTTTTATATTTTCCTCCACGAATTTTTAATGCTTATTATATACTTTTTCATAAAATTAACCAAAAATCAGCTTAAATTAACAACACTTATTGCTACACAAAACAGACATTGTTGACTCATCATGAGTGTTATAAATGTAAGTTAAATTTTGTTGAGCGCATCCTGCACTCTCCTTATCGCCTCATTAACTTGCTGCTTTGCAGAGTTAATTCTATCCTGCATCATCCAGTCAGCGACAAGCCCGTCAAAAAAGAAATCGGCAAATGTAAGAAAATCCGATGTGTTAAAATTCACATCAACATGCGAGGAAATATCTCCCAGCTCCTTGCTAAAACTTCTCAAATCTGACTTAGCGCGCTCCATGTACTGCTGCGCATTGTCCATCTTGGAATGTTTGATAACATTTGTCAAAAAACCTCCCCCTAAAATATCAACAATACCCCAGTTTTTTGCACTCTCAAGCTGCTCCTGTGCCTTATACAGACTGTCTAGCGCGCGCCTTCCGGCATCAATCGCCTCTCTTCGCTCCTGCTCATAATTAAAGTCCACATTTATCCCCCCTTCTGTCTTCGCTGTTGCAAAGTCAAGCGGATATTCGCAATCCGCTTCGCTGCTTGCTCATAACCAAATACTTCCGACTTATAGAAGTCGGAGCTTCCTGCTTAAACTTCAAAAACTACTGTGTTCATTATACCATGACTCATTTTTATTCACAATAATTTCTGCACGAAACTACAAAATATCACCTACAAAAAATATTTCTTAACAAGCTCTTCAACATCATCTATTCTTATTGGATATTCCTTGGTTTCATAGGTCAATATCAAATTAACTGAGGGTATAATACCATTTTCACAATATGTTCTAATTTTTGAGCAGGCATTATTTATGTAATCGTGGTTGTCCATCAAGCCAAAATGTTCCCAGTAAAAAATCTTTCCTGTTTTTGGATGCTTAATTGTAAAATCAGGATAAAAATATGTATGATTTAATTCAAGCTTTTCTTCATAATGAAACGGAACACCTGCGTTATATAATATCCTGTCAATAATTGCCTCTGACTTTGACCTAAGATATTTCCCCTGCGTACCTTTTACATTTAAATTTTCAGAATAATTTGTATTTCTATCATATTTTGCACCAGCCCATTCTTCTATTTCATGTTTTTGTGAAATCATATAATTTTCTACAAGCTTTGCATACTCGCAATGATTTAACAATTTTTCTGCTTTATCCTCCACATTTGCTTTACTTATATACGCCTCGCATGCCACCAACTCAGACAACAAATCTTTTTGTTTCATACCATAATATTTCTTTACTGCTAATTTTTTTGCAAGCTCCTTGTTCTTCTTAGGAATGTATTCATACTTATCCGCCTTTTTGTGAAACCATTTATAATGATTTCCATTTCGCGCACAAAAAAGCTCGCCGGCAGGCATTTTATTTTCAAATGCCTCAATCCTTTTCAAATCATCCTGAATAACTTCTATTCTCTTTTTTATATCATTTAAGTTTATAAACATATTCTTCTCTCCACTAAATTATTAATATTTTTTATAAATGCGCAACTATTCTATTAAATTATACTCCTGCGCTACAAATACCCACTTTCATCTTGTCTTCACTACCTCTATTGTGGGTATTTTTTTATTTATATGGCTTCCTCTACCCTCCTCACTATTGCTCACAACTATCTTGTGGGTATTTCAACACCATACTCGCTCCCTATGCCCACCACAATATTACTTCTAGCTTTATTGTGGGTATTTTTCTTCCCTCCACCCTCTCTATACCCACTACACTTTAATTTAGCTTGTTTGTCATCTCCCCTATTGGGTATTTTCATGCTCTTATTTTTCGCTATACCCAAACACAAGCATTTGCCCATCTCTGTCATCAATTTTTGTTATCACCGCCCCACTATGGTCGGTTCTAATCACCGCAGCGCCAATGTTTTCAAGGCGTTCAAGAACTTCTCTGTGCGGATGTCCATAGGAATTTTGGGCGGCGCATGAGATGACTGTAATCTGTGGCATTGTCGAAGCAAGAAAGGCTTCATCAGATGAATATTTTGAGCCGTGGTGTCCGACCTTTAACAGTGACAGGCTATCCACACCACATTTCTTTATGCCCTCCGCGACAAATGCTTCCTTTTTAGATGTCATATCTCCTGTGAACAGCATTGAGAAACCATTATATTCAAGTAACAAGACTATTGAATTGTCATTTTCCGAATCGCTGGAATAACTTCTGGCTGAATAATTTCCCGCAGCATAACCTGACATATCCCCATTCCAAAATTCACCTGTCAAGCCACTTCCATTAAGGCTTCCATTGAGAGAAGTTATGCTGCATTCATCAAACATATATTTTGTCAAATACTGTGAACACAAAATCTGTGTCCCAATGTTTTCCATTCTTATGGCAATGCCCTCTATCGACTCCGCCGTGGCAACATCCTCTAATAAGCCTGACTTGTCAGCACTTCCAGTCAATCCAAAATCCTCATTCAAATTAAATCCCTCCACATTCTCCGCCATCAGCAAAGCCTCTAGATACTTCTTATTTTTCACTGCCGCCTCATATTTTGCAAAGTCACTCTCATTCAACACAAGATTATAGATTGTGGGAATATATCCAAGATTTTCTTGCTTCACATTGCCAGTGTTGACATCCTCCACTGCCTCGCTCCATCCATTCTCATGGTCGGCATCGCTGTGTGTTATGAAAAGAAAGTCAATTTTTCTCACGCCTTTAAATTTTAGAAACGGCTCTATTACCTTGTCATAGATATTTTTCGAGGAGGTACTTCCACCGTCAATAAAAACATTTCCACCGTTAGGCATATTTATAAATATTGCATCGCCCTGACCGACATCAAGAAATGTGACTTCAAGCCCACTCCTGTTTCTTACCAGAAGCACAAAAACAGCTAACACAAACATCCCTCTCAATGTAATATTAATGACGGTTATAAATACATTACATAAGTTTTCAAACATGTTTGTCAGATATTTAACAATATCTTTTCGCATTGAAAATAAAATAAGTAAAATATAGTAAACCACAACCTGCCACATCTTAGGTCTTCCGGCGACAAACACACTTCCGGGCAGTGACAGCATGATTTTACATCCATACCTGAACAAGACAAGAATATAATGTCCCATCCCGGCAAAAAAACTTCCCAATGGAATACTTACCAGACCAAGCAGACCGCATCCAACCGCCGATATCATAATCAAACTCATAAGGGGAACAACAAGCAGATTCAAGAATACAGAATACACAGGAATTTCATAATAGAACCACAGCATCACTGGAAGTGTTGCGAGCTGAATTGCCACAGGCCCGGTAAACCATTTAAGCCACTTTACACTAAATCCTTCTGACACCACTGCCACACCTGCAATAGCCATAAAGGACAGCAGAAACCCTGAATTGGCAATCACATAGGGATTTTTAAGCATTATTATAATCGCGGAGAGCGACACCGCCGACAATATATCATATTTTCTTCCGAGCACCTGCGCGATAACTGCACAGACGAACATCACTATCGCTCTTATTGCGGATATCGAATTTCCCGTCATAACGCCGAACAAAACGACAATACTTCCGCTTATCACGGCTGATATAAGCTGCATAAATCCGCCGCGCCTAAGCAATTTGTAAACTCCCATTCCAATCAATGAAATATGAAGCCCGGATATGGCAAGAATATGTCCTATACCTGCCGCGGTAAAAAGGTCTTTTGTGGTGCTGTCCATGTCCGTCCTGTCGCCTGTGACCATCGCCTCGTACACTCCCGCATCCGTCGGTGTACAGCACAGCGCATACACTGTTTTAAGCGATGCCTTAAATCTCTCCAAACCTCTTACAATAAGATTTTGTCCACGCTTTAAAAGTATGACATTCGGCTTTTTAATGTAGTAGGCGTACCCAAGTGATTTATAGTACTGCCTCGAATCGAACTGTCCCGGATTTGTTGCGGCATCGGGAAGAGGCAGTACAGCATCGCCCGTATCCATTTGGAGTTCAATCTCTATGTAATCTCCCCTCTGTGCCCACCATCCCGGGCTGTCGGTGTCCGAAATTTCAAGGACAATATTGTTTACAAGCCGTTTTCCGTTTATGGAACACTTTTCTAACATAAGCCGTTTTGAATATGTGCCATCGACAACTTTCTCAACAGTTGCGGATATGTGCATAGTGTCAACATCAACATTTCCCTGTGTGACATAATTCTCTGTTTGCACTGCTTTGCTAATTATTCTGTTGTCATAATTTTCATGGATATATGCTGTGAAAAAACCAACTATAAATAATAAGAAAAATAAGAAAATCTGAAAAAAATAATATTTTTGGAGTCTGCTTTTTCCGTAATAAAATATACAGGCTGCGCCTGCTGCCGCCGGCAAAAACATAAGCGGCAGCGGTGCATTTATAAGACCTGTCCCAATTCCTGCCGTCATAAATATGAGGGCAGGAACAAGCGGTCTTTTAATTTTGTTGTGTCTCAATAATATCTAAACTCCTCTCTAAAGGTTGTGATAAATCTATGCTGTCCTTAAAAATAATATTTGAGTTCCCCTTCACGGAAATCTGAACCTTATTTACACTTGAAAGTTCGCAAAGGGAATTGACTATCGAATATATGGTCATTGCAGGTGAGACAGGAAGCACCTCATCTGTCAGCACCGAGTCAAAATTCACATAGCACACTCCGTCCTTCGTCGTGACACTCAAAAGTGTGAGCGTCGCCGGAACCGTTCTTACATGACTTTCCTCGTCAGGCCCCTTTATAAGCTGCTCTATTATCACACGCTCAACAGAAGCATCCTTTCCATAGCCTATGGTTATCTTCTCCGGCACAAGCTTATCCGCATCGGAATTTCCATAATAAACCGACAAATCAACCCACGTTCTGTAAATCCCTGAACCTATGTCATCCATAAAATCAGAGGCAAGCATAATGCCGACAGGATTTCCAAGTGCATCCTGCAACGGCTGTTCATTTACATAAAAAGTGACATACTTAATTCCCTGTATCTGTGTTATCGTCTTAACATAGGCAGCCCTGAACATAACCTCATCCTCGGTGGAAAGCCTGTTGTAACTTTCCGCAAAATACACGGATAAAACCTCATCGTTGAGCTTCGTGTTGACAATTATAATATCATCCCGCACAGTACTTGAATTGTGTGCGCCATCGTAAGGTTTCTTCATCGCCCCGTACAATTCACTTACAAGACTTTCCAAATCATCCACATTCGCCTGTGCGGTATATACCTCCGATGTAAGCGCGCGTCCCGTCTCATCAAGATAGTACACACAATACTGATTTTCGCCAAGCTCCTGCTCCCCTCGTGTTTTGTTAGAACATGAACTGAGCACACCGAGGCTCAAAACAAGAACACAGGCAAAAATAACCCACATACCAATGTATTTTTTTGATATATATTTTTTCATGCCATCCCCCATCTTTATGATTTCTTTGCCTGCGTAAGCGGTATACGGACAGTGAATGTGCTTCCCTCGCCCTCCTTGCTGTAGACTCTCACAGCGCCTTTGTGCATAAGTATTACCGATTTGGTTATGGCAAGTCCAAGTCCCGTTCCTCCCGTCTGACGTGAACGCGCCTTGTCGACGCGGTAAAAACGCTCAAATATCTTGTCGCGACAGTCATCAGGTATTCCTATGCCGGAGTCAGCAACTGTCAGATAAAAATATTTATGGTCGGCATTTACCGAAACTCTCACCCAGCCGTTTGCCACATTGTACTTAATTCCGTTCTCAACAAGATTTGTGATAACCTGCGTCATCTTTACCTCATCAATCTCAGCCACAACAGGTCTGAAGCTCTCAAGCACAAGCTCTATATTTTTCTCCTCAGCTATAGGCTTCAACCTTTTTAACACGCGCTCCACAAGCTCGTTCACATTCTGCGGCGCGAGGTTAAGCTCGGCAGCAGTCTTATCCAGACGCACAAGAGAGAGAAGGTCATTTATAATCTGGCTCTCCCTGTCAATCTCCTCGACAATATCACTCATAAATTCCTGATAGAGCTCAACCGGAACATTGTCCTGACCATTCAGTGAGTCCGCGAGCACTTTTATGGACGTTATAGGTGTTTTCAGCTCATGCGATACATTTGAGACAAATTCCTGTCTCGAATCGTCAAGTGTTTTCAGCCTTTCAAGCATCTTGTTGACCTCTGTTGAAATAAGGCCGACTTCCCCAAAGCCCTTATTTTCATCAAGACGCTTGTCCATATATCCGCTTGTTATGCCGTGTATGGACTCCGCGAGCTTTCTCAAAGGTCTGCTAACACTGAGCGCATATCCGAGTGCCAACAAGAGCATAACCATAAATACTATATCTATAACGTAGGTCATAATCCTGTCAATGTACTGCACATTTTCCTTTACCGTTGTATCCGGCACGGCGAACATAAGCACTCCCGTTATCGTGTTTCCATCCGGCGCATACACCGGCTGGGTAATCTCAATTATTCCATGCCTGCTGTCATAGTTCTTTGTTGTTATGCCACGGAACGCCTGATTGACCTCATACGACACAAGGGTCTTGTTCTCTTTATCGACATAGGTATCTTTTACAACAACATAATTGGCTGCCACAATGACAATTCGTCCTGAATACATATACGAAATCTGCGAAATCTGCGCATTTATCTTATCGTCGTGCTGTTTGTTAAAATATCCCGTCTTTCCGATATCCCCCGCAAGCAGATTTCCCGTATTTAAAAGCTGTGACTCCAACCTCTCTATCCCTCTGTCAAGGACGCACTTTTTCACAACTCCCTTTGCAATGGCAAGCGGAACAACCGATGCGGCGAGTATCACCACAACCGTTATAAATCTTATACTAAGCAAATGCTTTTTTACTGTCTTTAATATGGACAAAAGCTTATCTTTCATAACATATCCTTTATATTATTTTTTGCCTACTGCTTAAAGAAATATCCCATACCCCATTTTGTGTGAACATACTCAGGCTCGCTTGGATTTGTCTCAATCTTCTCCCTAAGCCTTCTGATATGCACGTCAACCGTTCTCGCGTCACCCGGATAGTCATATCCCCATATAAGATTTAGAAGCATCTCCCTGCCATACACCTTGTTAGGATTAGTCACCAAAAGCTCAAGCACATCATATTCCTTGGTCGTAAGGCTGATTTCACGCCCTTTGATGTACACATGCCTGTTGTTCCTGTCCATAACCATATTTCCCGCAATAATTCGCGTGCTGGGGTCGGTGGGGATAATATGCCTGTTTCTTCTCTTAATCGCCTTAATGCGCGCCTTGACCTCAAGTATGTTAAAAGGCTTAGTCATATAGTCGTCAGCGCCATAATCAAGTCCAAGTATCTTGTCCATATCCTCGCTCTTAGCCGTTATCATTATAATAGGGACATCGGAAAACTCCCTCACCTGCTGACAGACAGTGTACCCGTCCATCTCCGGCAGCATCACATCAAGCAGAATTATGTCATAATTGTTCGCCTTTATAAGTTCAAGTGCCTCTTTTCCGTCATACGCACACGAAACTTCCATTCCGTCCTGCTCCAAGCTGTACTTTATTCCCTTAACAATCAATTTTTCATCATCGACAACCAATACTTTATCAGCCATTTTTCCCCTTTCCGTTACCCTCTTAACTCAATTTATTTTACACAGATATAATCTTTAATTTTTGAAAATGCGCTTTCTTTTATGCCGCTCACTCCCATTATGTCCTCGATACTTCCAAACATACCGTTAACATTCCGATACTCAATAATCGCCTGTGCGCGCGACGCACCAATCCCCGGAAGTGTCATAAGCTGCTCAAGTCCAGCCGTATTTATATTTACAAGACCGCCCGCACCGTTTTCTGTCTGTTCCTGCTCATAGGAAATACTTCCATTATTTTCATATTCCTCATGGTTCGGGACATAGAGCTTCTGACCGTCATATACATGTTCCGCAAGGTTGAGCGCTTCAAGGCATCCATCCTGTGTAACTCCGCCTGCCATGTCTATAAGCTCATACACCCTCGAATTTTCCAAAGCCTCATACACACCGGGATTTACCACATTCCCACACACATACACAAAAACTGTAGTCTCGGTGCTCTCATCCAAAGCGGTGCTATTCGTATCATCCGAACCTCCGGAATCAGCATTTTTTGTCCCTTCGGTCACATTATCCGTCGGCTCTAATTCAGTCTGTGTGCTCTGTGAAACCGAGTACACATCACCTTTTTTCGCTGTGCACGAATATAAAAAACCTGATGCCGCAAAAATCAAAACTCCAACTGCGTAGACAGCAATCTTATAAATTTTTTTACCTTCTTTTTTTGTCATTTTTTCTCCTCATGTCTGTCTCATAAGGTCCCTCTGACTCGGGAAAGATAACCCGACTTTTTTATTGTAACGAAAAAACCCGGTTAATGCAACCGGGTTTTAAAACATTTCTAATATTAATTTTCAGACTCAGATGTATTTTCAGACTGCCAGTTCTGATAAAGATAATCTCTCACATTTGACAAAATCTTAACATCACCTGTTCCGTCGGCAAGACGGTGCATTGTAACCTCAAGCAATGCGTAGAACTCATCGCTGTACATAAGCTTGAGCTTAGGAACCGACTTGTCATACGACTCATATATCATATTTAGATTTTCATCGTCATTGTCTATCCTGCGGCACGCCGGAACACCTGCCTGAACATAGAGCTGTTCAACATTTGTGTATGTCAAAAACTTTGCAAAGCTCTCAACAACCGTCGTATTGTCCGAAAAAGGATTGACCGCAACCATGGTTGTCACGGACAAAGGCGCACTCTTTATATCAGCGCTCATATCGGGAAAAGGTGCCGCGCCGACATTAAGCCCATCCTGATTTTTTGCTCTCTGGTACATATTCATATCGCCAATCGTAAAGACAATCGAGCCTTTTTCAAAATCATTTATACATGAATAATAATCCACGCTGTTCAAATCAATATAAAAATATTCTATAAGCTGCTTGTAAAGCTCCGTCGCACTTGTAAGCTCATCCGTTATATCAAAAATTGATGTGCGGTCATCACCGCTTCTTCCTCCGATATTGAGATAAGCCCCTAAATATCCATAATTATAAAATATATCCTGCAAATCACATGTAAAAACAGAAGTTATATTGCTGCCCGCCGGAACTTCAACATTTTCGGCAAAAAGCTTTATCGCATCGAAGTTTGTCATATCAGCATCCTGCGCATAGTCCTTATTATATATGAGGAAACTTGTATCAAAACTAAGAGGATACGCAATCATCTTTCCGTTATACATACATGCGTCAAGGGCAGTTTGACTATAATTATACACATTATATATATCTGTCATCCTGTTCTCAGCCGCAATACCTGCAAGCTTCACCTGCTCGAGCCTGTCATTGTCAATCAGATACAAATCAACCTTTCCCGGCTTTATCGCCTCCGATGTTAGCGTGTCAACATAATCCGACTCCGGTATATATTCCAGATTGATATGGACATTCGTGTTCGCCGTCTCATACTGTGCCGCACAGTATTGAAGATATCCCGAAAAAGCTTCATTGCTGTACCACAGATTAATGTCTACAGGCTCATCCTCCACAACTGCCTGTGAAACCGTCTCATCCTCAGTCGTTGTCTCATCCTCGACGTACTGTATTCTGCATCCTGAAAGACTTGTCGTGGCAAGTACGCCCACAAGCGCTCCAGCAAATATTTTTTTAACCAAAGAAATAAATCTCATATATAAAATAGAACCTTTCATTATTTATGGCTGATATGTAAGCTGCCTTTATCCTACAGCTCCCACAGCTTTATAATGAGGCGGTCTTAAACACATTTTTCCAGAATGTCAATCATCTCATCCACATTCTGCTTTGTGATTATAAGCGGTGGGACAAACCTTAGTGTGTTAAGTCCCGCACTTATAACGATAAGTCCATGCTCCCTTGCCGCTTTCACGACATTTCCAACGGGAAGCTCGTCCGCAAACTGCACGCCGCACATAAGTCCAAGACCTCTGACAGCCTTGACACAATCGTGCCTGCCCGCAAAGTCCCTGAGCCTCTCCATAAGATAAGGTGCCACCTCATTCACATGTCCTATAATATCATTTTTCTCAAATAAGTCAAATACCTTTGAGGCTGCTGCCGTCGCAAGCGGATTTCCGCCGTAGGTCGTGCCGTGGTCTCCCGGAACCAAAACCTTGTCACATTTCTCATTTGCCACAAACGCTCCGACAGGTATACCACATCCGAGCGCCTTTGCAACCGTCACCACATCCGGCTCCACACCGTATTGCTGGTATGCAAACATTGAACCTGTTCGTCCCATTCCGCACTGGATTTCGTCGAGAATGAGAAGCATATCGTTCTCGTCACAGAGCTTTCTAAGTCCCTCCAAAAATTCCTGGTCGGCAGGGAATATTCCGCCCTCGCCCTGAACAGTCTCGCATATAATCGCACATGTCTTTTCATTTACAAGTGCCTTTACACTCTCAAGATTGTTGTACTCGGCAAAACGTATTCCCGGTATAAGCGGCCCAAATGCCTCCCTGTAATGCGCATTTCCTGTGACGGAGAGTGCTCCCATGCTTCTTCCGTGGAAGGAGTGCTCCATCGCTATAATCTCATGGTCTGTGCTGTTGTCGCGAAGATATGCGTACTTCTTTGCAAGCTTTAGCGCGCCCTCTATCGCCTCGGTTCCGCTGTTGGTAAAAAATGCCTTGCTAAGTCCTGTTGCTTTTACAAGCTTTTCTGCCGCGTCCGCAAGTGGCTCGCTGTAATATAAATTTGAAATATGCACAATCTTATCGACCTGTGCCTTAACCGCATCATTGTAGTCCTGATAATTATATCCAAGCGCGTACACAGCTATACCCGCGGCAAAATCAAGATATTTATTTCCCTCCACATCATACAGATACACGCCATCGCCGTGGTCAAGCACGAGCTCCGCCCTGTTGTAAGTGTGGATAAGATTTTCCTCAGCTTTATTTATAATACTATTTGTCTTTGTCTCCATCATAAAACCTCTCTGCGTTTCTGTCTATAATAGCCGTTCCAATACCCTTGTTGGTGAAAATCTCAAGGAGCAGACAGTGTGGAATACGTCCGTCCATGATATGCACCCTCGAAACACCGTTCTCAATCGCGTCTATACAGTTGTTGAGCTTAGGCAGCATTCCTCCGCCTATATTTCCGTTCCCTATAAGCTCCTCCGCCTCGGTCAAACTGAGCTCAGATATAAGTGTCTCCGGGTCGTCTGCAACCTTTCTCACGCCCTCTATATCGGTGAGAAATGCAAGCTTTTCTGCCTTGACAGCCTTTGCGATGGCACATGCCGCATCGTCGGCATTGATGTTGTATGTATTGTAATCGTCGTCAATTCCTATAGGACATATAATAGGAATAAAATCGTTCTCGATAAGAGTTTTTATAAGCGACGGGTCAACATTTGTTACCTCACCCACAAAACCGATATCCTGTCCATCAGAAAATTTCTTGGTAACATGTATTGTCGCGCCGTCCTTGCCGCTTATTCCAGCCGCCTTCACGCCTAGCTGCTCCACAAGGTTTACAAGGCTTTTGTTGACCCTGTTTAAAACCATCTCTGCAATCTCCATCGTCGGCTCGTCCGTAACTCTAAGTCCGTTAACAAATCTAGGCTCCATTCCCGACTTTGCGACCCAACGGCTTATCTCCTTGCCGCCGCCGTGCACGATAATCGGCTTAAATCCTACAAGCTTCAAAAGAACAACGTCCTCGATAACCTTCTTTTTGAGTTCCTCGTCGACCATCGCACTGCCGCCGTACTTTACCACAATAATCTTGCGGTTAAATTTCTGAATATAAGGAAGTGCCTCTATAAGCACATTTGCCTTTGCCATCTCGTTGTCATAATTGCGCATTTTTTCGTCCTCCTTAGCTTCTGTAGTCCGCATTGATTGACACATACTCGTGTGTGAGGTCACAGCCGTAAGCTGTGGCAGACTCCGTTCCCTGCTTCACATCCGCGATTGCGATTACATGCTCCTTTGAGAGTATCTCCGTCGCCTTCTCCTCGCTGTAGTCAGTCGCCTTGCCGTCCTCGACAATCTTTAGCTCGCCTGCCTCGCTCTTAAACCATATATCAACCTTCTCCGGGTCAAAATCAACCCCTGAATATCCCATCGCGCAGAGTATTCTTCCCCAGTTGGCATCGTGACCGTAGATTGCCGCCTTGGTGAGATTGGATGTTATGACTGACTTTGCGAGCACCTTAGCGTCTGCCTTGGTCTTTACATTTTTCATCTGAACCTCAAAAAGACAGGTAGCGCCCTCGCCGTCCCCGGCAATCTTCTTTGAAAGCTCACACAAAATATAGAAGAGTGCATCATAAAACTCCTTATATCCCGCGCTGTTCTCGTCCTCAATCTTCTTGTTTCGTGCCATTCCGTTTGCAAGCAGAAGAACCGAGTCGTTTGTCGAGGTATCGCCGTCAACGGAAATCATGTTGAAGGTGTCATCGACTATCGCGCGAACCATCTTCTGCAAAAGTTTCTCGTCCACAACCGCATCAGAAGTTATGAAACAGAGCATTGTCGCCATGTTAGGATGTATCATTCCCGAGCCCTTGCACATTCCGCCGATATGTACCGGAACGCCGTCAATCTCAACCTCAACGGCAACCTGCTTTGACTTTGTATCGGTTGTCATTATAGCCTCCGCCGCAAGCGTCGCGTCATCCGCTGTAGCTCCAAGCTGCTTAGGCAGCTGTTCAATTCCCTTTCCTATAATATCCATAGGAAGCTGTTTTCCTATAACGCCCGTGCTCGCAACCAAAACTGCGTCCTCTTTTATCCCAAGCTGTGCCGCTGTCTGTGCCGCCATCTCGCGGCACTTTTCATATCCCTCATCGCCCGTGCACGCATTTGCTATGCCGCTGTTTACGACAATCGCCTGCGCGCTCTCAGACTCGAAAACGACTTTCTTGTCCCACTTTACCGGAGCCGCGCATACCCTGTTGGTGGTGAATGTTCCCGCCTTCACACAAGGAACCTCCGAAAAAACAAGCGCCATATCCTTCTTCACATTATTCTTAATACCCGCATTAAGACCTGTAGCCTTAAAACCCTTTGCGGCACAAACACCGCCGTCTATGTACTTCATGTCTATGTCCTCCTAATTTTGTATCAATCCCTTTTATGGGAACATCGGTGCTCCCATAAGTCCTTCCTTCTCATCAAACCCGAACATTATGTTCATGTTCTGCACTGCCTGACCTGCGGCACCTTTGACAAGATTGTCTATAGCCCCCATCATAATCACACGTCCCGTTCTAGGCTCAACCTTGTAATTGATATCCACAAAATTGCTTCCCTCAACCCAGCGTGTCTCAGGGCACACGTCCTTGTCGAGAAGTCGTATAAAATATTCATTTGCATAGTGCTTCTCATAAGCCGCGCGTATCATCTCATCGGTAACGCCGTCCTTCAAATCCGCATACGCCGTCACAAGTATTCCCCTGTTCATAGGCACAAGGTGCGGTGTAAAGATAAGCTTTATGTCCTCCCCCGCCGCATAGGAAAGCTGCTCCTCAATCTCAGGTGTGTGTCTGTGAGTTCCAACTCCATAAGCCTTGATGCTCTCGTTGACCTCACAGTAAAGGTTCGCAACCTTTGCTCCCCTTCCTGCTCCCGATGTTCCCGACTTCGCATCGATAATTATGGACTGAGGCTTTATAAGCCCCTCCTTCACAAGCGGATAAATCGAGAGTATCGAGCATGTCGTATAACAGCCCGGATTGGCGAGAATCCTTGTGTTCTTAATCTTGTCACGGTTTAACTCGCACAGTCCGTACACAGCCTCATCTATGTACTGTGGTGCGGCGTGCTCAAGCTTGTACCACTCCTCATACACCTTCACGTCCTTCAGTCTGAAATCCGCACTCAAATCGATAATTTTTACTTTAGATAAAATGTCATCGTTCACAAGTGACGCACAAAGCCCCTGCGGTGTCGCCGTAAATATGACATCGACCTGAGAGGCTAACTCCTCCATGTTGTCATCCTTGCACACATTGTCAACCAGCTTGAACATATTCTGGTAAACCTGCGAATACTTCTTATCTATATAGCTTCTTGAGCCATACCATACAATCTCAACATCCTTGTGTCCGAGCAAGAGCCTCACAAGCTCATTGCCCGCGTAACCTGTGGAACCGATAATACCAACTTTCACCATAGCGTACATCTCCTATTTAATCTGATAAAGAATTAAAATCCTTGTCTATTCCAATTTTATTATTCATACCTTAAAAAGTCCATACCTAATTTCCAATTATGTATCTTCCATCAAAACCTATCCTGATTGATACTCAATTAACACAGACGCAATTTATATTTTGACACCTGCATAATACATATAGAAAATTTTTATGCTTTCTCCAGTCCGATTGTTAATAAATATACATCATTTATGCATAATATGCAACAAAAAATTGAAAAAAACTGGATAAACTATTGCATAAAATGTATTTTTGATGTATATTTAACACAGTGTTTGCCATTAGGCGCAGATAAACGCATAAGATGCATACATAAGTAACCTAATCAGGAGGAATATTAATAATGAAAGACAAAGTTATTCTCGCGTATTCCGGCGGTCTTGATACCACCGCAATCATCCCTTGGCTCAAGGAGAACTATAACTACGATGTAGTTTGCTGCTGCATCGATGTAGGACAGGAGAGTGAGCTCGACGGACTTGAGGAGAGAGCTAAGCTTTCCGGAGCTGAGAAATTATACATTCTTGACGTTGTCGACGAGTTTGTTGACGACTACATTATGCCTACAGTTATGGCTGATGCCGTTTACGAGCACAAGTATCTTTTAGGTACATCCTTTGCACGTCCTCTCATCGCCAAGAAGCTTGTTGAGATTGCCCGCAAGGAGAACGCCGTTGCAATCTGCCACGGTGCTACAGGCAAGGGCAATGACCAGGTTCGTTTTGAGCTCTCAATCAAGGCTTTAGCCCCTGACATCAAGATTATCGCTCCTTGGAGATGCAACGATACATGGAAGATGAGCTCACGTCAGGATGAGATTGATTACTGTAAGGCTCACGGAATTGACCTTCCGTTCTCAGCAGACAACAGCTACAGCCGTGACCGCAACATCTGGCATATCAGCCATGAGGGTCTTGAGCTTGAAGACCCAGCCAACGAGCCTAACTATGACCACCTTCTTGTACTTGGTGTTACACCTGAGAAGGCTCCTGACGAGGCAGAGTATGTATCCCTCACATTTGAGAAAGGTCGTCCTGTAGCAATCAACGGCGAGAAGATGAAGGCTTCCGACATTTTAAGAAAGTTAAACAAGCTCGGCGGAAAGCATGGTATCGGTATCGTTGATATCGTTGAGAACCGTGTTGTTGGCATGAAGAGCCGTGGTGTGTATGAGACTCCTGGCGGAACAATCCTTATGGCAGCTCATGAGCAGCTTGAGGAGCTTATCCTTGACCGCGACAGTCTCTCATTCAAGAAGGGCATTTCAGAGAAGTTTGCCAACATCGTATACGAAGGCAAGTGGTTCACACCTCTTCGCGAGGCATGTCAGGCATTTGTTGAGTCACTCGAGGAGAAAGTTACAGGTGAAGTTAAGATGAAGCTCTACAAGGGCAACATCATCAAGGCCGGCACAACAAGCCCTAACTCACTCTACAGCGAGACACTCGCAAGCTTCACAACAGGTGAGCTCTATGACCACCACGATGCTGAAGGCTTCATCAACCTCTTCGGTCTTTCCATGAAAGTTCGCGCTATGTTAGAGGAGAAGAAGTAATGCAAACTATCGATATTGTTGTTCCATGCTACAACGAGCATGAGGTTATCGCAGCCTTCTACGAGGAGACATCAAAGCATGTGGCAGCTATCAATAATTACTCTTTCAGATACATTTTTGTAAATGATGGGAGCAGGGACAACACCCTGCTCCTGCTAAAGGGACTTGCCGCAGACCATGATGATGTACGGTATGTCTCTTTTTCGCGTAATTTTGGTAAGGAAGCGGCAATGTTTGCAGGACTGAAAAACAGCACTGCCGACTATGTGATTGTGATGGATGCAGATTTACAGCATCCTCCTGCCCTTTTTCCCAAGCTTATAGAAGGAATTGAGGAAGGTCACGACTGCTGTGCCGCATACAGAACGACACGCACGGGCGAGCGCAAAATCAGAAGCTTTTTTTCACAGTCCTTCTACAAACTTAACAACAAGCTCACCAACACAAAAATGCCCTACGGTGCTGTGGACTACCGAATAATGTCAAGGCAGATGGTCGACAGCCTTGTGGCGCTTCCGGAAAAAGAACGCTTTTCAAAGGGACTTTTCTGCTGGGTCGGATTTGACACAAAATGGATTCCATACGAGAACGTCGAGAGAACGCTTGGAACAACCAAATGGAAATTCTCCGGTCTTGTCAAGTACGCCATGGATGCAATAGTGTCATTTTCAGTTGCACCGCTTCGTATGCTCTCGATTATCGGCGCAACGATAAGCACATTGGCACTTTTATATGGTTTTTATTTGCTCATAAAGACTCTCGCTTTCGGAAAAGATTTGCCGGGATACGCCTCAACTATTATAATACTTCTGTTTTTGGGCGGAATTATTGAACTTAGCATAGGAATTATAGGCGAATACCTCGCAAGAATATTCACCGAGGTAAAACAGCGCCCAATATATATTGAAAAAGAAAGCAACCTTAGTAAAGATAAAGATAAGGATAAAAATAATTGTAATGAAAAATCTGATAAATAAATTTATAGAGAAATTTTTTACCCGCGAGGTAATAAGCTACCTAATTTTTGGTGTGCTCACAACCGTCGTAAACTTCGTGTTCTACTGGCTGTTCACCGATGTTTTAGGTATATACTATATCACTGCAAACGTGCTTTCATGGATTTTTGCAGTAATTTTTGCGTATGTGACAAACAAGCTTTTTGTGTTTGAAAGCAAGAGCTGGGAGCCTGCTCTCATTGTCAAAGAGGTATTGTCATTTGGTGCCGCAAGAGTGCTTTCTCTTCTTTTTGAGACAGGATTTTTGGCACTCACCGTCGAAATACTCGGCGTTCCGCAGCTTATCGCAAAGGCTGTCGCCGCCGTATTCGTAGTCATCATCAACTACGTTGCGAGCAAATTATTTATCTTCAAAAAGAAAAAATAGGGGTTATAGTATAATGAAATTCAAAGAAAAAATAAAGTCGATACATCCGATGTATTATATTTCTTTTTTCCTTCCGCTGGTCATAATGATTGCCATATTCGCTGTGCGCGGAATATATCCTTTTGGCGACAATGTGTATCTGCGCTCGGATATGTATCACCAGTATTGTCCGTTTTTTTCAGAACTGTGGGACAAAATCCGTAATGGCGGAAGTCTTTTTTATTCGTGGGAAATAGGGCTTGGTTCTAACTTTACGGCACTTTATGGCTACTATCTGTCAAGCCCTCTCAACTGGTTCATCGGATTTTTCCCGCACAATTATATAATCGAGATGATGAACATAATCATCCTGTTAAAATTGTCGCTTGCGTCAACCACGTTCACTTACTATATTGCCAAGCGTTTCAATGTGCGCAATATTACCGTGTCAATTTTTGGAATGTTCTATGCTCTTTCCGGCTTTACCGCCGCATTCAGCTGGAACCTCATGTGGTTTGACTGTGTGCTATTGCTTCCGCTTGTGCTTCTCGGACTTGAGAGACTTATAAACGAGGATAAGGGCATATTGTACACCGTTACACTTGGACTTACCATACTCTCTAACTACTACATAGCGATTATGGTATGTATAAGCGTTGTATTTTATTTTCTCGTGCTGCTTGTCACAATGCCTGTTCCTAAAAAGAAATCAGTGTACCTTCAAAAGATTGGCTATTTCACACTCTTTTCTCTGCTGGCAGGCGCTTTGTCAGCCGCCATACTTCTGCCCGAATTGTACGCCCTTGGGCTTACAGCGTCGAGCGACATAAGCTTTCCAAAGACACTCACACAGTATTTTTCCGTTGTGACGGTTCTAAACAGACAGCTTGCAAACACCGAGGTGTGCATTGGTCTTGAGCACCTCCCTAACATATACTGCGGAGTTGCGGTATTTTTGCTCTATCCGCTCTATATTTTTAACAGAAAAATAGGTCTGCGCGAAAAGATTGCAAAATCCGTACTGCTTTTTGTGTTCATATTCGCGTTCAGCTTCAATATACCTAACTTTATATGGCATGGTTTTCACTATCCTAACTCACTTCCGGCAAGACAGTCATTCGTGTATGTGTTCATCCTCTTAACCATGTGTTTCGACGCATACAAAGACATGAAGGATTACACCGGAAGTCAGATTGCAAAGGCGTTTGGACTTTTCCTCATATACCTTCTATGGCTCGACCACAACGGCGGCGACAACGACCCTAAGTATGCGATTTTGTTTGTAAATGCAGTTTTCATGCTGTTGTATGTCATAGTCGCATTTCTTTACAAAAAGGATAAACTCAAGATACATTTTATAGTTTTTCTCCTATTCTGCGTAAGCTGTATTGAATGTACCATGAACATGGAGGAGACAGGCTACAGCACCACAGGCAGAAGCGCATATTTTAAGGACTATGAGTCCGTACAGACCTTGACAGATGAACTGTCACAGTCCGACGACTCCTTCTACCGAATTGCCAAAGCTTTTGGCTACCGCTCAAAAAATGATGCGGCATGGCACAATTTTAACAGCGCAAGCGTTTTCTCATCGACAGCTTATGCCGGTATCACAGATTTGTTCGGACGGCTTGGACTTGAACATTCCATGAACGCTTATGCCGACCACGGCGCGACACCTTTGGTCTACTCAATGTTTGACATAAAATATATATTGAGCAACAAAGAATTAAACGACGATTACACACTTGAACTTGTTGATACCGTCGACGACGAGTATCTTTACCGCGCAAAGTACACTCTCCCACTCGGCTACATGGTTAACTCCGATATCAACGAGAACTGGAATTACCAGATGAGCAATCCTTTCTCGGTACAGAATGATTTTGTGCAGACCAACACCGGAGTTCAGTCACTATTTACAAGCATAGATTTCACCGACAACGATAAGAATGGAATTGCCATCAATGTCGAGCAGGATGAATACGTCTATGTATATATTGCCAACAAATCCGTGAAGACAGCCAAAGTCACAATAGGGGATAACAGCGAGAACTTCGCCGGAATAAATCATGGCAGAATAGTCGACCTCGGATGGCAGAGCGCGGGAAAATATATAAGAATTGCGGACAAGGACGGCGAGGAGTCGCTCAACGCAATGGTATACACGATGAATGTCGATAAATTCATCGACGCATACAATATTTTAAACAGCGAGGGGCTTGATGTAACATCCTACTCCGACACAACAATAACAGGCACAATAAATGTCAATGAAGCCGGAATTTTAATGCTCTCCATCCCTTACGACCCAAGCTGGACAATAAAGGTAAACGGCGTTAAAACAGATATAATAGAAGTTGCTGAGGCTTTAATCGGAGTGGAGCTTGAACCGGGTGAATACACCATCGAGCTTTCATTCACACCAAGAGGCTTTAAGCTCGGTATGCTCATAAGCATATCCGGTCTGCTGATACTATTTCTTGTCTACTGCTTCTACAGAAAAGAAGCCGGAAAGGGATTTCTTCCTTTTACAAAAGCAAAGGCAACAGATAACCACAGACCGGATATATCATTGGATGACTTAATTGACGAGACATCATCAGACATTGATGGCAGCACACAGACGGACAATGTTGACAATACTACCGCTGATATAAAGTCCAATGATACTACTACAGACGATGACCAGAATGTTGACAAAAATACTGATAATAAAGAATCTGTTGACAATTCTTGATAAAACCATTCTTAAATAAATGACATGACAAATCAAAAATCAGAGGAAATATACTGTTCTGATAAACAAACTATAACACAATATGGAGGACACAACCATGAAGCTCTGGGGCGGACGTTTCACAAAAGAGACAAATCAGTTAGTAAACAATTTTAATGCTTCTCTCCCATTCGACAGAAGATTTTACAAGCAGGATATCGAGGGAAGCATAGCACATGTTACAATGCTTGCAAAGCAGGGAATATTATCAAATGAGGACAAGGACGCAATTATAGCAGGACTTAAATCAATCCGCGACGATATCGACAGCGGTGCTTTACAGTTTGATGACGAGGCGGAGGATATCCACAGCTTTGTCGAGGCGGAGCTTATATCCCGCATCGGTGATGCCGGAAAGCGTCTCCACACAGGACGAAGCCGCAACGACCAGGTCGCCCTAGACATGAGACTTTACACGCGCGACGAACTCACACAGACAGATGAGCTTTTAAAAGGACTTTTAAAGGTCATTTTAAGAATTATGAAGGAAAATACCGAGACATATATGCCGGGCTTCACACATCTCCAAAAGGCACAGCCTATCACGGTGGCACATCATTTCGGCGCATATTTTGAGATGTTTTCAAGGGACAGAGGACGCATCGCTGACATTTACAAGCGAATGAACTACTGCCCTCTTGGTGCAGGCGCACTTGCCGGAACCACATATCCTCTTGACCGCGAGTACACAGCGTCACTTCTCGGCTTTACAGGAGCTACATCTAACAGCATTGACTCCGTGTCAGACCGCGACTACCTGATTGAGTTTTTAAGCGCAATGTCCACAATTATGATGCACCTGAGCCGTTTTTCTGAGGAGATAATTATCTGGAACTCCAACGAGTACCGTTTTATCGAGCTTGACGACGCATACAGCACAGGAAGCTCCATAATGCCACAGAAGAAAAACCCTGACATTGCAGAGCTCGTGCGCGGAAAGACAGGTCGTGTATACGGCGCGCTCATGTCATTGCTAACAACCATGAAGGGACTCCCTCTCGCCTACAACAAGGATATGCAGGAGGATAAGGAGCTGACATTTGACGCTATCGACACCACAAAGGGCTGTATTCTTCTATTTACAGGCATGTTGGACACAATGACATTTAACAAGGAAGTCATGGAAAAGAGCGCAATGGCAGGCTTCACAAACGCTACCGACGCTGCCGACTACCTCGTAAATCACGGCGTTCCGTTCCGCGATGCACACGGAATAATCGGACAGATAGTGCTCTACTGCATTGACAAGGGAATTTCCATCGACGAGATGAGCCTTGACGAGTTGAAGGCAATCTGCCCTGTGTTTGAGAGCGATATCTACGATGCCATATCTCTAAAGACATGCGTTGAAAAGCGACTCACCAAGGGAGCGCCAAG
>JBNMKO010000038.1:0-28850 GCA_050874385.1 Eubacteriales bacterium
GAACTCCGGCAGAAGGAGACAAGGTGGCAGTAAAATTACATACCGGTGAAGGAGATGGCAGTTATAATCTTGATCCCGATTTTATCAAGGAATTGGTTCAAAGTGTTGATGGAACTATTGTAGAGTGTAATACAGCTTATGGTGGAAACCGGTCAAATACAGCGATGCATATGCAGATTGCAGAGGATCATGGTTATACAGCAATCGCAGATGTAGACATTATGGATGCGGATGGCGGCATGGAAATTCCCGTGACAGGAGGAACACATTTGAAAACAGATTTGGTAGGAGCACATCTTGCAAATTATGATTTTTGTATGGTGTTGTCTCATTTTAAAGGACATGCTATGGGTGGTTTTGGAGGTGCATTAAAAAATATATCCATAGGTATTGCATCTTCAACAGGAAAGTCACTCATTCATAGTGGTGGAAAAGAAACTACCGGATTTGGATGGAATACTTCGGCAGAAACATTTACAGAGTCTATGGCTGAAGCGGCAAGTGCTGTTTATGATTATTTCGATGGCGGAGAAAAAATGGTATTTATCAGTGTAATGAATAATATTTCTGTAGACTGTGATTGTAATGCCAATCCGGCAAAACCTGATATGCATGATGTCGGAATTTTTGCATCCACTGATCCGGTAGCTTTAGATCAGGCATGTGTAGATTTCTTGCGGGCAGTGCCAGATGGGGCATCTGTAATACGAAGAATGGAATCACGCAGTGGTGAACATATCTTAGACCATGCAGATGAACTTGGATTTGGAAGCCGTAATTATAAATTAGTCAGCATTGATTAAAAGGTGGGATGATATGTTAACTGTTTTACATAGGGAAGCTGTTTATTTGTGGTACTACTTTGATATTCAATTTCGCCAGATATTTAAGTACTGGGTGTTAGGAATTATTATTGGTTCTGTGATTTCGGTTTTTGCAAAAGATAAAATCCATGGCTTATTTGAGCGGATGAATGGAAAAAGGATGGGGATATTTGGAGTAATTCCGGCAAGTTTACTGGGAATTGCTTCACCGCTGTGCATGTATGGAACAATACCCATTGCAGCTTCGTTTGCCAATAAAGGAATGAGACAGGACTGGTTGGCAGCATTTATGATGAGTTCCATTCTACTAAATCCGCAGCTGATTGTATACAGTACAGCGTTGGGCGGCATTGCTTTGATTGTTCGTATTGTGTCCTGTTTTTTGTGTGGAATAATAGCAGGGTTGCTTGTACATATTTTTTATCACAATAAACAATTTTTCTCTTTTGGAAAATTTGAAGAACCGGTGAGTCATGATACAGATCCTAATCTGTTTTTTAGATTGTTAAAAAATATATGGCGTAATATTAAGGCAACTGGAGGATATTTCCTGATTGGTATTATTCTTTCAGTATTATTTCAGAGATATGTGCCAACTGATAAATTTGTTTCGTTGTTTGGAAGTAATGAAGGATTTGGTGTCTTGATGGCTGCAACCATCGGAGTTCCGCTTTATGCCTGTGGTGGAGGAACAATACCTTTATTGCAGGAATGGCTTGCGGATGGTATGAGCCTTGGAAATGCCGCCGCATTTATGATTACAGGTCCGGCAACAAAGATTACAAATCTAGGAGCAGTAAAAATCGTATTGGGATTAAAGAGATTTATATTATACCTTATATTTGTGATGGTATTTGCAATGTTAACCGGTATGGTGACAAATATCTTGATTTCTATTTAAAACTGATAAAAGACAATGAGGTTCCATAGTAGCCAAAGCAAAATACGCCGACCCACAATGAATGTGCCGGCGTATTTTTTGTTGAATATTTTATCGAATATTCTATTGAATTCTGTGTTTTTGATGAGCTTTATTTTTCCGTATTATTTTTGCTCAACACGATAGAGTTAACTGCCTCGATAATGTCAACTGTCTGACTTCTCGGAACGAGAGCGATTGACTTGCCATCAACAGCAGCCAGACATGTGCTTCCGTCATATCTGTAGAGCTTGATTGTGGTCTGAGGGAAGACATCGTTGTCAAGGTAGAGCGTTATGCTTATCTCCTCCTTCTGTGCCGCTTCCTCATCGGTAAAGCTGTCGGCTGTGAGGGATGTGAGTGCACTCTTTAAGTCATCTATTGATATCTCCTCATCGTTGTAGTAGAATGTGGTCTTGTCGTCCTTTGTCACTGTTGTGAAGGTGTAGGTAAACTCCTCAAGGCTTACATCTATTCTGTTCACGTCGGCAAAATCGGCTGTAAATATATCGTCGTGGCGCAAATCATCGTAACTGCATGAAATGAGTGATGTGTAGTTGGCTGTCGACAGGCTGTATATTATCTGTGAGTCATTTATTCTCAGATAATGCTTGTCGTCAACGGTGCTTACATCAAGCTTTAGGGAATTTTCTACATCTTCCTTATCATCGTTTTGCGTTGTATAGCTTATATTTACGGTGAGCTCAGGGTCATCAAGACCATATGTGCTTATCTCGTCATCACTTGCATTGTAGGTTACATAGTCGGTGTGCTTTACCGAGCCGACGGTAGAAAGATAGCTCTTTATCTTTGATGTGTCAAGAGCCAGGATTTCATCGTTGTCATTGTCTTTATTATTTGTAAAATAAATATCATCTGCGCAGTATGTGAAGGTGTTTTCGTCCTCACGATATATAGTGTAATCTATGATATTGTTATCTGCCAAATTACTAGTAGTGTCATTATCTGAATTATTCAAATTATCAGATTTGGACGAACTAGAGGAAGTGCTGGAATTATCATTAGCTGATGAAGTATTATTGCCGGATAAATCTTCATCTTCCGTATTTTCAATAACTCCCTCAAAGCTTATGCTGTCAGCTTCGGTGAGTTTTGGAAGCTCATCGTGCTTAATCATGTCGGGCAGAGTGACCTCGTAGGTGTCAAACGGGTCGACGGAGGTAAGGTACACGTTTCCGTCGCCGGTTGAGACGTAGCGTTTCTGGTCCATAGTGCTGTAGGAGCCAAGTTGCACGGAATACTCGTTGTCAGCAGTTGTTAGCTTGATGGTGCAGGTAGGGTCATCGAGACCGTACTGTGAAAAATCGTCAACATTTTCGATTATAAATGATGCTCCAAAGCTGTTGAAAACGCTTATAAGCTTGTCGATTGCGTCAGCATCGACGGGAAATGCCTCATCGCCATCGTACAGCCATGTTCCGTCCTCTGATTTGTGGAAGGATAGAGCTGTGTCGGAGTACTCAAGTGAGAGCGTGTTCACGTCATCGTTTTCTACGGCGAGAATTACCTCGTCAGTGTTTTTAATTTCCTCTTTGTGTTCCTCGTACCTGTTCATGCAGTATGCAGCCACACATACCACAACGAGGACTGCGAGGAGTATAGATAATTTTTTAAGCCGTTTCATTTTGAAGCCCCCTTCTGATTAATACCACAGCTATTCCTATTCCGAGGAATACAAGTGGAAATACACCTATCATAAGAACCTTTAAGAGCGATGATGTGGAGTCGCTTATTGTGAGGTAACTGTAGTTGAGCGACTTACTTCTTATCGCGATGGCTTCGGTGTCGCCAATCATGGAGTTTAATGCGTTCATGGCTATGTCAATATTTGCACCGGATGAGTATGAATTGTACATATCATCGAGAAAATATGAGGATGATACCCACACAATCTGACCGTCGCCGGAGGTCGTGATGGACACTGCCACGGAGAATGGACCATCGGTATCGTTGTCCTCTTTTTCGTAGGTGGTTATGTTGTAGCCGTCGGCTTTTGCAAATGCTGAGTCGGAGGTGTCAAGGAGCGAGGTCACGGTTGCACCGTTGTTTGATGCGCCTATGCTAAGTCCCTGTGCGATAGGTATGATAGGGAAGTAGTGTTCCTCTATAAGCGGGTCTGTGATATCGCTGCTTGCCATGTCAGGCATGAGTATGTACGGACGCTGGAAAGCATAGTGGTCACGGTCTGCCTCGACAACAACGCCGTCGACTGCCTCAACTCCATAATCTGCGAGGAGACTGTAAAGGTTTGTGAGAGTTCCGCTCTCGACAGGTCCGGCAGTTACAAACAGCTTACCGCCGTTTTCAACGTAGTCGGAGAGCATTTGCTTTTCCTCCTCGGAAATGTCACTTGCAGGGGCATATATCATAAGTCCGTCGGCATCATCCGGAATTTCGTCCACATTTAAGAGTGAGATTGTGTCAAGCTCGATATTGTCCTTTGTGAGCTGGTCACTGAATGTCGAAGGAAGCTCCGACTCGCCGTGTCCCTCAAGAACATAGAGCTTAGGAAGGTCGTCCCTTGTGACATAATCTATTGCGGAAGTGATTGCTCCTTCACCGTCAAACGAGGTGTTGTATGTGTAGGAGTAAATATTTGACTCGCTTACATAAATATCGCTGTAGCTTATGTAGCGGCTCTTGTCACCACACTCTACGACAAGGCTGTTGTTGGCAACTGTCTCGTCGGTGTACTGCGCGGCAAAGGTAGGAAACACGTCAGGATTTTTCTTTACAACGGTTATGTGCTTTGAAAGGCTGTCGTACTTGTCGAGAAGCGTCTCGATAATGTCATCCTCCTTGTCGGACTGGACTATCCAGTAGATTGTGACATCCTTTTCAAGCGAGTTTACTACAACCTTGGTGTTGCTGGTTATGGAATACAGTCTCGATGAGCTGATATCAAATTTTGTCATTGTGGCAGGCATGACCGACGAGAGAACATTCACTGCGATGAGTATTGCCAGCACAATCACGGTGATTGCGAGGGAGTACGAGCCGCCCTTTAGCGCAACCATATTTTTTCTTGGTTTATTGTTGGTATCATGTTTTTTAAAGCTGCCCATTAGTTGTACCTCCTCTTTTCAAGTGACTGTACGGACAAAAACAGGAAAAATACAATCACGGTGAGATAATATACAATGGCATTCATATCGAATACGCCGTTGACAAAGGTTGAAAATCGCTTGAACAGCGAAAGTTTTGTCATAATGTCAGGTATAAGTCCCTCAAAAACAGAGCTGTCTATGCGGTATGTGATGCACACTGCAAAAATAAGAATGATGGCAAGTGCGTATGATATCGTGTCATTTTTTGTGAGATGATATACGATACAGCAAAACAGAACGCAAAAAATACACAGCACTATGGCAGAACCCATGGCGGTTGAGGAGACATACTCGGCAAGGCTTACGCTGAAATAATTTAAAAGTATGACTGCTATGCCAATTCCGGCGGCAAACCCCTGATTGTCGGTGAGCGATGAGACAAGCACTCCGATTGCAAGCAAGGCTGCTCCCATGACAAAAAATGCGAGTATTGAGCCGTAGGAGGTGAGCAGGTACACGTCGCCGAACTGTGCAAAGATAAGCGGGTAGATGCTTATGATTGCGAGCGGTATCAAAAATACGACCAGCAGGGCGAGATATTTGCCCATGATAACCTGAAAAGTGGTTATCGGGAGAGAATATAAAAGCTGGTCGGTTTTCTGCTTTCGCTCCTCAGCAATCACTCTCATGGTCAGAATTGGAACTATGATTACAAAAACAATGCTGCTGTAGCTTAACACATACTCGAAATTGCTGACGGATGCCTGTAAATTGTATATCATAGCGCCTATTCCGATGAAAACCAATAGGAATGCGCCAAATATGTACGCTGTCAGCGAATGAAAATAATTTTTTAATTCATGCTTAAATACTGCGGTCATTTTTCCTGTGCCTCCTTCTCAGCAGATTTTAATTCTTTTTTGTATAAATCTTGATTTTCATGGTTTGATTTGTTATTAGCATGTTTTTTACTTATTTTGGAAAAATTAAGTTTTGACTTGCTCACATCGTCACTGTCGTTGTCAGAAAGTGTATCAGACTTTTGCTTTTTTGCACTTTCAGTGAGCTCGATAAATACATCCTCAAGTGTTGCCTTCTTAGGTGTGAGCTCGACAAGAGGAATATTTTTGTCCGCAAATGCGAGGAAAATTGAGCGGGTGATATTGTAGATATCGTTGTTGTCCACGGACAGGTGTGCTGTGGTGTAAATCGGGTCATTATTTTTTGTATTTTCGGATGTATTGTTATCCGAAACGGTTGTCGCTGTTGCCGATTTGTCCATGACAGTACCAGATGATGCGGAGCCGTTTAATTTCCCAGATGTCTCAGATGCGTTTCCTGTATCAAAAGAAATATCGGTGACAGCATCAATACCTTTCAATATTTCCGTTATTTCATTTTTGCCGGTCTCGGCTGTTATTGTTATTCCGCAGTCGGCTAAAAATGTCTTTTCGAGTGCGTCGGGTGTATTGTATGCTATGAGCTCGCCGTGCGCTATTATGAGAATTTTCTCGCATATAGTCTGAACCTCGGAGAGAATATGCGAGCTGAGTATAACAGTGTGTTCCTTTCCGAGCTGCTTTATTAGCTCGCGGATTTCGATAATCTGTATCGGGTCAAGTCCGACGGTGGGCTCGTCAAGTATTATCACTTTTGGATTGCCAAGAAGCGCCTGCGCAATGCCGACACGCTGTTTGTAGCCTTTTGAGAGAGCGGAGATGCGCTTGTGGCACACATCGCCTATGCGCGTCTGCTCGATGACGGTTTCAATCTGCTCGCGAAGTGCCGCTCCTTTCAATCCTTTTGCCTGACCTACGAATTTGAGATATTCGAGCGGAGTTTCATTCATGTACAATGGCGGCTGTTCCGGAAGATATCCGATAAGCCGCTTGGCTTTGTCGGGCTCCTCAAAAATATCGTGTCCGTCAATAAGAATATGCCCCTCGGTAGCGGAAAGGCATCCGGTCATAATGTTCATGGTCGTGGATTTTCCTGCACCGTTAGGACCTAGGAAGCCGTACACGGCACCGTCCCCGATTTCAAAGGACAGGTCATTCACGGCGGTAAAATCACCGTAGCATTTGGTCAAATGTTCTACAGCTATCATGCTAATCCTCCTTGTTTTTCTAAAGGAAAAATCCGAGCTCTGTTGCGAGGAGAGGATTTGTCCTCCTTGTTTTTGCGATTTATTTATTCTCTCAAAAAATATAGCCCCTAAGTTTTTGACTTTGGGAGCTATAATTTTTTATTTGTATGTGATTATAATATGTGAAGCTGAAATGACGCTGAAAAAAAGACCGTATTATGTGAAGATTGTGTGAAATTTTATGTGAAAACTGTTTATGCCGTCGGCGCTCTCGACCTTGATTGTGGTGTGGTGAAGTGAGGCTATGTTGGCGGCGATGGAAAGACCAAGCCCTGAGCCGGGAATGGAGCTGCGCGAGTAGTCGGCGCGGTAAAAGCGTGTGAATATGTTTTTTTGGTCGTGTAAATTTATCGCTGCGCCCTCATTTGCGACGGAGAGAATGCAGTGGGATTTGTCACAGTGCTTTAGCGTGAGCCATGTGTTTGCGCCGCTTTTCGAGTATTTGCAGGCGTTGTCCAAAAATATTTCAATAAGTTCGGTTAGCATTGCCTTGTCGCCATTTATGTGTATATTTTCCTCGATTTGTGTGTTAAGGATCTGACCATTCTCAAAGAAAACAGCATCGAATGTAAGGACGGCATCCTCAGCGACGGAGGTGAGATTGATGTCGGTAAAGGCGGCAGCAGTCTTTTTTGACACATCCGTGTCCGGCTCGGTTTTTGCAAGCTCCAACATCCTAAAAATCAGCTCTTTCATCCTAAGTGCCATGGTCTGGGTTGAGTGGGTGAGCTTTGATATGTCAGAGTTGGAAAAGTTAGGTGATAGTGGTAATTTGTCTGCCTCCGTTGTTGTTGTTGTTGTTGTTGTTGTTGTTGTTGCGGTTGTCATTGCGGCTGTTGGAGTTGCTGTGCAAAGATGAGAGTTCATATCTATAAAATGTTTTTGCACAATAGCTTCATTAATAAGCTCAGTGTTGGTCAGTATGACGGTGAGAGGCGTTTTTAGTTCATGCGAGGCATCCGCGATAAACTGGCGCTGCTTTTTGAACGCATTGTCAACCGGGGCAGCGACCCAGCGCGACAAAAGTATGCTTAGTCCAAGAAATACGCAAAAACCGATAACACCTATGACAAAACAGGTTATGACGAGGTGGTGAAGTGTCGATGTCTCACTTGACATGTCGGCAAACACTATACACGGGTTTAACGGGTTCTCACTCCTGTAATACCTTAGATTATATTCGGGCAGCGTGCCAAGGTGCTTTGTCGAGGTCAGAACAGTGTCGGCAAGCTCGCGCAAAAAACTGTCGTTGGTCAGCTCGTAATATCCGCCATGTGCCGTGATAAGCTCGCCCATCGGACCGAGCCTGAGCAAAAAATATGGCAGCTTTACCTCATTGTCTGTGTTGTCCGGCTTTCCGAGAGCAAAAGGTTCTATGGCGATTGATTTCATCATGCTTATGCTCTCATTTTCGAGATTTTGTTTTGTAAAAAAATAGATAAGTCCTAAGATTGAGAAGAGCATAATTGTTATTATGGTCATATTTATTATCACAAACTTTGTGCGTAGTTCCCTTATCATGTCCGCATCTCCTCCAAGTGGTAGCCAAGCCTGCGCACAGCCTCAATCTTTATGTTTGAACCTATATGTAAAAGTTTTTTCCGCAGAAATCCGATGTACACCTCGACATTGTTTTCAACCGCATCCGAGTCGTAGCCCCATACTTTGGAAAGGATATGTTCCTTTGGGATATTATTTTGTCCGGCGCTCATAAGTATTCTCATTATCTCAAATTCCTTTGCGGATAATCGTATCTCATTGTCGTCACATGAGAGGATTGCGGAGGAAAGTTTAAGACTGGTATTTCCAAAGTTCAATGAATTTACTTGAACTCCCTGCCGCCTTAAAAGCGCGTTTATACAGGCTAAAAGTTCCCTTGTGTCAAATGGCTTGCCAAGATAATAATCAGCACCGCAGTTGAGCCCCTCAATGCGGTCATCGAGTGCCGTTCTGGCGGTGAGCATAAGTATCGGCGTTCCATTTTTTGCCGCACGAAGCCTTTTTGCAACCTCACAGCCGCTCATGGCAGGCAGCATGACATCAAGTATTATAAGGTCATATATACCTAAAAGTGCATATTCAAGCCCCGTCTCGCCGTCGTAGGCAGCATCCGAGTCGTAACCGTTTGCGCCAAGCAGGGAGCGCACAGAATCGGATAGAAGGGGCTCGTCCTCTATGATAAGAATTTTCATGTTGAGTGTCTCCTTATATTTATGTTTGAAGTCAAAACAGTTTAAAATATAACGAATGTATAATGAATTATATTATAAAGCATGTTACGCCCACAAAGTTGCGATATTCATAAATATACTTTGTTATAATTTTTTGAAATCCTAGAACGAACTACAGTCACAAATTGACGGAAAATTCATAAATATACTTCATTATATATTTTTTGAAATATTGTTTTGGCTAAAATATACCGCCATGTATTATAGCATCATAAATGGTATTTTTGGGTGTGTTCACACATTTTTCAGAAATTACAGTGGTTTGCGGCAGGATATTGTGGTTGCTATTGTTGAAATTTGCATCTATAATTTAGTTAATCTAGGGTGTCCGGCTTTTTGGGGCGGCGCGGAAAGGGAGAAGGTTATGGCAGAAAATATTGAGAGAAAATTACATATTAAAAATAAGAAGGGTGCGGACATAACTCCGGGGATGTTCGGCGTATTTTACGAGGATATAAATTATTGCTGTGACGGCGGAATAAGTGCGCAGCAGCTTGAAAATGCGGAATTTGAGTTCGTTGAGGCATTCGGATATAAGGACAATTATTCCACAAAATATGATGGATTGTACGGCTGGATTGCCTATCCTACAAGCGGTGACGGGGCAGTTCTTTCAATCGGTCAGGACAATCCGGTGTCAAAGGCGGCACCGCACTATCTTGTTTTTGAGCCAAAAAAAGGGCAGTGCGGCTTTGCAAACAAAGCGTATGACGGCATCTATCTTCGTGGCGGAATGAAATACCATGTGAGCGCGTATCTTAAAAGTGACAATTACAGCGGAGCTGTCAAAGTGAGAGTTGGAAATCAGAGCTGTGTGCTGGCGGAGCATGTGACCGGTGAATGGGTAAAATATGAGGCGGTGCTTGAGGCGAAAAATTTTGAGAGATATGAGCTTTTTGTGGTGGAGCTTGACGAGGACAAAATATCGGATGATTGTACAATCTGTGCCGACTTTTTCTCATTTATTGCGGATGACGCTGTGTGCGGTGTGTTCAGAAAGGACATTGTTGAACTTTTAAAAAGCATGGAGCCGGGATTTATGCGTTTTCCGGGCGGATGTATTGTCGAGGGAAATGAACTTAGCAACAGGTATCAGTGGAAACATACGGTGGGAAGACGCGAGGATAGAGTGCGCACATGGAACCGATGGGCAGTTCACGGCAACGAGGAAAAGCCTTTTGCCGCGGGAGCTTTCAGCCATTATAACCAGAGCTACGATATAGGATATTACGAGTATTTTCTTCTATGCGAGTACATAGGCGCAAAGCCTCTGCCGGTTCAAAATGTTGGCCTTGCGTGTCAATATCAGTCCACACAGAAGGTAAGTCCCGATTCGGAGGAGTTTAAGGAGTATGTTCAAGACGTGTTAGACCTTATTGAGTTTGCAAATGGTTCAACAGACACGAAGTGGGGCGCACTAAGGGCCAAGATGGGGCATCCTGAAAGCTTCAATCTTGAGATGATTGGAATAGGAAATGAGCAGTGGGAGACAAAGGAGTCCGAGTTTTTTAAACGATACAGTCTTTTTGAAAAGGCGGTTCACGAAAAATATCCCGATATAAAGCTTATCGGCTCGGCAGGACCGGGTGTAGACTGTGACGATTACAGAGCGGCGTGGACTTTTTACCGCGACGATAAGCCGGAGAATTTTGCATATGCGGTGGATGAGCACTATTACTGTCCGCCGGAATGGTTCTTGGAGAACACAAAATTTTATGATGAATATCCAAGAAAAGTTAAAGTGTTTGCCGGCGAGTATGCGGCGCATGTTCAAAAGACGGATTTGGACAGTTCAAAAAATACGCTCGGTGCGGCATTAAGTGAGGCTTCATTCCTCACAGGTGTTGAGCGAAATGCTGATGTTGTCGTGCTCGCATCGTATGCGCCTCTTTTTGCAAGGCTTGGCTATACACAGTGGGCACCGGACATGATATGGTTCGACGATGCGGCATGTTTTCCGAGCCCAAGTTTTCTTGTGCAGAAGATGTACTCAAAAAATATGGGCGATTATGTTGTCGAAAACCGTATGGATGATGAGGATTTTACTTCGGATAAAACCATAAAAAATATTTTCCACACTGTATCGTATGACACCTCAGAAAATGAGCTCATCATAAAGCTTGTAAATCCATGGGATTTTGACTGTATAGTGAACGTGGACATGGATGGCTTTGAACCTGACTACAGCAAAATTCACTGTATCATGATGGGAGAGGCGGAGAGAGACGCTTACAACACTATTGAATGCCCTGATAATATAAGGGTTTATGAGTTTAATCTTGAGACAACATTTGATGGAAAAGTGCCGGATACGGGAAAGTTCAATTTGAGAGCGTATACATTCAGTATATTTAGAATTAAGTGCGAATAATTATTTTTAAATGTAATTTTATAATAAATAGCGAGAGGTCAATCTATATGTACAATTATAGTACATGTAGGCAACCGTATATTCGCAATAGAAGGTGGAGATTTTCTTATAGTATTAAGTGAAAATTGAACTTTCTGCGATGAAAGTTCAAAAAACGGCTTGAAAAGTTCAAAGTATGGTGGTATAGTGGAAAAAGTTACAGTGTTATGTATAAGAAACAAAGCAGATTGTGAATATATGTTTGATAAGAGGTGTTGCTGTTCTGCTTGTTTTTGAGGCAAAACAGATAGTTTTATGATATCTCTTTAGCAAAAAGTTGTGTTTTCATTACTATTTAAGTCACTGTAAAGCGGTGATGTGGAGGATTTATATGTCAGAAATTGCGAAGAGGCTTAGAGAGGCGATGGAGGCCAAGGGGTTAAAGCAGGTTGATGTTATCAGACTTGCCGAGCCTATTGGCCGTGAATGTGATGTGCACATCGGGAAGAGCCATATGAGCCAGTATCTAAGCGGAAAAAGTGAGCCGAGGAAGGATATTTTAGGGGTTCTTGCAAAAACGCTCGAAGTGGACGAGAAGTGGCTTGCAGGAATTGAACCTGAGATGGAGAGTGCGAAGGCAGATGCCAAGATAACTGAGAAAGAGACTCAGACATCTAAGAAAAATAAGGCGCATAAAGATGATACGGATAATGACAAAAAGATGGACAGTGAAAAATCGGTGTGCGATACAAAAAGTTCAAATAAAGTATGTTCAGAAAAAATGGGAGATAATGTTATGAGACAGTTTTCAAAATCGTCAAAGCTTGACAATGTATTGTATGATGTGAGAGGTCCTGTTGTCGAGGAGGCTAACCGCATGGCGGATGCTGGAATGCATATTTTAAAGCTCAATATCGGAAACCCGGCACCGTTTGGTTTCAGAGCACCGGAGGAAGTTGTCTACGACATGAGACAACAGCTCACGGACTGCGAGGGCTATTCCGACTCAAAGGGACTTTTTTCCGCGAGAAAGGCTATCATGCAGTATGCACAGCTTAAAAATATTCCAAATGTTGAAATCAACGATATTTATACAGGAAACGGAGTGAGTGAGCTCATAAACCTGAGTATGCAGGCACTCTTAGATGACGGCGACGAGATTTTAATTCCGTCACCTGATTATCCGCTCTGGACGGCGACGGCAACTCTTGCAGGCGGCAAAGTTGTCCATTATCTGTGCGATGAGCAGTCCGACTGGAACCCTGATATCGACGATATCAAGAAGAAAGTGAACTCAAAGACCAAGGCAATCGTAATAATAAACCCGAACAATCCGACAGGTGCTCTCTATCCAAAGGAGGTTTTGGAGCAGATAGTTCAGATTGCGAGAGAAAATCAGCTCATAATTTTCTCCGATGAGATTTATGACAGACTTGTCATGGACGACGGGGAGCATATCTCAATAGCATCGCTTGCACCAGACGTATTCTGTGTAACTTTCAGCGGACTTTCAAAGTCACATATGATTGCAGGTTTCAGAGTTGGCTGGATGATTTTGAGCGGAAACAAGGAATCGGCAAGGGATTATATCGAGGGTATAAATATGCTCTCAAATATGCGTCTTTGTTCAAATGTTCCGGCTCAGTCGATAGTTCAGACCGCACTCGGCGGTTACCAGAGCGTGAAGAACTACATTGTACCGGGTGGACGTATCTACGAGCAGAGGGAGTTCATGTACAAGGCGATAAA
This sequence comes from Eubacteriales bacterium, assembly GCA_050874385.1. Taxonomy (GTDB): domain Bacteria; phylum Bacillota; class Clostridia; order Lachnospirales; family Lachnospiraceae; genus CAG-882. The sequence continues at coordinate 13,288 of JBNMKO010000038.1, forward strand.
TGATATTCCGGGACTCAGCGTTGTAAAGCCTAAGGCTGCCTTTTACGCTTTTCCTAAGATTGATGTCAAGAAGTTCAATATCACAAACGATGAGAAGTTTGCGTACGATTTTTTAAAGGAGAAGAAGGTACTCATAGTTCACGGCGGAGGCTTCAACTGGAAGCATCCTGACCATTTCCGTATCGTATATCTTCCAAGAGTGGAGGTACTTGAGGAAGCACTTGGAAAGCTTGGTGAGTTCCTTGAGACATATCATCAGTAATATGAATATTGTAGTAGCGATAGATTCATTTAAAGGAAGTTTGAGTTCGCTTGAAGCGGGAAATGCCATTTCGGAGGGCATACATAAGGTGATGCCCGATGCTGATGTGCTTGTGCGTCCGCTTGCGGACGGCGGTGAGGGGACGGTTGAAGCTCTCACGCTCGGCATGAACGGTAAAACTGAGAAAGTCATGGTTACGGGTCCACTCGGTTCTAAGGTGGAAGCGGCTTATGGCATTATCGAGGAGACAAAAACGGCAATCATGGAAATGTCAGCTGCGGCTGGGATAACCTTGGTCGGTGAACAGGAGCGAAATCCTCTCAATACCACCACATTCGGTGTCGGAGAGATGATATGCGATGCAATCGGCAAGGGATGCCGCAATTTTATCGTCGGTATCGGCGGAAGTGCGACAAACGACGGCGGTGTGGGAATGTTGCAGGCTCTCGGATATGAATTTCTTGATGCCGACGGCGGACAGGTTCCGTTTGGTGCAAAGGGCTTGTCAATGATTGAAAAAATATCAGATGAGCACGTTATCCCGGAATTAAAAGATTGCAATTTTAAGATTGCATGTGATGTGAAAAATACGCTGTGCGGCGAGCAGGGATGCAGCGCGGTTTTCGGACCACAAAAGGGTGCAACATCGAGCATGATTGAAAAAATGGATAGGTGGCTTGAAAGGTATGCACGCCTTACACATGAAAAATATGAAGAAGCCGACATGAACAAGCCCGGAACAGGGGCAGCTGGCGGACTTGGATTCGCATTTCTCTCCTACACAAATGCCATCTTAGAGTCGGGAGTTAAGATTGTCCTCGACGAGACAAGGCTTGAGGATTATATAAAGGATGCAGACATTGTAATCACGGGCGAGGGAAGATTGGACGCACAGACTGTTATGGGAAAGGCTCCTATCGGCGTGGCCGAACTTGCAAAAAAATATAACAAGACGGTTATAGCATTTTCAGGCTGTGTCACGGATGATGCTGTTCTCTGTAATCAACACGGAATTGACGCATTTTTTCCTATACTTCGCTCTGTCACGACGCTTGAGGATGCGATGGATAATGAGAGTGCCAAGAAGAACATGAGTGCGACGGTGGAGCAGGTGTTTAGGCTTATAGATAAGAGTAGCTTTGTAAAGTAACCACATTGATATAAAAAATGAGGGTGAAACCTCAAAGCATTAAAAAATAAGATATAAAACAATCCCGGAAATAGTAATTTTCTCAGCATTTCCGGGATTTTCTATGGCACTTCAATTTTTTACTATATAATGAAGAAATTTAAAATATTACATAAATTTATTCATTATTTATAGAAATATTTTTTTGAAATCTATTTTAACCAAATCAAGTAAGTCTCCTGCTTCAATTGCGAAGCGCAATAAGCAGGGGTGGGGACTTGCTTGTATCAGGAGGGGTACGAGCCCCTCCTGATAAACTGAGAAGCAGTTATTTGGTTATGAGCAAGAAGCGAAGCGGATTGCGAATATCCGCTTGACATTTAAACAAAGAGCAGCTATTTGTGTGCATTTTTTGTAATTGCCCAGTTATAGTTTTTTACTCGAATTCTATAGTTCCGGGTGGTTTGCTCGTCAAATCGTAGAATACTCGATTGACTCCCCTCACCTCGTTTATAATTCTGCTCATAACAGTCTGGAGCACTTCAAACGGTATCTGTGCCGACTCGGCAGTCATAAAGTCGATGGTGTTGACCGCGCGGAGTGCAACTGCATAATCGTAGGTTCGCTCGTCACCCATAACACCAACTGAACGCATGTTGGTGAGTGCGGCAAAGTACTGGTTAGGCATCCATGAAGGAGCAGCACCGTGCTCATTTTTGTAAGCTTCAACAGCCTTGTCAACCTCCTCACGATAGATTGCATCAGCGTCCTGAACGATGCGAACCTTCTCGGCGTTGACCTCACCGATAATTCTTATGCCAAGACCAGGCCCCGGGAATGGCTGGCGGAATACGAGACGCTCAGGAATACCAAGCTCAAGACCTGCCTTGCGGACTTCATCTTTGAAAAGGTCGCGGAGCGGTTCAATGATTTCTTTGAAATCAACGAAATCAGGCAGACCGCCGACATTGTGGTGTGATTTGATTACCGCGGACTCACCGCCGAGACCTGACTCAACGACATCCGGGTAAATCGTTCCCTGCGCAAGGAAGTCGACAGCGCCGATTTTCTTGGCTTCCTCTTCAAATACGCGGATAAACTCCTCACCGATAATCTTGCGCTTGCGCTCAGGCTCTGTAACGCCTGCAAGCTTGCTGTAGTATCTCTCCTGCGCATTAACCCTTATAAAGTTAAGGTCGAACTGACCATTCTGACCAAATACAGCCTCGACCTCATCGCCCTCATTTTTGCGCAAAAGCCCGTGATCTACAAATACGCATGTGAGCTGCTTTCCGATTGCTCTTGAAAGAAGTCCGGCAGCAACAGATGAATCAACACCACCTGAAAGAGCGAGTAAAACTTTACCGTCGCCGACTTTTTCACGAATGTCCTTTATTGTATTTTCAACGAAGGAGTCCATCTTCCAATCGCCGGCACAGCCGCATACGCCCTTGACATAATTTTCGAGCATCTTGGTTCCTTCAATGGTATGAAGAACTTCCGGGTGGAACTGGATTGCGTAGAGGTTCTTTTCCTCATTCTGCGCTGCCGCAACAGGGCAGTCAGCTGTGTGCGCTACAATTCTAAAGCCCGGAGCTATTTTTGATATATAATCAAAATGGCTCATCCAACAGGATGTTGCATTTATATCACTCTTGTGGTCATCGCACTTTATTCCTGCCACATTTTCTGCCGGACTTCCAACTCCCTTAAATAAAGGTGAAGTTGTATCGACAAAAACTTCTGTCTTTCCATACTCGCGCACAGGCGCTTTTTCAACCTTGCCACCGAGAACATGCATCATAAGCTGTGCGCCGTAGCACAGACCAAGCACCGGAACTCCGAGATTAAAAAGTTCCTCAGTGCATGTCGGCGCACCCGGCTCGTAGCAGCTGTTCGGACCGCCGGTAAGAATAATGCCCTTAGGGTTCATGGCTTTAATCTTCTCGATATCCGTCTTGTATGAGTATATCTCACAGTAAACATTACATTCTCTGACACGCCTTGCAACCAACTGATTGTACTGACCGCCAAAGTCAATAACGACTACCATCTCTCTGCTCATGGTATTTCCTCCTGTAATTTTTAATGACTCTTTTAATGTTTTGTTAAAAGCTTCTATTAACAACTTAAATAACTTAACATTGTTCTTATCATACAATAAATTGGGGGGATTAGCAAGGCTTTTATATTTGCCGGGGTGTGTAGAAAGAATTTAAAACGGAAGAAGTGTAGGACGTGAAGTGGATTTGACAGGTCTGGCAGGTTACAAATTGTAAAAGATATGATAAAATAGATTTATTCATACATAATGTTTTTGAGAGAGCTGTATGGATAACAGGTAAAAATATTATTTAAAGATGAAATAAATATATTAGGGTGTCTTTAAAAAAGGGGAGGAATAGTATGCCATATATGGTTGCATGTAAACAAAATTTGATTGATTTAGCATATGTATTAATTAAAGAAAAAAGTCATGAAGATGATATGAAAGCAGCAGAGGATTTGCAAGTCTTAGATGCGATTCTCGGCGGAGTTCGGGCATGTTTCAATCTGTATAGCGTAGATGAAAGGTTGAGAAAAGAGTACAAAACGATAGATATGTTGGAAAATATACAGAGTAAGTTTTCTTATAATGATGGAAAAGCTATAAAGGGAATTATTACTGAAGAAGAAAGAATAATGAATAGGCTTAAATCGGACAAAATCGGGGTTATTGCAGATGTTTTGATAAAACATGGAAAAATTAAATGCGTTGATGAAATTTATATGCATGTTTGCGATGGCAATCAGATGTAACAAACTGTGGAAAAATTAATAGATGAAAATATGATGAAGATAGACCTTAGAGATAAGGCTGGAACTACCACGAATGCATTGGCTAAACTGGGAACGAATGAACATGTAAGTACAGGTTTTAGAAAAAATATGTAATGTATTACATTGCAATATACAGGACATTATGGAATTTGTTCCGGATGAGGAAAGGGAAGAAAAGTAATAGGGCAAAGAAAAAGGTTGAAAAAGCATTGAACATAGATAGTACTTTATTTAATTGCAGAGATTATTTACGTGCAGCACGTAATTCGGGTTCTTTTTTTTGAAAAACGTGATATGATGCTTACACTTGTATTTTTGCGATTTATCGGAGAGAAGTATGAGGACGTTGTTGAGAAATTAAAGCAGACGCTTAAAGAACAAGGATTAGACCCTGAGGATGAAAATATTAGAGTAGCATTTTTTGATGATGATACTTTTGCAGACGGTACATATAATTTACCGCCGGAATCTAGATGGTCAACAATTATAAATACTCCTGCTCCTAAGTTAAATGTTGCATTAGATACAGCATTACAAAGACTTGAGGAAGAAGATTCTCAATTAAAAGGCTGTTTTGTAAAAGGTACATTTACAGCACGCAATCTGGCTGCGAATGATATAAAGAAGATTGTTGATGAAGTGAATAAAATCAGCCATAAGGCATTTGGAGAGGAAAAAGATCTTATCGGTCGTGTATATGAATATTTTCTTAAAGAGTTTGCAGTAAATGCGACAAAAGAGGAGGGAGAATTCTATACACCTCATGATGTAGTGCAGCTTATTGCTGCAATGATTGAGCCATACGATGGAACTTTATGTGATCCTTGTTGCGGTTCGGGCGGAATGTTTATTCAGAGTGCCGAGTTGGTAAAATCAAAACAGGGAAATTTAAATGGCATCAATGTATATGGGTAGGAAAAAGAACCGGCTACATATCGTCTTGCAAAAATGAATTTAGCATTGCGTGGAATTAGCCATAATCTTAGAGATGAAGCAGATTCATCATTCACCCATGACTTGCATAAGGGATTGTACTTTAACTATATTATGGCAAATCCACCTTTTAATCTTAAAGGTTGGTATAATGAAAACTTGAAAAATGATGCTCGTTGGTCAGATTATGTTACACCACCTGAAAGTAATGCAAATTATGCTTGGATTCTTCATATGCTTTCGCATTTAAAACCAGCTGATGGAGTAGCAGGATTTCTTCTTGCTAACGGAGCTTTAAATGATAGTGATACATTGGAAATCCGTAAGAAATTAATTCAGAACGATAAAGTGGAGGCGATTATTGTTCTTCCAAGAGAATTGTTTATCACTACAGATATTAGTGTAACGTTTTGGATTTTGAATCAAAATAAAAAGGGTGGAAATTACCATAATAGAAAGCTTCGGAATCGTGAATATGAAATTTTATTTATGGACTTACGTGAGTGGACAGAAAATCCTGTAAAGGATGAGAGTAAAAAGAAAGTTCGTTTGGTTACAGAGCAGATTGAAAAAGCAGCAGCTATATATCATACATGGCAAAGTGAGGGCACTGACGGAGCAAATTATGAAATACCGGAACTTTATCGAAGCGTAGGTATTGATCAAATAGAAAGTAAAGGTTGGGCACTTACGCCAAGCAAATATATTGAGTTTATTGACCATGATTTAGATATTGACTATGAAAAAGAAATGGCTCGTATTCAATTTGAGACGAAAGAAATCATGAAACAAGAGAAGAAATCCCAGCACATGCTGGAAGAAGCGTTTAGGGGGATTGGATATGGGATTGACTAAAATTAGATTGTGCAATTACATCGAGCACTCTACAATAAAGATTTGAAGTATGGAACAGATTTAATTGTAGGCATAAATAGTCAAGGTGTTTTTGCAACACCTAAAGGAAATACAGATGGAGTCGACTTAAAACCATATAAGATAGTAGAAAATGGCGCTTTTATGTATAATCCAACTCGACTGGAATTAGGTTCAATTGCTTATCGTACAGATGGATTATGTATAGTGTCACATTTATATATGGTATTTTATTTGACGAGCGAAGGAAAGAAAATAATTGACCCTATGTGGTTATACATGTATTTCAGACGTTCAGAATTTTGCAGAGAAGCAAATATTTTAGAAATTACTATAGCGAAAACCTCAGCAGTTATTCGAACGTGGTGTATAAATATTGAATAAAGGATTTAGTCTATGAAAGAAAAAATAAAAGATACTATAGTTGATTTATTATTAGACGGTGTTAAGAAAAAATTAGAGAGTGTTAAGGAAAATTATAAATGGCAAAAGCTATTTGTTTCCACAGGGGACTTTTTTGTGAATAATCCTGATGCTTTGGTGAAATTTGAAGATGATTTATATTCCGTATTTTCAAAGGATAATCTAGGTAGGATAGCAAAAAAAATAAAAGATAAGAATGGATATGATTTTCCACAATTACTTTATAAAGAGTTATATGATTTGATGATGAGTTATGGAATTCCAATAATGGAGGCAGAAACGTATATTCATCACTTTATGGAGGTTATTATAGCCTATTTAGAAGAGAATGATCCGGATAAAGCACTGGAAATGTTTTTGGGCGATATGAAAAAGGAAATAAAATTTTATTTTACTACACTAGAATCAAATTTAGAATTAGTTTTAAATAAAATTATGGAGCTGAATAAAGAAAAAATAGTTACCTATTCAATAGCTGACATAGATGCGCAGATTAGGAGAGAAACAAAATACAAAACAATGGGAATTGATTTTTTTCAACTTGATGATGAACAATTCGAATCAAGATTCCAAAATGCTCTAAATGATACAAGGATATATGTTAGTGGAAAATCTAGAGAAGAGACAACTTATCGAATTTTAAATGAATTAAAAAATAAAAATTCGGAAAGGATCACATTGGTGATTAAGTCGGAGGAACAGTGGAATAAATTACAACATTCAAATTTGTCAGGAAATATTCTGATTCCGTTTTTTTATGCAGATAGGATAGTGGCAATTCCTAATAATACTAATATTTTTATATATGATGAAGATGAACCTTGCTATACAGAAAATAAATTAGTTCTGAGAAGAAGGACAAAAAGAAATATTATAGATTCGTTGAAAGAACTTGGCATAGATGCAAGTGAAGCGTATAAGATGGTGGATAATACACATGGATTATATGTTCCGTTAAAGAAAAAGCTTTTTGATGGTGCAATGTATGACAAACCAGATTGGGTACAATGTCATTCGGAAGTGGTTATGGCTGCTCTTTTGTGTGGCAAATGGACTGAAGCAACAGGAGATGTATTGGTTTTTGAGGAACTGTCAGGAAAAGCATATGCTGAATGTAAAAAAGAATTAGAGAAATATTTGTATAGAGAAAATCCATATATAGTATCAAATAATAGTTATACAGGGAGCAATATGCAACTTGCTAGTGTAGAAGATGCCTGGGAAGAACTGGACCTTTATATAAATGATGATATATGGAATAAATTTATAAACCTATTTTACGAGACGTTGATAGAATCAGAGCCTATTTTTGATTACCCTTTTGAAAAGCATTTTGAGGCGAGCATTTACGCAAAAAAACCAGAGTGGTCTCCAATGTTAAAAAGGGGGATGATAAGAACTCTCATTATGCGTGCGTATTATAGGGGACATGAGGAAAATCAAAAGCAAATTGATAATATAGTAGCAAAAGTTTTGGATACTATTACCAGTAAAGAAAGATGGGGATATATTTCACAATATTTGCCAGAGTTGTGCGAAGCTTCACCGGAAAGTGTTTTAAGGAAACTAGAATCTGAAATAGAGGTATCCCAAGGCTTAATCGACTTGTTTGCAGAAAAAGGTGGAGACTTTATGACAAGTCGACATTACTATACCAATGTTTTATGGGCCGTAGAACAACTAATTCAGCAAAAGAAATATGTTGCAAGGGCTTTGGAGTGGTTATGGGAGATTGACTCACATAATATTAAATTTAGTATAAGTAATAGCCCTAAAGGTGTGTTAGATGTGGTCTTTTGTGCTTGGATTAATGAGAGTGCATTGACGGTTGAACAGAAAATTGAGTTAGCAAGGAGTGCAATTGAACGATATCCAAATGCTTGGGATGTTATTGCATCTAAATTGCCACATGGGACAAGTTCAATATGTTCAACATTGAATACACCTAAATACAGAAGAATAGATGAACCAGAAGAATTATACGTACATGAAGTAAATAAAACATATATTGAATATCTGAGAATGTGCATTGATAGAGCATACACGGGCGCTGACAGATGGATTAAAATACTTCAGCATGTAAAGTCTTATAATATAAATATTCAAAAAGAAGTATTTGAAAAATTAGTGTTTATTTGTAAAAAAATGAGTGACGAAGAAAAAATCAGGATAAAAAATGAAATAAGATATGAGATATTTAGACACAGATATTTTGAAGATGCAGATTGGAGTATGCCACAAGAAGTATTGTGTGAATATGAATGTGTAATGAATAAAATAGTTGTATGTGAAAAGATTTATGACTATTTGTATATTTTTTCGCATGCATATGATTTTCCGTTGCTTAATCCTATTCCATATTCTAAAGAAGAAAACACAGAAATACATAATCAAAATTATATATTAAGAGAGGAAGAGATTAATGCAAGAATCAAGGAATTTAAGGAGAAAGGATATTCAATAGATAGATTAATTCAATTGGCTGTGAAGGAAAAATATGACGTAGTAGGTGAAGTTCTGGCACAGTTTTATTGTGATGGGTTGTTTGATGAGAAAGTATTTTGCTCTTTAATGCAAAATGATAAAGAAGGAAAATATGTTTATGACTATGTAAGCTATCTATATAGAAAAGGAATTATAGATTTAAGCGAGGTTATAGAAAAGGTTAAAAATATATCTGATAATAAAAATCTTCTAACAAACTTGATTTCATTAGAATTTGTAGAGGATTATGAAAATGCTCTTATTATGAAGGAAAATGAAGATATCAAGAAGATGTATTGGAGCAGAAATTTACGATTAAGGATATCAGATAAAGCGGAGCATAAAGTGTTTATATGGGCGATAAATGAGTGTAAAAAATATGGTTCATTCAATACATATTTAGAATTGCTGTATAATATAAAAGATAAAATTTTTGTTCAAGAATTATATAAAGCTACACTTGAAATATCTGATATAAAAAGTGATGTTGCTAGTTCTATGACCGATTATTACCTTAAAGAAATATTTAATATTCTACAACAAACTTTTATAGATGATGATGAAAAATGTGCAGAATTAGCGACATTAGAGTGGATGTGCAGAAATGTGCTTGAATGGGAGCATATGAAATGTATGCAAAAGATTATGAAGGATGATCCGACCTTCTATGCGTTATTAGTTAGTATTATATATAAGGCGGATGACAATGAAAATATTGACGAAGAAAAGAGAAAATTGGCCAATAAGGTTTATTCGGGTTTTGATAAAGCAAAGTTTTGCCCAACAGAAAAGGATGGGGAAGTCATATATGAAAATCTGAAAAAGTGGATAGAGAAGTTTAAAGAGCTACTGATTAACCAGAAGCAAGAAAGACTATTCGGGAACTTGGTTGGACGTTTATTGGCATATTCACCAATTGGGGGGGATGGTTATAGTCCGTGTGAAGCTGTGCGTATGGTTATAGAAGAATATTACACAGATTCGTTAAAAACCGCCTATGTGGTAGCAGAAGAAAACAAACGTGGAGTGCATATGGTTGATGCTGGTAAATCTGAGATTATATTACATCAAAGATATCAAAAGAATGCGGAAGCATTACAAGAACGCTATCCCTATACTGCAGATATATATTTTGCAATTAGTGATAATTATAAACGCGAAGCTGAATATGAAAGAAAGCGTGCAGAAGATGAATGGTAGGAAAAAATACATAGGTGAATCGTATAGTTTTTATAGAAAGAATAGACCTATTGGAAGGGGAGGCAATGGAGCTGTGTATGAAGTGGAACTTCTATCAGATAATGGATTGGGGGTTCCTATGGTGGCTAAATTTTTCGAGTATGAAGGCACAGATAAGGAAAAAAGATATAAGAGATTTAAGAACGAGATAATTGTTTTAAATGAGTTGAAGGATATTGATGGTATAATGCAGGTGCTTGATAAGAAATGTCCACAAGATATACCTCGAACTATGGATGAAGCATGGTATCTGATGCCTAAAGCGAAACCATATAAGCTTACACACTCCCCTAATATATATATATCAAGATAGTAGATATGCTTCAGTTGGCACGAATTATACAATGCATCCACGAGAGGAATGGAGCACATCGAGATATTAAGCCGGAAAATATATTGATATTAGGTAATCGATTAGTTCTTTCTGATTTTGGATTGTATTGGGGAATAGAGGAGGAACGGCTTACAGAATTTAATGAGCGAATAGGACCATACAAAATAATGCCACCTGAATTAGAGAATGTGCAAACCGATTTGGATTTAGATTTTAGACCTTCGGATGTATATTTATTTGCTAAGGTATTATGGATGACATTGAAAGGGGATAATATCGGTTTTCGAGGACAATATCAACGAGGAGATGTTCAGATTTTTCTAAATAAAGAGAATTTTGGTGATGTAATTACATTAGAGCCAATACATAAATTAATAGAGCAGGCTACTTTTGAAGATATGAACAAAAGAATATCGATTCACCAATGTATTGATTATTTGGAATTGCAACGCAATTTATTGGACGAGAGGGAACGAGAACTACTTTCCAATGAGTTAGTTAGTCGGTTGCTTTATGATGAACATAGTAAAATGATTATTGAACGTACCAAGCCGGATGAGTTGATATATGAAGATAAAGGGACTATTTTTAGTATGTTAAGAGGTGTCATTCCAATATCCAAAATCATGGTCAAATCACTTAATGATGAGCAAAAGGCAAAGCAGATTCAGCTGACGGATTTTCAGGTTGGCTCAGGTGGTATATGCAAGATGCTTTATTTTAATAATGGAATTAAAGTTAAAGAATATATAATGGAAATAAATAAAATGACTTATTCTCATTTAAATTTAGATATTGTACTTGAGTTAAATGATATTGATTCAGTTGATAAAGAATATGTTGCATATTCGGAAACGGTGCGAGGATTTGGAAATATGTATCCCAAGATATATTTCTCTTCGGATGAAAAGATTATTATAACAAAAGTAAAATAAAAAAGATTAAGTATATTGTTTCTTAAAATATAAAGAATTTCAAATACTCATATTGCATTTTATATGTTAACATTTTATAATTAGCCTATAGCAACAGTTTGGCAACAACCATTCAGTAGGTCGAAATAATTATTGTAATAGATAGAAAAATATGCCCCATTTTCACACAAAACTTAAACGAAATAAGTTAATTCAATTCCGGGACATAAAGAGTTTGAATAACGGATTAAAATGCCGAAAGCCTGTATTTATGCGGGCTTCCGGCATTTGTTTTATCAAATGGCTCTAGTTTGGCTCTATTTGTGGGGAGTAGTAATTGATGCAAATGTAATTATTGAGAAGAATGGAAAGGAAAAAATGATATGAAGAAATGCAAACTTCTTTTATTTGATTTAGACGGAACTTTATTACAGAGTGATAAAACAATATCAACCAGAACATTATCAGCTCTAAAAAATGCAGGTAAAATGATATATTGATAGGTGTTTCCACCTCCAGAAGTGAGCAAAACTCTTTGGTATTTTTAAATGAATTGATGCCCGATATTTTAATATCGAGTGGAGGTGCATTAGTAAAATACAAAACAGAATATATTTATAGGGCAGAATTTTCCGAAGAAGAAACGAATGTGATGATTGACATGGCAAGAAATATTTGTGGAAATGATTGCGAAATTACGATAGACACAATAGATGCACATTATTGGAATTATAAAATAGATCCTAAGAAGTTAGATAAGAGTTGGGGAGATAGTATTTATACAGATTTTTCAGATTTTAACGAATGTTCATTAAAAATGTGTGTTGAGATATTTAATCAAGATAAGGCAGATAAGCTGGCTCGAAGTCTCTCTGATTGTGATTGTATTCGTTTCTCTGATGGATTTTGGTACAAGTTTACAAAAAAGAATGTGACGAAAGAAAACGCAATTATGAAGATTACGGAAGTATGTGGATTTAGTACAGATTCAATTATTGCATTTGGAGATGATTATGCAGATATCGGAATGCTTGAATTATGTGGAACAGGTGTTGCAATGGGGAATGCAATTGATGAGGTAAAAGAGAGAGCTGATATTGTAATTGGTTCAAATGATGAAGATGGTATTGCGGATTTTATTGAAAATGAAATATTATAGATATGTACATGGAGAGGAAATATGGTGGAAGTAAAATTTTATGATACAGTTAATGACGAACTATTGAAATTTGCAGTAGTAATCTCACAGAGTAACGGCAAGTGGGTATTTTGCAAGCATAAAGAAAGAGATACATATGAAGTGCCGGGAGGGCATAGAGAAGCTGGGGAGGATATTTTTGAAACAGCTAAAAGGGAGTTGCAGGAAGAGACTGGAGCTATCAAATTTGAGATAAAACCAATATGCGTATATTCGGTGACAGGTAAGACTAGAGTAAATGATACTGGTGAAGAAACATTTGGACTGCTTTGTTTTGCAGAGATAGCTGAATTTGCGAAAGAATTACATAGCGAAATGGAGAAAGTTGTGCTTATGGATGAGTTGCCTGAGAACTGGACATATCCGTTGATACAGCCGAAATTGATAGAAAAGTATTTACGGGTAAAAAATAATTCTATAATCGGAGCAACAGTAACAAGATGATTGCTGTTGTTCATAGAAATGATGATTGGAAGAAAAATGGGTCGTTGCACCGGAAGGGATGACTTTTACCAAGAAAGAAATCTGTGAGCAGATTCATTTTCAGGAGCAGTATTTTGATAGTGAGATTGTGATGTGAAGTTTGCCAATGGAATGGATAAGATGTTGGAAGTATTTTTAAATGAAAACATTAGCGAATACTTTTTTTCAAGGAAAACGGCAAGTGGGTAGAGGAATTGAAATAGTTCGCTGTAAATGTGATGGCAAGTGAGGTGATACGAAATTGGAAGCATTTGATATAAACAAAGTATATATATTATTAGATGCCTATAAATCAGGCAGACTTGGCGGTGAAAAAATGCCGGAGGATGAGAACCCCGGATTGTATAAATCGTCAAAAGAAAACTATTTATATTTTACTTTGCCAATGGCACTTAATTATCAAAGAAATTCGTACATGTTGTGGGAATGTGCGAATAAAACTTATAGAGATGTGGATACTGCAGATGTTTTTGATGTAAACGCAGTAATTGATATGGATGAACAGCAATTAAGGGAGAAATTGTTGAAATATAAAGTTGCTTTACAACCGAATAAGCAGCCAATTATATGGAAAACTTTATGTGAAACTATACAAAACGATTTTGATGGAGATATTCGCAAATTATTTAGTGAAAATGACTACTCCGTTGCTCTGATAAAAGATTACATATCAAAAAATAAAAAGAAGTTTCCATATTTGGGTGGTAATAAAATTTGCAATTACTGGTTATATGTGATGGAACAGTACACAGATGTGAGGTTTGTTGACAGAGAGAATATAACGGTGGCACCTGATACTCATGTTATTCAGGCAAGTGAGAGGCTTGGACTCATCACTTCTAAAGAGACTGGCATGGGTAATGTGCAGGAGATTGTGACAAATAGGTGGAAGGAAATATTGAAGGGTACAGAGTTGGTTCCCATAGATGTTCATACACCGATGTGGTTGTGGAGTAGAGGGAAATTTAGGGTAGAGATTTAAAGGAGACTAGTTATAAAAGGATGGACTTCTGCCAATGTTAAGTAAAAATGCAGATATGTGGGTCGATGAGTAGCTTAAAATCTAGTGTGAGTGGTATTGGCCTGTCTGTGAAGACAAGTCTGTAATAGGGATGAGCAAATATGTTGTTATTGTTGGAAGAAAGGAATAGTCATGATTAGAGAAGCAAATAGAAATGATTTGGATGAAGTATTACGATTATACTTATATCTACATGAGGACAGTATTCCTGAGGATACCAAGCATTTGCAAAATACATGGAACAATATTATAAATGACACCAATCATCATTTGATTGTGTGTGAAATCGATGGAAAGATTGTGGCATCCTGCGTATGCGTGATTATTCCTAATCTAACAAGAGGTGTTCGCCCGTATGCATTCGTAGAAAATGTTGTGACGCATGGAGATTATCGGAAGAAAGTACATTAAACTTCTATCGAAATGCAGGATATAACAGCTCGGATAAGACGGCGTTTATTCAGTGGATTGATATGTAAAATATGGAGCATGATTATGATATATGAATTAGCAACAATAGAAGAATTGCAGGCTGTGTACGATTTGGTGCAGCATACGATAAAAACAGTATATCCGAAATATTATCCGGCAGAGGTGGTGGGATTTTTCTGTGAGCTTCACAGCAAGGAGGCGATAAAAAGAGATATCGAAAATGGATATGTAAGCGTCCTCAAAATAGACGGAAATATGATTGGCACAGGCTGTTTTGAAGATAATCATATTACAAGAGTTTATGTTTTGCCGGAACACCAGAAAATGGGCTATGGAACATTTATAATAAAGAATATCGAAGCTCAGATTATGGAAAAATATGATAAGGCATATCTGGATGCTTCATTGCCTGCAGCAGCACTTTATGAAAAACTGGGATTTTCTACAATAAAGCATGAGCGTTATCCGGTAGAAAATGGAGTGATACTTGCCTATGAGGTTATGGAAAAGAACTTAATAAGGCTTCTACAGACATTTGTTATGATGGAAGAAGGTTCATTCCTAAAATGAATTCCGAGAATGGCGAGGTTAACGAACAGACTATATTTACATATCATCAGAAAGGAAAATTGTTATGGGCAGAATACAGTGGTGGCAATATATTGAAGGGTTTTTTGATAGGTACAGTATCAATTAACGGAGAATTTGATTTTGTATATCATCATATGAATCAGGCAATGCAGGTAAAAACTGGAAAGTGTCATAGTGTACCAAGCGTATTAGAGGATGGGAAAATAGAACTTTCGGAGAAATGGGAATGGACAAGTGGAAATTATTCTGAGGGAGAGTCTTTGCTGGTAGAGGTGTAGGATGAAAGAAAACTATGAATATAAAAAAGCAACCATAGCAGACATAGATGAACTTGTAAGAACTAGAATTATTGTTCTTCGTGCAGCAAACAAACTATCGAATGATGTGGATATGTCATTGGTGGAAAAAGAATCCTATGAGTATTATA
>JBNMKO010000039.1:0-28624 GCA_050874385.1 Eubacteriales bacterium
ATTATAACCTATATAGGAGATATGGTCAAAGCGGTGCTTGCCGCCACAGTTGTAAGGCTTATTTTCGGGCAGAGCCATGCCGACATCATAATGGTGCTCGTTTTATACAGCGGATTTGGTGTTATACTTGGTCACAATTTTCCTTTTTACCTTGGCTTTAAGGGCGGCAAGGGTATAGCAGCTTCATCGGGTGTTATAGTATCACTTGGATATTGGCCGCTTATCCTTCTTGGCTTTTGTACATTTATGATTGTCACCATTATTTCAAGATATGTGTCGCTAGGCTCACTTGTTATGATGACGGGATTTCTTGTGGAATTTATTATATTTGCAGTTAACGGAATGATACCCGGACTGTATCCGGCGGAGCTTGCGGAGGCGATAGTCATCGTGGCAGTCCTTACCGTGCTTGCTTTCTGGAGACACAGGGCGAACATTGTGAGACTTGTCCATGGAAATGAGCGCAAGCTTTGGGGCGGAAAAAAAGAAAATTAACAGCAAAAATGTTATGGACGGAGGTTTGGCGGTATGTCAAAGGTATGTATAGCCGGCGCGGGAAGCTGGGGACTTGCACTCGCACTTGTGCTTGAAAAAAATGGACATGAAGTGACCGTGTGGTCGGCACTTCCAAAGGAGATAGAGCTTTTAAAAGAAGAGCATGAGAACAAGAGATGTCTTCCGGGAGTTATCATTCCGCAGACGATAAAGTTCACGGATAATTTAGAGGAGGCGCTTCTGGATAAGGATGTTGTCGTCATGGCGGTGGCTTCACCTTATACGCGCCAGACGGCGGCAAAATTTGCGCCTTACATCAAGGACGGACAGATTATCGTCGATGTTGCAAAGGGTATTGAGGAGAGCAGTCTTCATACATTGTCGCAGGTAATCAAGGATGAACTTCCCACAGCTCAGGTGGCAGTTCTGTCAGGCCCTACACATGCCGAGGAGGTTAGCCGTTTTATACCTACGACATGCGTTATCGGCGCGGAGGATGAACAGACGGCCTGCTTTTTGCAGAACCTCTTTATGAATGAGAATTTCCGCATTTATACAAGCTCGGACGTGCTTGGCATAGAGCTTGGCGGTTCACTGAAGAATGTCATAGCTCTCGCGGCAGGTATCGCGGACGGATTGGGTTACGGCGATAACACAAAGGCGGCACTTATAACAAGAGGAATACATGAGATATCAAGACTTGGCGTTGCGATGGGCGGAAAATTGCAGACATTTTACGGGCTTACAGGAATGGGCGATTTGATTGTCACATGTGCGAGTATGCACAGCCGCAACAGGCGCGCGGGAATACTTATGGGTCAGGGCAAGTCGATGCAGGAGGCAATGGACGAGGTGCAGATGGTTGTCGAGGGCGTGTACTCGGCAAAGGCGGCGCTTATCCTTGCAAAAAAGTACAACATACCTATGCCGATAACCGAGAAAATCAATGAAATTCTGTTTGAGGGAAAGAGCGCAAAGGACGCGGTGCATGAGCTTATGATGCGCGACAGAAAGGTTGAGTACGAATAGGCTTTAGCGGGTATTTTGGAAAAATAAAAGCCATAATGTGGTTGCGAATATCAAGTTGATAGCATGTTCAATGAAAATTGGCATGGATTTTAGCAATTAACTATAAAAAAGTTCTATTATAGAACCTCTTCTGAATATAATTTAGCAGTTGCAAATTATATTCGGGGGAGGCTTTTGTTTTTGGATACATATAATATTTATAAGGATATAAACGCGAGAACCCAGGGAGAGATATACATCGGCGTTGTAGGCCCTGTCAGAAGCGGAAAATCGACGTTTATAAAGCATTTTGCCGAGACGCTTATACTTCCGTTTATGGAGGAGGGGGCCGGAAAGGAGCGCACCAAGGATGAGCTTCCGCAGTCGGCGGCGGGCAGAACGGTCATGACGACGGAGCCCAAATTTATACCGAGGGAGGCATGCACAATCACACCTGTAGAGGATGTATCAATGAAGATAAGGTTGATTGACTGTGTGGGCTTTATGATTGACGGCGCGACGGGTGTTGTCGAGGAGGGAAAGGAGCGTCTTGTAAAGACACCGTGGTATGATTACGAGATACCTTTTTCCGAGGCGGCAGAGTTTGGCACGAGAAAGGTCATAAAAGACCATTCGACGGTTGGAATTGTGATGACAACCGACGGGAGTATAGGGGAACTTCCGCGCGACAGCTACAAGGCGGCGGAGGCGGCGACAATAGATGAGCTAAAAAAGATAGGAAAACCGTTTGTGGTTGTGGTAAACTCAAAAAACCCGTCGGCAAAGGCGGCAACGGACTGCGTCGAGGATATCAAAAAGACTTACGATACCGAGGCGATAAGTCTTGACTGCGAGCATCTTACACTTGGGGATGTGAACAAGACGCTTGAGCTTTTGCTAAACAGCTTTCCGGTAAACGGCATAGAGTTCTATTTTGACAGGTGGATAGAGACGCTCCCGGACGACAACGAGATTAAGCAGGCGATGGTGGAGTGCGCGGGTCAGATACTTGACAGAATTACATATATAAAGGATTTTAACAAGGACAGCATAAAGGTCGAGAACAAGTACATAGAGGATATAAGGAGCGAGCCTGTCGACATGGCGGATGGCATAATACGCCTGAATATCAAGGTTGATGAAAATCTGTACTATGATATGTTAAGTTCCCTTGCGGGGGAAAAGATTGAGAACGAGTTCGAGCTTATCAATCTTATAAAAGAGTATGCAAAGGAAAAGAGCGGACTTTCAAGATACACCGCGGCGATAGACACTGTGAGACAGCGCGGTTATGGCGTGGTGTCGCCGTCGAGGGATGAGATAAGCATCTCCGAGCCGGAGGTAATCAAAAACGGCGGGCGCTATGGCGTGAAAATCAAGGCGGAGAGCCCGTCCTACCACATGATTAAGGTGAATATCGGAACGGAGATAGCGCCTATAGTCGGAAGCGAGGAGCAGGCAAACGACCTCAAAAAATATATAGACGAGAACACAAAGAACGGTGACGCATGGGATATAAATATCTTTGGCAAGACTATAGAGCAGCTTGTGGATGACGGCATAAGGACGAAGCTTGCCATGATGAACGATGACTGCCAGACTAAGCTTATGGACACCATGCAGAAGGTGGTCAATGACAACAGCGGCGGACTTATTTGCCTTATAATTTAGACTGATATTGACAAAGTGTATAATGGCGTGGCGATACAGGTAGCAATGTATTGCCATAAAATTGGAAGGATGGCACGGTTAGATAAAATAACTGTGCTATCCTTTTATGTTGGTATAAATGATACATACAAGCCGAAAAAGATGTTGCCTAAGATGTATTACAATTTCACACATTACTATTTGTGCGTTAGATGTCGGTAAGTAGAATTGGTATGAAAAAAACTGGAAAAAATGTGATTATTATGATATCTTAATTAGTGTAAATATGTGCGATTATTTATATAAAAATTATGAAACGAGGAAAATGTGATGACAACAATGGACTGGCTTTTGTATTTTGGAATACCGATATGTGCGTTTATTGTATTTTTCATGTATCAGGCAAACAAGATTAAGCAGAATAACATGAAAAAGATAAGGGACTCATTTGGAAAGAAAGCGGACAAGAAGTACATCTATGAGGAGTTTGAGAGTATTTCACATGGATTTTTTTTGCAAAGTGAGAGTGATGACAATGCTGTCGACGACATAACATGGAATGACCTCAACATGGACGCGGTATACAAGGACATGGACTGCACGTCATCGTCGCTGGGACAGGAAGCTCTTTACAGGATGTTAAGGACACCTATAGTTAAAGATGAGGAGCTTGCGGAGAGAAAACGACTTATCGACTATTTTACGGAGCATGAGAAGGAGCGCACACAGCTTTCGATGATATATTCGGGCTTTGGCTACAGCAGAAAAATGTCGGTTGCGGACTATATAGAGAGCATAGGCGAGTGCAAAAAGACATCGGCGATGCCTCATTTTGTAATGCTTATTCTGTTTGCTGCCGCGCTTGTATACTGCCTTACGGTAAATATCGCCGTTGGAATGTGGGCAGTTATAGGCATGGCTGTAATCAATGTGGTATCTTATTTCAGGTTTAAGGCGGAGATTGAGACATATTTTGTCTGCATCAAGCAGGTATTCTCAATGTGTGCATGTGCGGACGGTATTATAAAAAGCAATATTGACGGCATCGAGGGCTACAAGGACGAGCTTTCGGGGCTTGTGCACGAGTTCGACGGGGCAAGGCGCTTTTCGTGGATTATGGCTACCGGAAAGGGCGGAGTTCTCGAATTTCTTCTCGACTATGTGAGAATGATTACACATCTTGACATTATAAAGTTCTGCTTTGTCGTGAACGGGCTTAACAAGAAGAAGGAGACGGTGTGGGCACTTTATAACAGGCTTGGATATTTTGACGCGCTGATTGCGGCGGCTTCATATAAAAAGAGTCTTCCATACAGCTGTGAGCCGGAATTTTCGGAGGGCAGGGCGATTATGTTTGAGGCAGAGGAGCTTTATCATCCGCTGATTGATGAGCCTGTAGCCAACTCCATTGACACGAGCAAGAGTGTGCTGATAACGGGCTCGAATGCGTCGGGAAAGTCGACATTTCTCCGTTCAGCCGGAATATGTGCAATACTGTCACAGACGCTTGATTTTGCCACCGCAAAGTCTTACAGGGCAAGAAAATTCAGAATATATTCCTCAATGGCACTCAAGGACAACCTTTTGGGGAGCGAGAGCTACTACATGGTTGAGATTAAGTCTCTAAAGAGAATAATGGATGCGGCTGCGGTAAAAAGCGGGTATCCTGTGCTCTGCTTTATAGATGAGGTGTTGAGGGGAACCAATACTGTGGAGAGAATTGCCGCCTCGTCGCAGATACTTAAAGGACTTGCCTGCTCAGATACAATATGCTTTGCGGCTACGCACGATATTGAGCTTACAAGCATACTTGAGAGTTTCTATTCAAATTATCATTTTACGGAGGAGATTACGGACAACGACGTGAAGTTCAGCTATAAGCTTATGACGGGGCGCGCCACAAGCAGAAATGCGATAAAGCTTCTCGGGCTTTTAGGCTATGATGAGGCGATAATAAGGCAGGCGACAGGCGCGGCAAAGCATTTTGAGGAGAGCGGAGAGTGGACTTTATAATCAGGCTGTCAACTTCGGCTTGACCGAAATTTTGAAATGTGATAAAATCATTGTAATTATTGGCAGACGTATTGTATATCCCTGTTTGATAATAATATAAATATTAGGAGGATTAGGCTATGGCATGGAATATGGTTGTTGCTGCCGCATCTGAGACAGCGGATATTTTTACCTTAGGAAATGACGTATTCACAGAAATCCTTACTGCTGTTTTTATGATGGCAGTTATTGTGTGCGCTGTTATATTAGGTGGTAAGCTTCGTACTAGGCATGATGCCAAGGTCGCATCGGAGGCAGCAGTCGCGGTTGAGTCCGCTGATGCTGATAACAAGACTAATAAGTAGATAAGTTAATACGATGCGATTTTGTAACTGTAAGTTACGGACAATAACAAGATATGTTTTCCGGGAAGGCTTGGAAGCAGGCCTTTTTGGTTTGCAATAATAATTTTACTTTTATTTTTTAGGAGGATTAAGCCATGAAGCCTTATGGCGTTAACGAATTAAGAAGAATGTACCTTAATTTCTTTGAGAGCAAGGGACATTTGTGTATGAACAGCTTTTCACTCGTACCACACAACGATAAGAGCCTTCTTCTTATCAATGCAGGTATGGCACCGCTAAAGCCATATTTTACGGGACAGGAGATTCCGCCAAGAAGAAGAGTCACCACATGTCAGAAGTGTATCAGAACAGGTGATATTGAGAATGTAGGTAAGACTGCAAGACACCTCACTTTCTTTGAGATGCTTGGTAACTTCTCATTCGGCGATTACTTTAAGAGAGAGGCTATTAACTGGTCCTGGGAGTTTTTGACACAGGTTATCGGACTTGACCCTGACAGACTTTACCCGTCAATCTACGCCGATGACGATGAGGCATTCAATATTTGGAACAAGGAAGTCGGCGTTCCGGCTGAGAAGATTACACGTTTCTACCGCGACGAGAACGGCGACTGTGACAATTTCTGGGAGCACGGCGCAGGCCCTTGCGGTCCATGTTCAGAGATTTACTATGATAGAGGCTTGAAGTATGGCTGTGGCAAGCCTGACTGTAAGGTTGGCTGTGACTGTGACCGTTTCATGGAGGTGTGGAACAACGTATTTACACAGTACGAGAGCGATGGACACCACAACTACACGGAGCTCAAGCAGAAGAACATTGACACAGGTATGGGACTTGAGAGACTTGCTGTTGTTGTTCAGGATGTTGACACTGTATTCGATATCGACACAATGAAGGCTATCCGCGACAAGATTTGTGAGATAGCAGGTGTCGAGTATGAGACCGATGAGAACAAGGATGTCTCTATCAGACTTATCACAGACCACATCCGTTCGGTTACATTTATGACTTCCGACGGTATCATCCCTTCAAACGAGGGCAGAGGCTATGTGCTCAGAAGACTTTTGAGAAGAGCCGCAAGACATGGCAGACTTTTAGGCATTGAGGGACTTTTCCTCGCAAAGCTTGCAAAGACAGTTATAGACGAGTCCAAGGACGGTTATCCTGAGCTTGCAGAGAAAGAGGAGTACATCTTAAAGGTTCTCACAACTGAGGAGGAGAAGTTTAACAAGACTATCGACCAGGGACTTGCAATTCTTGCCGATATGGAGGAGGAGCTTGTAAAGTCTGGCTCTAAGACATTGTCAGGTGAGAACGTGTTCAAGCTCTATGATACCTACGGTTTCCCTGTGGATTTGACTACAGAGATACTTGAGGAGAAGGGCTTCTCGGTTGACGAGGAGGGCTTTAAGAAGGCTATGGAGGTTCAGAAGCAGACAGCGAGAAATGCGAGAACAGAGACCAACTACATGGGAGCAGACGCTACTGTATATGACCTTATAAATACATCAATCACATCCAAGTTTGTCGGCTATGACAGTCTTGAGCATGAGTCAGTTATCTCGGTTCTCACAACCGATACAATGCTTGTTGACGAGCTTGTTGAGGGAACTGAAGGGACAATCATCGTCGATGAGACACCTTTCTATGCCACAATGGGTGGTCAGACAGCGGATGTCGGAGCAATAACCACCGCTGACGGAGCAAGCTTTAACGTAGTTGATACTATTAAGCTTAAAGGTGGAAGAATAGGGCATGTCGGCGTTGTTGAGTGCGGAACATTCCATGTCGGCGGCAAGGTTACACTCAAGGTTGATGAGGCTAAGAGAGCTGCGACAGCTAAGAACCACAGCGCAACACATCTTTTACAGGAGGCACTTCGTGTTGTTCTCGGAACTCATGTGGAGCAGGCAGGTTCTCTTGTGACACCTGACAGACTTCGTTTTGACTTCACACACTTCTCAGCGATGACCAAGGAGGAGCTTGACAAGGTTGAAGCTATCGTAAATGAGAAGATTGCAGAGAACCTTGAGGTTGTCACACAGGTTATGAATATCGAGGATGCAAAGAAGACAGGAGCTAAGGCTTTGTTTGGCGAGAAGTACGGCGATACTGTCCGCGTTGTCTCCATGGGAGATTTCTCAAAGGAGTTCTGTGGTGGTACACATGTTGCCAACACAGGCGTTATCACAGCTTTCAAGATTGTGTCTGAGTCAGGTATAGCTGCCGGAGTTAGAAGAATTGAGGCACTCACGGGAGACGGTCTGTTCGCATATTATAAGGATATCGAGAAGCAGCTTGAGGAGGCTGCAAAGCTTCTCAAGTGTACACCAGCCACATTAAACGACAAGATTAACCATCTTCTTGCGGAGGTAAAGGCATTAACATCTGAGAATGAGTCATTAAAGGCTAAGGCTGCAAGCGATGCTGTTGGAAATGTCATGGACAATGTTGTCGAGGTAAAGGGCATGAAGTTCCTTGGTGTGAAGGTTGCCGACGTTGACATGAACGAGCTCAGAAATCTCGGAGACTCCCTCAAGGAGAAACTCGGAACAGGTGTTGTTGTGCTCGCATCCGCACAGGGCGCAGACAAGGTAAATCTCATTGTCACAGCTACCGATGACGCTGTAAAGAAGGGTGTTCACGCAGGAAATATCATCAAGGCATGTGCTGCAATGGTAGGCGGCGGCGGTGGTGGTCGTCCTAACATGGCACAGGCAGGCGGAAAGAACCCGGCTGGAATTGATGCGGCTCTTGAGCAGGCAAAGAAGACCTTGGAGGAGCAGATATAATAGGATATCCATATAATGGATGAAATATTATAAAATTTCTGGTAAAAATTAAAAAATAGTTGACATACAGTTTTTTTATGCTATAATGTCTAGTGTGCGTAAAAACCCAAACAGTTGAAGCACAATTTACAACTGGAGGGAGGTCAGGTGTGAGCTATGTCAAATGTAATCGTTAAAGAGAATGAGTCTTTAGATAGTGCATTACGCAGATTCAAGAGAAACTGTGCTAAGGCAGGTATCCAGCAGGAGATTCGCAAGAGAGAGCATTACGAGAAGCCTAGCGTTAAGCGTAAGAAGAAGTCAGAGGCTGCTAGAAAGCGTAAGTTCAACTAATAATTGTATACTGAGCCGGTATCGGCGAAATACAAGTGTATTTTATGGCAGACGTGTATGCGTCTGCCATATTTTTTTGCCATTATCATACTTTTGGCACTCACTTCATATTATATCTGTGAGAACCATACCGCATGAGGTGAGCATGAGAAGTAAAGAGAAGCTGTTTGAGGCGATGTTTATCCCGAGGGATGCGGTTTGTAAGGAGTACAATCTGACGACGGTTGGCAATGGACAACTGTTTGTAGAGGGGGTTGAGGCTGTAAAGGAACTGAGCGAGGAGATTTTAAAGCTGAGGGTGAAGAACGGGTTTATCGTCGTGACGGGTGAAAGGATGCATGTGGAGTATTACGGTGACAATGAGATAATGGTTCGTGGACAGTTGAAGGCAATACAACTAAAATAGTCTGATTGAAATCGGGGAGCTTATGGGAATATTGTGGTTTAAGGGTTATACAGTGTTGGAGATTGACTCGCTCTGCTCGGAGCGTTTTTTTAATCTTTGTGCTAACAGAGGAATACTTGTACATAACCTGTATCCTAAGGAGGACAAATGTATATTTACGACATCCGTGCAGGATTATTACAGCCTGAAGCCCATTGTGAGAAAGACAAAGCCTCATATACGCCTCAAAAAAAAATCAGGTTTTCCGTTTATGGTGAGGGAGGTGTTAAGACATCAATTCTTTATTGCGGGAGTGATTTTGTTCATCACGGTGATGCTCGTTCTCGGGAGATTTATCTGGAATATAAGGCTTGATGGAAATTATATGAACTCAAGTGATACGTTGTACAAATATCTGAGTGAAAATGGCATTACATACGGCACAAAGATAAGCAGCATAGACTGCGAGGAGCTTGAGGCGCAGATAAGGAGGGATTTTGACAATATAATATGGGTTTCGGCGGCGATACACGGGACATCGCTTGACATAGATGTCAGGGAGAACGCTGACGAGGTGATAGATGTGCCGGAGGGAAGTCCGTCAAACATTGTTTCGCTGTATGACGGGAAGGTTTACAGCATAATAGCGAGGAACGGCACGCCGGCGGTAAAGCCCGCGGATGAGGTAAAAAAAGGCGATGTTCTTATAAGTGGGGTGGTGATAACGCTAAATGAGTCGTCCGAGCCGATAAAGCAGGAAAGTGTGTATGCCGATGGGGAAGTGAGGCTTCTTGTTGAGCTTTCGTATGAGGATGAGCTTGAGCGCGCGTACATAAAAAAGGAATACACAGGGAACAGCTATAAAAGTGTGAAAATCCGTCTTTTTAACAAGGGGATAAATTTTGACGTTTACAAGGAAAAATATGAGTACAGGGATGTTGTGACGAGCAGCAGCAATCTTTGTCTTTACCAGAATTTTTATCTCCCATTCGGGGTAGATACAACGTACAACAGTGAGTATACACTGACCGAGGCTGTATACACAGATGAGGAGCTTGAGAGCATTTTGAACGAAAAATTTTCACATTATTTAGAAAAATTGCAAGAAAAGGGTATTCAAATTATAGAAAATAATGTTACAATAACAATTAACGATGAACAAGCGCGGATGTCGGGCATTGTGTATGTGATAGAGTCCGAGTGCGGCAGGGAGGAAATTGGGATTGAGTATAATTGAAAATGTGTTAGATATACCGGCGGAACACAGCAGCAACATTTTCGGAAGTTGCGATGCGTATGTGAAAAAGATAGAGAGGACACTTAAAGTCACAATTATAGCGAGGGACAGCGAGATTAAGCTTGTCGGTGCCGAGAGTGCGGTAAGGCGCGCCGCGGCTGTGTTTGCACAGCTTCTTGAGCTTTCAAAGAGGGGAAATACGATAACGGAGCAGAATGTCGACTATGCGATAAGTCTTGCATTTGAGGATAAGGCGGAGGCTTTGTCTGACCTTGACGCGGATGTGATAGCGAGAACCGTTCTTGGCAAGCCTATCAAGCCAAAGACGATAGGTCAGAAGGAATACATTGATGCGATAAAAAAGAGAATGATAGTGTTCGGTGTGGGCCCTGCCGGAACGGGTAAGACCTACCTTGCGATGGCGATGGCTATTAACGCCTTTAAGAACAATGAGGTGGGCAGAATTATCCTCACAAGACCCGCGATAGAGGCGGGCGAGAAGCTTGGCTTCCTTCCGGGAGATATGCAGAGCAAGGTTGACCCTTATTTAAGACCGCTGTACGATGCGCTCTACCAGATTATGGGTGCGGACAGCTTCCAGCACAATATGGAAAAAGGTCTTATAGAGGTTGCACCGCTTGCCTACATGCGAGGAAGGACGTTAGACAATTCTTTTATAATTCTCGACGAGGCGCAGAACACTACGCCGGCACAGATGAAGATGTTCCTGACAAGAATCGGCTTTGGCTCGAAGGTTGTGGTGACGGGCGACCTCACGCAGAAAGACCTTCCGCGTGAGCAGGCGAGCGGACTTGACACGGCGCTAAAGGTGCTTAAAAACGTGGAGGAGATTGGAATATGCCGCCTGACAAGCTCTGATGTTGTGCGTCATCCGCTTGTGCAGAAGATTGTCAAGGCATACGACGAGTACGAAAACAGTGCGAAAAGAATATCCAAGCAGACAAAGTAGGCTGATTGAGGTAATCTAAGTTCCATAGAGGAAGAAATGAGGTGTAAAGAAGATGACAATAACTATTGAAGAGGAGACAAAGGTTGATTTCGATTTCGACTATAGGAAGGTTATCGAGGATGTGATTAATCAGGCGATGGACTACAAGAAATGTCCGTATGAGGCGGAGGTCAGCGTGGTTTTGACGGACAACGACTCAATACATTCAATAAACAAAGAATTTAGAAATATCGACAACCCTACGGATGTGCTCTCGTTTCCGCTTGTGGATTATGAGCAGGCGGGAGAGTTTGATTTTCTTGAGGAGAGAGATGACTGCTTTAACCCTGAAAGCGGCGAGCTTATGCTCGGTGACATTGTGATTTCCGTGGAAAAAGTGTATGAGCAGGCGCAAAAATACGGACATTCGCCTAAGAGGGAGCTTGCATTTTTGACCGCCCACAGTATGCTCCACCTTTTTGGGTATGACCACATGACACCGGAGGAGGCTGCGGTGATGGAAAGAGGGCAGGAGGACATTCTTGCCGCTGTGGGAATTACAAGGGACTAAAATTTAAATTCATATTATATGGAGGTTTTTTACATGACAGAGAGAGAACTACTTATAGAGAAGGCTAAGGAATACATGAACAATGCGTACACACCGTACTCGAAGTTCAACGTGGGTGCGGCGATTTTGACGGATGACGGAAGAATTTTTGGAGGGTGCAATATTGAGAACTCCTCATACGGCGCGGCGATATGTGCCGAGAGAACGGCGGCGGTAAAGGCTGTGTCCGAGGGCGCAAAGCACTTTAAGGCGTTGGCTGTTGTGTGTTCGACAGGCGAGTACGCTTATCCTTGCGGAATATGCCGCCAGTTCGTCGGCGAATTTATGGACAGGGACGGAATGTTATACCTTGAGGACAAGAACGAGGGAGAGCTCTCGATACCGTTCTTTGACTCAATTCCATATTTTTTCACAGGTGACAGAATAAAATAATAAAATAAGGCAGACAATATACAATACTAAAAGTAACTGTTCAGAACATTCTTAAAATAGTCATAAGATGACCTGAATGGCTGCTTTAAAAGCAATTTGCGGAAAGGATGTGCAGAATGCGAAAATTGTATATTATCTGCTTTGTTACACTTACGACATTGTTTGTGACATGCTACTGTATAGGCTATTACGCAGTGACAAAGGGAAATCGTGAGACGCTGCCGGCGAAGGATTACTATGAGGCGCGCGAGGCGGCGGTGGCGGATGAGGCTGTTGTCAAGCGTGACACGGAGCTTGTCATAGAGGAATATAACATCAACAACCACATGACGACGACAAGTTACACTGTAGTCCCGTCGATAGACATATTGGGGCTTAACAGAACCATGTATATGGAGACGCTTGAGAGGTATATGGAAAATCCCGATGAGGACGATGTAAGCCGCGGCTTGTGCGCCGTAAATCTTGTCGAGTTTTCCACGAACAGGATTGTGGTGAGAAAGAGTTATGATGCGCCTACCTACAGTGCCACGCAGAACTTTATACTGTATGCACTCGACGGACAGGTTGTGGTGTATTATGAGGATTTTACGACGATATACGACTATACGGATATCAAAGTGACTGATTTGCCCATAGACCTTCAGAGGGAGATATATGTGGGTATGCAGATTAAGAATTTGGAAGAATTATACGAATTTTTGGAGGACCACACTTCATGAAATATGATGTTGTTGTGATTGGAGCCGGGGCTTCCGGCATGATGGCGGCTGTACAGGCGGCGAAGGCTGAAAATAAAGGTGTGCGGGGGCGCAGTGTGGCACTTCTCGAGGTGCTTGCAAGACCCGGAAAGAAGCTTCTTGTGACCGGAAACGGCAAGTGCAACCTCACAAACTATAAGCTTGATGGGAGCTGTTATCATACGGACAGTGGCAGCACAGAGGATATTATGAGTGTTATAGACGGCTTTAATTCTGAGGCTGTCACGCAGTTTTTCCGCGGTGAGGGTATGCTTGTGCGCGAGAGGGACGGCTATGTGTACCCGTACAGCGAGCAGGCTTCATCCGTGCTCGACTGTATGAGACAGTGCCTTGTAAAGTACGGTGTTCGGCTGATATGCGGATGTGAGATTGACTCTGTGAAAAAAAATGGAGATGGGTTCAGTATCTTGGGAAATGTGAGGGATGTTGAGGAGGAGAACAAAAGGGCTGATGCGAAAAAGAACGGCGGCAAAAAGGCGGCGGGAAACGGCAGAAAAGCAGGAGATAACAGTTCAGGAAATAAAAATATTGCCGCTAATGGAAATGGCTGTGCGTTTACGGGCAGATTTTCATTTGATTGTGAAAAGTTAATCGTTGCCACAGGCTCGGCGGCTGGCGGTGTGTGCAATCAGGGCATGGCGGGCAGAAATTCGGGCGAGGACAACTGTGCGCTGGGCTACAACATAGCCGGGCAGTTCGGTCATCATATTGTAAAGCCGCTTCCGGCGCTCGTCGCGCTGACCTGTGAGGAGAGTTTCTTTAAGGAGATTTCCGGTGTGCGCGCAAAGGGCAGTGTAAAGCTCTTTGTGGACGGTAAGTGTATAGCCTCGGATGCGGGGGAAATTCAGCTTACGGACAATGGAATATCGGGAATACCTGTGTTTCAGGTGAGCCGCCATGCCGTGGGGGCACTTGAGCGTGGAAGAAAGGTTCGGGCGGAGCTTGATTTGATGCCTGAATATGGCGAGGAC
This sequence comes from Eubacteriales bacterium, assembly GCA_050874385.1. Classification (GTDB taxonomy): domain Bacteria; phylum Bacillota; class Clostridia; order Lachnospirales; family Lachnospiraceae; genus CAG-882. The sequence continues at coordinate 13,942 of JBNMKO010000039.1, forward strand.
GAGCTTGCCGCGTACATAGATAAAATCAAGGCAAATGCACAAAGAATAGACTATAATAGCAATTATTTGTCGCGGACGAAAGTTCCTAATCTTGGGGATATTCTCACGGGGCTTGTGAATAAGAAGCTTATGACACTGTTTGTAAAAATGTCGGGTGGGCGCACGGACAAGCTTGTGGAGCTTTTAAAGCATTTTAATGTCAATGTGGTAAATTCTAAAGGCGTGGCGGCGGCGCAGGTGTGCAGCGGAGGCGTGAGACTTGTTGAGGTGAACATTGACACCATGGAGTCAAAACTATGCCCGGGGTTATATTTTTGCGGCGAGGTGCTCGATGTGGACGGGTGCTGCGGCGGATATAATTTACAGTGGGCGTGGAGCAGCGGATTTGCGGCGGGAAAAAATATATAGTATATCAGATAAGTCTGTATTTTTGCTGAGTGATAAAAATTCTATTTTATTTATATGATAAAATTATTTATGTGGCAAAGTAATATGGCAAATTTTTCATTACAAAAAATGCACATTTCATTACATTTAAGTTCAGATAATCCCGCAAACACTCCGATATAATATAATAGCGGGCAGATATGGCAAATACAGGGACGTTGAAAGCCTGTTTGCAATAGAAGCTGTGGGAGTGAAAAAATGTTAAAAATAGCGGTATGTGACAACGATAAAACATTTCGCGATTATATTGGAAATCTGACAAGACAGTGCGTGGAGGCACAGGTAAATGTATTTGATAATGGCGAGGAGCTTATAGAGGACGGTACGGAGTATGACATTATACTTCTCGATATATCGTTTGATGATAATGGCGGAGGTCTGAATGGCGTTGAGGTCGCAAGAAAAATCAGGGAAAAATCGGACACCATTATTATTTTTGTGACAGCGCTCAGAGAGTATGTGTTTGAGGGATATGATGTCGGCGCGTTCAATTATCTTTTAAAGCCCATTGACGAAAATAAGTTCAGGGAAGTTATGGAAAAGGCTGTAAGGCGTGTGCGGAAGGAAAAGAATGACGAAGCTCTTATAATAAAAGTGGAAGGAAGCTACGTCAGCATACCGGTAAAGAATATTATGTATGCCGAGAATGAGGCGCGAAAAATTGTCTTGCACACAAAAAACATGGGAGAGGGCAGTTATAGTTTTTATGGGAAGATGGACGTGTTGGAGGAAAAGTTAGGAGATGACTTTTTCCGCTCACACAGAGGTTTTCTTGTGAATTTGTCTGAGGTGAGCAGATATGACAGCTCCAATATTGAGCTGAAAAACGGCGATAACGTGTATATGTCGAAGTCTAAGTACAACGATTTTGTGACGGCGTATATGAATTATCTTAGACGGACGTAGGGGAGAATAAGGAACGGTAAAAATGAAAATTTACGGAGGTGTATTTCTATGAAGAAAGCATGGTGGAAGGAAGCAGTTGTGTACCAGATTTATCCGAGAAGCTTTATGGACTCAAATGGCGACGGTGTCGGTGACATCAACGGAATAACGAGCAGACTTGAGTATCTTAGCGAGCTTGGAATAGATGTGATATGGCTCTCGCCGGTATACAAGTCGCCTAATGATGACAATGGTTACGATATAAGCGATTATCAGGCGATAATGGATGAGTTCGGAACCATGGAAGATTTCGACAGGATGCTTGCGAGGGCGCATGAGCTTGGAATTAAGATTATGATGGATTTGGTTGTAAACCACACATCCGACGAACATGCGTGGTTTGTGGAGAGCCGCAAGAGTGTCGACAATCCATACAGGGATTTCTACATTTGGCGCAAGGGAAAAGAGGATGGAAAAGAGCCCAACAACTGGGGTTCATGCTTTGGAGGCTCGGCTTGGAAGTATGACGCGCAGACGGATATGTATTTTCTACATCTCTTCTCGACAAAGCAGCCTGACCTCAACTGGGACAACCCACAGGTGCGCGAGCATGTGTTTGACATGATGAACTGGTGGTGCAAAAAGGGAATTGACGGCTTCCGGATGGACGTTATAAGCCTTATATCTAAGCGTCCGGGGCTTCCGGATGGTATTGCCGGTGAGAACGGTTACGGCGACAGCGGATGTGCCAACGGGCCTCATGTGCACGAGTATCTTCAGGAGATGAACAAGAAGGTTCTCTCAAAATATGACCTTATAACAGTCGGCGAGGCAGCAGGCGTGACGGTTGATGAGGCGAAAAAGTACGCAAATTCGGACGACAGCGAACTCAACATGGTATTCCAGTTTGAACATGTTGGTGAGGGGCGCGATGACAAGCACCGCTTTGGAAAGTGGGACGGACATAAGATGCCGCTTCCTGAGTGGAAGGAGATTTTGTCAAAGTGGCAGACAGGGCTTGAGGGCAAGGCTTGGAACAGTCTGTATCTTTCCAACCATGACCAGCCGCGCTCAGTCTCAAAGTTTGGAAATGACAGCGATGAGTACCGAGAGATTTCCGCGAAACTTCTTGCAACATGTCTCCACATGATGCAGGGAACTCCTTATGTTTATCAGGGCGAGGAGCTTGGAATGTGCAATGCCTATTTTGATGAACTTTCGGATTACAAGGATATCGAGAGCATAAACGCCTACAATGAGCTGACAGGCAAGTGCGGCGTGTCACATGACGAGATGATGGGTTATCTAAAGAGGGTCAGCAGGGACAATGCTAGAACACCTATGCAGTGGGATGACAGCGAAAATGCGGGCTTTACAACGGGAACACCGTGGATAAAGGTCAATGCCAATTACAAGACCGTAAATGCCGCGGCTCAGGTTAAAAATCCCGACTCCGTTTTTGCGTACTATAAAAAGCTTATAAAGCTACGCCATGAGAATGATATTGTTGTCTATGGAAGTTATGAACTTCTTCTGCCGGAGAGTGAGGAGCTTTTTGTATACACAAGAACACTTGGGGACGAGAGACTTATGGTTATGTGCAACTTCACGGATAAGAATGTTGACGTTGATACAAGTGTTATAGAGCAGATACCGCAGGACGCACAGCTTATGATTGCAAACTATGTATGTGATGATGCACCGACGACACTTAGACCTTATGAGGCCAGGGTGTACAAGTATGAAATGAATATCTAAATCCGCAAAATAAGCTGATTACTGTTCTGATGTTTAATTTATAAATGTGTCAATTTTGTCAATTAAAAATTACAGAGGTTTAAATGGTGATGATAACTCTGCTTTTAGTGGATTTTCTAATAGTTTAGTTACCGTTGAGCTTATTTAAAATAAATACATCTAAGGTGTTAGTGCTTTTACTGCCTTAGATGTATTTTTTATACTATTATAGATGAAGCAGAACAGACGCATGGAAAGCGTTGTCATCGTGGGAAAAGACGGCATCCCCATTGTATTTATGTGCAATCTGCATAATGCTCTTTAAGCCTATGCCGGAGTGGTTGTCTTTTGTGGAGAGGTATTCACTGCCATTGTTTAGAAGACTGCCACTGTGGCTGTTGTCGGTTGTTATGGCAAGCATATTTCCCGACAGTGCCATATTTAGGGACACGAAAGCTTTGTCGCTGTGGGTGGACACTGCCGCGGTAACTGCGTTGTCTAAAAGGTTTCCTAAAAGAACCGCGATATCCGACGGGTCTATGGAGCGGCTGTCAAAATTTGCGACATTTATGGAAAACTTTAATCCTTTATTTGTACCAAGCTGATGATAATAGCCGATTACCGCATCAATCGTCCTATCATTGCTGAACCTGACAAACTCGGTATTCTCAAGGGTGCTTATGTACTCGTTTATTTTTGCCAGAGCTTTTTGGCTGTCGTTATTTTTTATGCTGTTCTCGATGTAGAGCAGGTCATATTTGAAGTCATGCTTCATTTTCCTAACTGTATCTATCGAACTGGATAAATTTTTGTACTGTTCTCTCTGTATTGCCAGGGATGTGTTCAACATTTCAAGGTTTGTCTTATTGATAATGTCGTCGTGCGTTATCACAAGCAGTCTGAAAAGGATAAAATATATCAGGCACACCGACACAATCAATGTAAGAAAAAGAAACAATGTGAGCGGATTATATATATTTCCGATGTTTATCGAGATAAGCCCGCAAAACAGTGTTATAAACAGAAATAGTGAGAGAACGCTCATAAGTCCATATCCGCGTGGCTCTATTCTGTCAGCTATCGGAAAATACAGTTTCTTTATCATAATATACAGGAGCGGACAGGAAAATCCCGTTGTCAGAATAAGTATAAGAAGCGAATAGCTGCGGTACGGCAGAGCATCGTGACCCTCAACATTGCGAAGAACCCACGAACATATAATATTGTTTGTGTATGTGATTATAAAGGCGATAATCATAACAAATGTAAATATAAAAAGTTTGCGCTGCCAGCTTGTCCTTGTGAGAAAAATATATACTATAAGACAGGGAATAAGACATAACACAAAGACACCGTTGGCGACAAGATATTTACTGTGCAGACCGATGGAGGAATGGTAGAGCAGACAGCAGAAAATGCCGAAGGAAACACTTATCGCCGTGAGCATGGCAGAGATTATTGTAAAAGTTTTTCTTGTGCTGAACCTGTAGCTGTCCTTTAGCGGGTACAGTGTTAAAAATGCAAACGGAAAGAGCTGTGTAAAACATCCTATGAAAAAGCGAAGAAAAATCAGCATGAAAACCTCCTTATAAGTTTGAATTTCTTGCAAGATTAAACATATAATTCTGGTATTGCTTTTTTAATTCAGCGCGGTTGCGGCGTGAGAGGGTTATATCCATTCCGCCCGAGAGAATTATGTGGTCAAAAAAGAAATCCGTGATGTGCCGCATATTTACAATATAGCTTCTCTGTGCCCGCATAAAGCCGTTGGTGTCAAGTTCTTTTTCAAGTGAACTCAATGAGGTAAACGACTTGTACATGCCATTTTCAGTGTGAAAAAAGCAGGTTTTGTTAAAAATTTCTATATAGATAAGACTGTCAAGCTCAATTGGAACGGTTCCGCTTTCAGTAGATATTTCTATGGTGTTTCTAAGATTGTGCATAAGTCTTAGGCGGCATCTGTTGAGCGCTTCAAGAATGTCATCATATTCAACGGGCTTTACGATATAGTGGACGGCATCGAGGGCGAATGCCTCAACGGCATAGTCGCAGCTTGTAGTGATAAAAATCAGACATGAATAGGATTTGTCTGTCGTTTCGGATAAAATATTTATGCTGTTTTCTTCCGAAAAATATATATCCATAAACACAATATCATAGTAGCTGTTTGAAGCCATAAAATCTTCGATTTTATTGTAAATATCCACGGTACATGACGGCTCGCGCCTTGTATTAATTTGAAAAATTTCGGGTACGGCATCTATAATTAAGTCCTTTATTTTAAGCGCATATTTATTGTCATCATCACATACGGCAATTCTCATGTCAGTCTCCATTTGTAGTCTTTTTCTATTCTGTAATCCATTTTGGTCAAAATATTTTTCATTTTATCGTAAATATTCTGAATTGTATTTCCTTAAAATTATACCAACACATAAAAGTAATTGCAAATTTTATATATTATTTTTGCGCAAAGTGCAGTTTAAATGCGTGAAGTGAAGTGATATGGGTTTTGAAATTAAGTTATAATATTCTATATATTATAGCCCAAAATGAGAAGTGTTGAAATAATATTTACAAAATTAGATGAAAGGAGGTTAAAAATGGGAGACGAAAGTGAAAGTGTCAGAAAACAGAAAGAAATAGTAAAAGAATTAGCCAAACAGGAAAACACAACCGAGACAGACAGTGTACATAGTCAGCCTGACACGCCGGAAAAGACAGAGGAAAAGAGCGAAGGCTTTTTTAAGAGAACGTGGGGCAAGGTCAAGACGGGCGCATCAAGGGCGGCGAGAAAGGGAGTAAAGACATTTAGCAAGGACTCAGACGATATGACTGAGGAGGAGTTTAACGAGCGTCTCAAGGATTTAGAGGGAGGCGGGGACATAGGTTATGCGTCAAGATACTATAAGCTTATAGATGAACTCAGCCAGATGCCGAGTCTTATGGCACTTACCAAGCAGTCTGAGGGGCAGAAAGATAAGGAGGAGGCTGTGTCCGAAGCTGTCAAGGAGACACAGAAGGAGGAGACAAAAACAACACAGGCGAAAGAACCGGAGACGGCAAAAACTGGTGAAGTAGAAGCCCGGAAATCTGAGACGGCAAAAACAGAGACGGAAGAAGCAGAGCCTGAGAAGGAAGAGACAGTGGAGACCGTTAAAGATAAAACAGAAGAAGCAGAAAACGGGGAGACTGCGAAAGAGAAAACACAAGAAACAGAAAAAGAGAAAACAGAAACAAAGAAAATAAAAACCGAGAAGGCAGAAAACGGAGAAGCGGCGAAAGAGAAAAAAGAGAGTGAGTGGCAAAAGGCAAAGAATAGTCTGGGTGAGAGTGTTAATGCTTTAATCAGTCCTAAGTATAAGCAGATTGCAGATGACACTGTAAACACAGTCAAGGATGGCGGGGGGCAGGCTGTAAATATATATAAGACCAGCAAGCGCCAAAAGACATTGGAGAAGCTTGCCGGGCAGTCGGACGAGACCACCGACAAGGGGCGTGAGCTAAGATACATGGCATCGCAGACGAAGAAGGAAAAGACGCAGGCAGGCTTTGATATCGCCTCGACAGCGGTGAACAAGGTGAGCGAGATGCTCAATAAGTACGGCTCATCAAAGCTTGGCACTATAGCCGGAAAGATTGCGGGCTATGTAAATCAGGCGCTTGCGGTTGGCAAGGAGTTCATGTCAAAAAAGATTGAGAAGCAGTCGCTAAAGAATGGCGTGAAGGGGCTTATAGGCGGTACTGACGCTTATAAGAAGCTCAAGGAGAGGTACAAGCTTCATGGTCAGGACATGAGAAGGGCAATAAGAACCGCCGCAAAACACTCATCCGTCTCAGACCTTGTAAACGCAGACCGCGATAAGTTGAGTGAGAACTATGCGAAGAAGGCAAAGGACAAGGATGGAGACGTGGATGACATACTTGGTCTGGCAGGCGGAATGGACGAAAAGGCGATGAAGAAAGCACTTGGAAGAACGTAGGTGGCGTATATGGATGCGGAACATAAATATAGATTGTTGGATTTGATTAAGCAGAAAGCACAGGCAGCAGGCTACGAAGTCATTGTGCTCATGGATGGGGAGCAGAGAATTTATCGTATGCTCCTTGATGAGCTGGGCGGTGACGAGAATGGAGCTGCGGTGCTTGAGATGAATTTTGTCGACGATGGCGGTATGGGGCTTGACGGAGTGACAGGTATTCTACAGTTTTTTGTCACGTTTGACTGTAAAGTTGACAGGGATAAAAGCTCCAAGCTGCTTGATGCGCTCAACAAAATTAATCTCGTGCCAACCTTTGGGGCGTTTGCACTTTATGCGGATGAGTGGCAGTTGTACTACAGATACACGCAGCTTGTAAAGGCGGACGGGGAGGATATTCCCGATGAGGTTATGAGGGTTTTAAACTGGATTATGGCATTTGTAAATCATGCCTATGACAATATAAAGGAGCTTGCGGGCGGTGACTACTGATTTGGGAGAATATGCATGGACAGGGTAGAACAGTATTCGCGTTTGATGATAAACCAGATTGTAAAATATTTTGGGAGAGAGATTGAAAAGGTTCAAAACGATGTGATATGTGTTCAGGATGAGCAGATGATTTCGCGGATTTTGGATGAGGTCGACGCGGCGGACGTGCGGTATTCATATCTTTTCGGTCTGCTTGGGGATGAGTGCAGCATAATAGCACTGCATCTGTGTGTCGCACAGTACATATTTCCTGAATTTTACAATGCACTAAAGACGCTTACGGGGCAGGGCGTGACGTTTAAGCTCGCGTGTGAAATATGCCGTGAGGCGGGTGGAAATGTAGTGTCGCTTGATAGACAGGCGGGGATTTACGAGAAGCTTACGCATATAGTAAAGATTGACAAAGAAAAGACAAACTACATATACAGTGAGCTTTACTGTGACAGCAGGCTTGTGGAATACCTCCGTGGGGGAGACAGAATGTCAAATAAGCTTGTGGGAATTGCAGACCGCGGCGAGTGCGGACACAGACTGTACGGTGTTGAGGATGAGATTTGCCGCATAAAGGAGCTTATCGAAAAAGCGATTGACAGAGACGACGGTCTGCGTTTTATACAGGTTGCAGGCGAGGAGGGCAGCGGAAGAAAGAGTATTGTCACGGAGGCGGCAAAAAGGCTTGAAGTCACGGTTATATATGTCGATTACGGTATGTGTCTAAAAAAAGATATAGAGAAGCTTCTTTTGGAGGCGGCGAGGGAGACACTTTTGTATGACGGGGTGTTATGTCTGTACAATATCGAACATGAGGACATGAAAAGGGAAGATTTGCGGACGCTTTTTAGTACGCTTCACAGACTTACGGACACTTTTTTAATTCCTGTGATAATATGCACACTTCCAAAGGTTCAGCTGTCGGCGGTTGTCGATGACGTTGTGTTAAGACAAGAGCTTGATATGCGCGCGTTTGACAAGCGTGAGGCTGTATGGAGGGGATTGGCAGCAGAATATGGTGTGGAGCTTGACGCTTGGGAGTACGCATCAAAATACAGTCTGCTCCCCGGTCAGCTCGTAAAGCTTTGGGGGATTGCAAAATATGGTATCGGCAGCGATGAATTGAAAAAAGTGATTGGCATGGCGGCAACACAGGTAATAGAGTTCCCCCAAAAGGGTACAATCGCTGTGCACCGCACAGAGCAGACGCTTGATGACCTTGTGCTGCCGGAAGATGCGATTAGAAGTCTTAGGATAATCTGTGCGTATTCCAAGGAGCGCGCAAAGGTATTCGGAAAATGGAAGCTTGAAAAGAAATATCCCTATGGCAGGGGAATGGCGGCACTTTTTGTCGGAGGTCCCGGAACGGGAAAGACGATGGCGGCGGGCTGCATTGCGAATGAACTGGGAATACCGCTTTACAAGGTGGATTTGTCACAGATTGTGGACAAGTACATAGGTGAGACGGAGAAGAAGCTTGAGCAGATTTTTTCCTACGCGCAAAAGAGCAATGTGATATTGTTTTTTGACGAGGCAGACGCACTTTTTGGCAAGAGAAGCGAGGTCAAGGACTCAAAGGATAAATATGCGAACACGGAAGTGTCATACATTTTACAGAGGATAGAGCAGTATGACGGAATGGTCATTCTTGCCACAAATCTCGTGAAAAATATGGACGAGGCATTTCTAAGGCGTATGAAATATATGGTAGAGTTTCCAATGCCGGACGAGGATATAAGGCTTAAAATATGGAAAGGCTGTTTTTCTAAGGAGACACCCGTGGCGGAGCTTGACTACGGGTTTCTCGCACGAAATGTTGAGCTTGCGGGAGGGCATATAAAAAATATCGCGCTAAATGCGGCGTTTATCGCGGCTGGTAGGAGAGAGGATATAGGGATGGGCGCGGTATTGTATGCGGCGAGAAATGAGTACTACAAGCTTGGCAGGACGGTTGGACGGGATTTCTTTGAAAAATACTACGATGACGTAAAGGCGATAATGGAGATTTGATTGTATGCAGGGATATCAGGCTATAGCAAAGGTGAGCGAAAGGTTAATAAAGCTGCTTCAGGAGGAACTTGTCCCGGAATTTATACAGCAAAAGGACAAGATTGGTCTGTGCAATCCGGCGGACAGAGGCGATATGGCACTCGGGGTGTATATGTATGACATTATGGAGAACGATGAGTTTGCCAGAGGCAGACAGATGTACAACACAAATGACAGAAGACAAATATATCCGCCTATTTATTTAAATTTGTATTATATGATTACACCGTATTTTATGGGAAATGTCAGATACAGAACGACGGGCGAACATGAAGTTATGGGGCGCATAATACAGTACTTTCACGATTATCCGCTTATAACCATCGAGAGCATAGATGAGGACAGCCCGGACGGAATTGATTTGCGGGTTGAACTGCTGAGACTTGACATGGAACAAAAGTCGAGGATATGGAATTATCCTAATGAACCCTACAGGACATCAATTTTTTACAAAATAAGTCCGGTTATAATCTCCTCCGACAGATTTAGGAATGTTGAGAGAGTAAGAGTAGCCGAGATTAATGTTAGTGATAATAGATAATTGCACAACTTGAATTTTATGTTAAACGGTTGTGTAATTTTTCTAATGAGTGAGAACGCGACTGGAAGTGTGCTAGAAAAATTGCAAGACGTACGTTATAAATACATGAAGTTTTGTAATTATCTATCAATGATAAAAAATAAGAGGTGACTACACGATGAAAAACAGAAAACTTCTGCCTTTTGAGAGAAACAGATATTACACGGGCAAGATGCTCACAAGCGCGGATTTTAAGGCTGAACAGGAATATGTGAACAACAAGCGCAGATTTATAAACTCGGTGATGTTTGGAACAGGAATAGCAAAGGGGCTGAGAGTGAGCGCCGCCGATTTGTCCACGATAAAAATCGAGAAGGGAATGGCTGTGGACGGTACGGGCAGAGAGATTGTCATTGTCGATGACTGTATAAAAAAGCTCTCGTCAATCGACGGCTATGAGGACACGGTATCGGACAGGCTTTATCTTTACCTTGAGTACGCGCAGGAGGATATACAGCCTGTGTACTCGGCAAGTGCGGGGAAAAACGAAAATGAGTTTAACAGAATAGTCGAAAAGTGCAGGATATATCTTAACGACGAACCACCACAGAATTATTCAGATAGGCAAATACTGTTAAAGGAAACCATTATAGCCCGGACGGAGCTTTTTAAGCTTAGTTTTGTAATGCCGGAATGTGTCAGTGCTGATACAAGGGTCAGGGCAGATTTTGTTATCGAGTGCTGTAACTCGGATATATGCGACGGCGTTGAGCTAGAGTACAGTGCAAGTTTGCAGTTTCCATCGTTTTTGAGCGACAATGACAGGCATGACGAGCCCATAAATATAAGACAGATTTTACACAGCGGTGAAGTGTACAAAAGAGCTATTTGGCTGTATGTGCCGGATATGCACGAGGGTGTGTCGACGGTTCTGTTAAAGGCATCGTTGGCAAGATGCACTGAGGACAAAAGAAATGTTCAGAGTGCGGATGTCATGTATGATGTGAAGGTGTCAAGGAAAAATATAAGAAAAATTGTGGACGACATAATTGCCCGCGATGGCGGATATATGCGCCATTCGGATAGCGTGTGCATAGCATCTATAGATATAGTAAGAAGAGAAAAAGGATGTGAGATACTTTCCATAACGAATGAAGGACATTGCATGGAGCTTCCGTCGGATGACGGGTTGAGGGCAGAATTTCTCAATTATTACAGGGACGGAAGATTATCGGACAGCAGCAAGGACAACAGCTTTGACACCGATGGCGGCAGGATAACGGCTGAATACTCTAAATCGGCAAATATGACGACGGGCATCGCCGAGATTGTGGTGGGAGGACGCTTAAAAAAAGGTGAGGTCAGATTTTCAGATGAAATTGCACATGGGATGGGGCTTGGGAATGTGTATATATCACTCGGAAAAATAATGCCGGAGTCCGACAAAAAGCACGAGACGGTAATTCTTGGAACACAGGGGATTTTTGATGATGAGGCGGATGACGTTGATTATGCAGTCAAGCTCATAAATGGCAAGGGAAATTTTGTTATTGGAATAAGGGCAAAGAGGGATATTAGCTGCCTTATCTATAAAATACGGTGGTATGCGACGGATTTCAGTGTCGAGTTTAAAAACAGGGATATTCCGCTCAACGCCGATAAGAGAATTGTCGTCGAGACACCGTCGCTTGTGGTTTCACCGGGGGAGGAGTGTTTCTTCAATGTACATTACAACAATATGGAGCCTTGCAGGTTGGGCTATGAGCTGACACAGAGGGGCACAGGATATATATCTGAGGAGGGTGTATATACAGCGCCGGAGAGGGAGGGCGTGTATGAGATAAGAATTTACAGTCTCAGTGACCCGTCAATAAGCACATACGCCTATGCGATAGTAAAGAGGAAAGAATAGACATGATAATTGATGCACCTAAAAGACAATATATAGTTTTAGGGACACTGTATGAGGGAACGGCAAACATAGCCTATCTGTGTCGTATATGTGGCGACGATGACGGAAAAAAATACATAATAAACCAGGTGCTTGAAAAACGTCTTTTTAGAAGAATTATAAGAATGTTTTTTGAGGCGGAGGGCGGCTGTACAGAGTGTTTTACCATGGAGGATAAGCTGTGCCTTGTGTTCGAATATAATGCGCCAAGGGCATTTGACAGCTTTTTTATGCCGGATGAGATTTCATGTAAGGACGGGGAGAAGATATTTCTTAAAATTGTAAGAGAGTGCATAGCCTCATCACTCCCGTATCCGTATCTGTATATGGTGATAACGCAGAGAAGATTTAACTTATATGAAAATGGAGATGTGAGCATAGATTATGCGGTCAATCTTGATAGACTGTCCGAGGAGTTTACACAGGTGCAATGCGTTGAGGCGTTGCTTATAGAATTAATCAAGTTCTATGATGAAATGGGAAAGGATAGCGTGAGCAGACAGATTATAACAAAAAAGTACAGACACAGTTCATATTCCTTGCTGTCAGAGCTTGAGGATGACCTTTTGCTGAGTGCCATATCCACCAAGAGAACGGCTCTTCCAAAAAGAATATGGATGTTTATAAGAGCTCACAGCTATGTGATATTCAATGTTGTGAAGGTGTGTCTTGTAGTACTTGCGGTTGTGGCTTTGATAACGCTTGTGATGCAGCTCACAATGGGGGATATACCGTATTTGAGACTGTTTTATAACTCTTTTGAAGTGATAGGTGACAGGAGCATGGTGGAATGAAGAAAAATGTCAGCTTAAAACCTAAAATAACCGGGAAAATAAAGAACAGCGTGAGAAAGATGTCCGATTTCAAGCCAAAGGATGAGAAGGACTATTATAGTTTTGGACGCATGCTTATAAGCCGCAGATTTGCAATCTTTATCATTATTGTGATGGGGCTGCTAATATTTTTCTACTATGCGAAAGTGAGCAACATAAGGCTCTTTGGGGGCAACGGCGGGGTAAGAGTGTATGATTATGACTCCATTGCGCTGAGGTTTATATCCGGAAATGTCAAGATAAGGTCAAAGCAGGGCGACATAGCGTATATGGGAAAGGTTTCCGACGGCATGGCAAACGGTCAGGGCAGACTTTTTTATCCGGACGGGACGGTTATGTATGAGGGGGATTTCAAGGATAACAACTATGACGGTACAGGAAATCTGTACTATTCTGACGGAATTTTGATGTATAAGGGCGGTTTTAAGGCAGGAAAATATGACGGGCATGGGGATTTATACTATCCGACGGAAATGATAAACTACGACGGGGAGTTCTATAACGGGGCGGCAAATGGAGAGGGAACTTTGTACCGTGAAAACGGGAGCAGAATGTACAGCGGGGAGTTCAGGGACGGGCTTGCCGACGGTCAGGTCAGCTTTTATGACGGAAGCGACAACCTGATATATTCGGGAAGCTATATCAAGGGCAGGGTTGTCTACTCGGAGATTTTAGGAGACGATTCAGATGAGATAGCAAAGCACCATACGGGAAATAAAAAAATATATTACAATGATGATTTTTTTATGGTCTACATGGAGGGCATAGATGCCTACTATGCCGGAAAAACGGTTGGAAGCACGCTTTCTAATTCCGTTGTAGCGGACAGTATTTATGTCATTCAGGATGAATGTGTTGTGGGCGGAACAGTATGTTACACGATAGAGGATGTGATTAATGTACTGGGATTTCCGGACTATGAGGGAAATACGAGCCTGAATATATTGGAGGCGGTGTGCGTGTCGGAGAACGATAAGCTTGCTGACATGCTCGACTGTCAGGTATATGTTACATGGGAAAGCTATAATAATGATGTGCATTATGTGCTGAGTTTATTTGAGGAAGATGATATGAGTGGAGTGTATATATACATGTTTGAGGACGAGTCAAGCGGTATTCAGTACACTTTCTACTGCAAGGATAAAAACGGTGATTTTGGAATGTATCTGATGCAAAATTGCAGAGAATAGTGTGAAAAATAAGAATTTTGGGATTGGAGATGGTGTCTATGTTCAGGGCTTTTGCGGCAAAGAAAAGAAGAAACATATTTGCTCTTGGAATATGCGTGATTTTATTTTTTTCGCAGATAATGTCCACACCATCAGAAGATGTATATGCGGCGCAGATACCCACAATGACGCTTGAGCAGGCTGTGAGCCTTGGCTGGTTTAACAGCACCGAATACAGGAAAAATCAGAGCAAGATAGCTCTCGCAAAGGTGAAGTACACGCAGGCTGTGAAGTCCATACAGCTAAAAAAGAAAAATATGTCCACGTTCAGATGGTCGCCGCTTTTAAATTTTAAATTTCCTGAAAAGGCGACGCTCGCCGATGAGTTTGAGTGGATGTACAAGCCGGTGCAGATACAGGGTGAGATAGACAGCCTTGAGCACAAACTGACAGATATAAAATATTCCGTGAAGGAGACGGTTTCTAACCTGTATGTGGACTGTTACACCTCGCAGGAGGAGATTGCATTTTATCAACAGCTTTTTGACGGAGAGCAGATGGTGTTGTCTGCAAACACGGCGAAGTTATATATAGGTGAGGCAAAGCAGGGCGATATAGAGTCGATACAG
>JBNMKO010000040.1:0-27470 GCA_050874385.1 Eubacteriales bacterium
AAAAGACAGGGAAGAATTGCGCCAAGTATTTTACAGAAACGACAGGCAGTGATAAGAGTTATTAATCATTTAAACAGATGGGTTAATATAACGGGCTATTGGCTTGAAGATGTGTCCATTGATATCAGGGCATTGACAGATGGTTATAAATCATATAGCTGGCAGTATCAGAAATCGAACAGATTAGATGAAAACATCCGCAAAGCAGTTATTCTTCGTGATGGCTGTAAATGTATGGAATGTGGGAAATCTAACTGTGTACTTGAGGTACACCACATTAAGCCAAGAAGATTAAATGGTTCTAATACACTCGGAAATTTGATTACATTGTGTGAAAAGTGCCATCAGAAAACTGAGGGAAAAGAAGAATTATTTATGGACAGATATTTTTCCATGCTGAACAGTTCTGATAATAAAAATCTCAATTATGCCCAGCATGTGATGATAGGTAAGAAATGGCTTAGGGAACAGTTATCACTTTTGGGAACATTAAATCTGACAACCGGTGGAGATACGGCAAATAAGCGCATTGATTGGAATATAGAAAAAACACATTCCAATGATGCCATCTGCATAACAGGTTTAAAGCCTGATATTGATAAAATAAAAGATTGGATTATAAAACCAATGCGCAGACAGAGCAAGGCTACAACTGATAATGTGTTGGGAATTAGGCATAGAGATTTGGTTGAGTACACATATAAAAATGGTGAAACCCACAGAGGATATGTTACAGCTTTGTATCCACAGTTAAAAGCTCTGAATTTCCAAAGTCCTACAAAGCACTGTAAGAAGGTTAATGCCTCAAAATGTAAACTGCTTTGGAAGTATAACAAAATATATTGGCTAGAGAACGTGAATTAAACACATTTGTCTCTATTTAAACACAATTAGGTATATTAAAAGAAGGGAGAAATGATTATGAGAAGAAACATAGGAAAAAGAGGTGTATTGCTTATGACAGTGATTGCGGCACTGTGTACGGCGGGATGCACAAGCAGACAGACAGATTTGTCCATTGATGGCAGTGCCACAGCCGGCGAGCAGAAAGCTGACGGGCAGGTGAGTGATGAACAGAAAAATGATGCAGACAACTCAGAAAATCAGTCTGAGAAGAAGTCAGATACACAGTCAGAAAGCGTTACAAAGATAGATGAAAAAGATGGTGAAACTGACGCGGAGGCAGAAATTGATGCACTGATAGGCAGCGGACTTCCGCTTAAGAATTATCATTATTATATTTCTGACCCTGTAATTAAATTTGACATAGAGGATTATGTTGTTGAGGATGAGAATGAGTTCGCCGTGTGGAATGAGGATGACCTTTTTAGGGTGAGTGTGGTGCAGGAGAAGTATTCCGATGGAATGAGCGTGGTGCCTGTTGAAATTCACAATGAGAACAGTAAATATAAGGCATTGAGGTTTGATGATGACCTGTATTTGGTGGATTTAAACGGCGGAATTGAGATATGGAAGGATGGTAAAGGCATTGCTCTTGCGGCTGAGTGCAATCTTGGACTTTTTCATAATGGAAGAACTGAATTGAGTGTAGTTGATGCACTTGGAAACGGAGAGAAACAGTTAAAAATATCTACATACGATTCCGGCACGGGTTATATACGTCAGGGAATGATTATTTTTGACATAGAAAATATGAGTTTTGTCGAGTATGAGAAAAGCGACGATTATTTTATGACTGCACTTAGGGAGGCAGTGCAGCAGTATGTAGATGACGGAGGAGAGATTAAGGATGGATATAAGTTCTATCTTTCGGACTCGAACAGAAATTATACAGGCGGTTTCAGGTCTGAAACTGAGTTTGATATTGATGAGGACTACATGTATCAGACACTCAGGGTTGATTATCTGTCTAAAAAGAGCGAAGAACGGTCGAGCGACACATACTTATGTACTTTGAAAGCGGTTTACCGCTATGACTCAGACAAGAATATGTTTGTTGTAGACCATGTTGAGCAGATGGATATTTATGCGGAGGATAATGTGCCAAGTGAGAGCGCTGATAATGAGAGTTCATCCGGTGATGGCACTGTCTTGAACACATCAGAGACTGGGACATATACAAGCTATGAGACAAGACGAAAGACACCGCTTGACGGTGAACTTGAAATGAAGCAGTTCATCCCAAACAGGTCTGACAATGACAATAATGTAACAATTTACAGTACACAGGACGATGAGTATGATATCTACATAGATGCGACCTCTAAGCCGTGTGTATATATAGATGGAACGGAGTATCCGTTTTCACATTCATATAGTATTTTAGGCGATATGCCGGAATACGCTGTGTATGATGTTAACGGGGACGGCATTGATGATTATATGCTGAGGGGAGAATGCTATAAAGCACAGCTAAGGCAGGATGTGTATTTGTCAAATGATGATGGAACATACAAAGAGCTTGGGGATATCTGTGATGAGGAGTACGGAAAGATTAAGGATTTTTCATTTACCGCAAAGGTTTTGGATGATTATAAACTTAATGTCGTATGCGAGGATTGGAATATCAATGAGACTGTAGACATACAGTCAACTTCGTTGGTGGATGTATGGAAGAACTTGGGATATTTCGACGAGAATGGGAAGTGTTTGCAGGATATAACACTTAGTAGCCTACAGCGCCAGTCAGCCGGATATGTAAAAAACGATGCAGGTGAGATTGAGCTTGTGTACAGGGCTCAGATATATGGGGAGTACAGTGAGTACTGTGTGGGCTGGTGTTTTGAGCTGACGTATGGGATTGGAAACGATGGCTATGAGTGTAAGTCGGTAAAGCTTATAGAGTTTCCATATAATTAACTTATTATGATTAGATTGAACGGAGAATTGCGCCGGATTGACAGCGCGGTTCTCCGCTTTTTTGTATATCTTGTAAATTGTTTATAGAACTGAAAATATCTATAGCAACTTTAAAAATTAATGTATCTTTTAATGTAAAGCAATATTTTAAGATATAGGAGTTGCTATAGGCAACAATTTATGGGATTGCTATAATTAAATATAGAAAAGAGAACGTGTCTAAATAAAGGACGTTTATGTTTGAATTATAAATTTAGATGTGTTAATATTAGATTACAAAATTAATAAAGAGGTGTGTAGTCATTGGATAAAAGTATAAAGGAGAATAGAGAGATTAATGTATGTCGTAATGAGAGTATAGGAACTTTAATAAGAGATGAGCGTATCAGGCAGGATGTGGGGCTTGCACAGTTGTGTGGCGGGCTTATGTCGGAGGGAAATCTTTGCCGTATTGAGAGCGGAAAAAGGGAGACGGATGCCTCGACAATAAAGAGGCTCACTGACCGTCTGGGTATGGTATACGAGGAACAGGGTACATATATATTTTACGATGATTATGAGGAATGGAAAAAAAGGTGGGAGATAATAGACGCTATTGAGACCAAAAATATGGGTCAAGCTGCAAGCCTTATTGAACAATACATAAGCTTGTACTCTGAAAATAATGTGAGGATGCAGTTTGCAAAAATTATGGAAATACAGTGTCAAATTGAGAATCCCATGGGAAGTGATGCAATAAAAAATGAAGATATATGTTCGTTGTACAGGAAAGCATTGAAACTTACAATGCCGATTAATGCGGGGAGCAGTCTTAAAAATCTGTATTTGTCAATCAATGAGCTCAATATCGTGTTGGAGTATCGTTTCCATAATTGTAGAAAGAGTGTGCGTTCATTGGAAGAAATCCTGAAGTATCTGGACAATTCAAGATTTAGTCTTTCCGCAAAGGCACTGTTGTACCCTAAGACTGTGGTATACATGTATAGAAAAATGATTTCAGAAGGAAAAATGGATGAAACATTACATGGCAATGATGGCAAGTTGATTGCGAGAATGTATGAATATTGTGAAAATGCGCTTGCCATGCTGCGGCAGAAAACAGTGCGCTACTATTATACGGAGATATTGGAAATAAGAAAAGCCTTTCTTGGTGCGGGGCATGGAGGTGATGATAGCGGTAATCTGCTCATCAAGACAGATGAGTGGCTTGGTGCAATACATGACATGTGCAATAAATATGATGTCTGGGAATACACCACGAATAATTGCTATTTTTATAAGGAGAATTCTGTATATAACATTGGAACAGTGGTCAGCACAAGGCGTAAGATGTTGGGAATAACCATGCAGGAATTGTATGAGGGTATATGTTCCGAGAAGACCTTGAGAAACCTAGAACATAACAGAGCCAGTACACACCGGGATATAGCAGAGGAACTTCTCGGAAGATTAGGACTGCCAGCAGGCTACCACAGGATGGGAATTATTACTGATAAAAGAGAGACTGTGGAGTTATATACGAAGTGGAAGCGATTGAGCAGGCAATTTAACTATGCGGAATGTATGGAGGTGATGAATGAACTTGAAGAACAACTGTCACCACACATAGTAAATAGACAGTTTGTTGAATGGGGAAAGAATATCACAGCCTATGGATTGAAAAAGTTAGATTATGTTACCTATATAGAAAGAATGTGTGACTGTATTGGAATTACAGTAAAAATTGATAACATTCTTTCAGCAGAAAACGTATATCTATCTAATAATGAAAAATCAATATTGTATCAGATTTCGGCGAAATACAAGTTTAACGGAGATGAAAATAATGCTTTTAAGCATATTAGACCAATATACAAAGGACTTATAGACCTTGATGAGATACAAACACAGGAAAATATTAAGGATTATGAGTTTTACATGACATTCATCGCAAGTATTCTTGGCAGTATGGGAAGATATGAGCAGTCAAATATGATATCAGATAAAGTTATCAAGGCACAACTGAGGTATGGAAGAATAGGGGAGATACATTGTAATTTGTTTAATACTGCATGGAATGGGAATGAAAAAGAACATAATAAAAAAGCATATAATGATAGTTTATATCTATGCATACTTTGGAGTCAGATGTGCAATGACACTTATTTTGAAAATTTATATAGTTTATTAATAAACTAATTATTAGTCTCGTGATATGTCTGATTATGATATATTTCAACGTAATCGTCGTTATAATCTACAGGATTTATATTTTGGCGTATTATTAAGAAGAGATTTATTGATAAAATAAATGTAATTAATAATTTGATTATTGTTGTTTTTTTCATGGTAAGTTCCTCCTTCGATTGTTTTGTTATATTTTATAACGCGCACATAAATGCTGTCACCTACCCAAAAGTGGCAATTTTATAGCAGAAAATTTTTGCCAGCTTTGGGTAGGTGACATGACAAGAAAATTGAGGTAAAGTTTATTCAATTCTTGGTATGCATTGGAATTGAAGATTTATGTTAAGGGTGCATAAAGAAGAAATAATAAGAAAATTTTTAAGGAGAGAGCTGAAATGAAATTAAATTTAAAAAAGGGAAAAGATGAAAAAAAGAAGCTGTTTTTAAATGCTGTGAAAGTGAAGAAAGAAATTGGTGTTGCTAGGCAGTCTAAGTCATCTTATTCTTGTGGTACAACTAAATAATTAGGGAAAGGGAAAAGGGGGGATGTTTTATATCACCCTCCCTTTTTTAGTTGAAATGTATTTTTATAAAGAACAAAATTCAAAAATATATATAGGTAATTATCAAGATATATTTATAACCGAAAAGGAAAATGCAGATTTTAATTATATTTTAAAACAATATGAGTGGGTTAGCCAAGATATATTTTTTTGTTTAAAAACAGATAAAATTGGTGTTTTAAGAATTACTTCATGTGATTTTGATATAAAAACATTCATTCTTGATACTGACTTAAAAAATAATAATTTATATTATATTATTGATTTTTTCGATATAACACTGATAATGAGTTGTAAAAAAATAAACAAATTGGAATATATTTTATATTGGTATAAAAAATCACAACCTATGTATTTGTGCAAGGAGATTGATTCAAATGAAGGTAGAATAATTTATCAAAACTACGGATTTGATAAGGTAATTAAGTTGTTATTGAAAAATAAAAGTGATGATAAGATAGTTTATTATGATAAATTTAAAAAGTGTATTATAAAAAATAGTTTTGATTTATGCGATGTATCTCGTCATTTTAATAGAAAAAGAGAAATGCTGTTAAAAGTAACAAACACAAAATTAAAGAAAAAAGAAATTGAGTTTGGTCGTTTTAGCCCAATAATAAGCATACAAAGAAAAACTAAAATAAAACAATTGGTAAAAGTATATGAATCTATAACAAATGGTGGAAATGGAGTATATTTTGATACGCAAAGTGGAAAGGGGTTGTCAGTAAATAGAGCAGCAAAATCAGCAATAGGTGAAGCTATGGAACGATTTTTTGCTATGCAATTTCCAAACGACGAGGTGATTTGCAAATCTTACATTGAACTGGTACATGAATATAAGGAAATTGATGTTTTTGTTAACAAAATTGGTGAAGATTGGGAAAAAAAGGTAAAACAGTGGATTTTTGCATTTAATATTAAAAAGAATACACCATGTTTAATTGAGGCTGAACGTGTTTTTTTTCCTTATCAAAATTCATCTATAGAAAATACGACAACAGGTCTTAGTGCGGGTGCTTCTTTATATACAGCAGTGGAAAATGCCATTTTAGAAATTGTAGAGAGGGATGCATATTCCATAACATTTAGAGCAAATAAAAGGACAAGATTAATTAGTGATGAATATATTAATAAAAAAAATAAATATATTATTAATAGATTAAAAATGGAGGGCATAAAATGTCATCTTGTTCTTTTATATTCCGATATACCTGTGTACATTGTGCATTGCATGTTTGATGACACTAGCGACAGATTTCCCAAATATACACATGGAAGTTGTGCGAGATATGATTTAAATGAGGCAGTAGAGGGTGCTATTTGTGAGTGTGCACAATTGAGATTATCACAATTAGATTTAAAGAATAATAATTTACTTGCTTTACCAGAAAATAAAGCGTATTTTGAATGGGGAGTGGGAAATTTAGATTATTGTAGTGCATTTTTGGATAGATGTGGTGTTAGTGACATGGTAGGTAGGGAAAAGTGTATAAAAAATATGTCAGAGTTGCTGGAAAAAATTAATGATGATGTTATTTGCGTTGATTTATCAGTTGAAAATTGTAATTTGAAAGTAGTTAAAGTTATTATTCCTTCATTTCAAGATATATATAATGGGTCGGAATTGGTAACTAAGCGTTTGAAAAGCGCCCTAGGGGATAATAAAATAAATAGGAGAGTTTTATTTACATAATGTATATTATTAAAAAAAATATATGGAGAAATTTTCATGATAAATTAAAGATATATTCATTGGATGAAGATTTTGAGTTATCGAAACTCACATATAATGAATTGAATATGCTGATAAATATTATAATTTTAAAGAATAAAGGATTTGATTATTTCACATGGAGGCAGAGTGTTGGGCTGTGTAATAGTTATTCGGCATATAAGGATGTGCATAATTATTGTTTAAGATGGCAGAAAATAAATATTGATTATGATTTTGTTGATTATGTTATTAAAAACTCTAGATTTGCAAATCAAGATGGTATTTTAAATATAATTAATGATTTATTTATGTATGATACAATAAAAATGGTTGAATTAGACAAAAAATCATCATGCTTTTGTCGTAGGATTAAAAAATATCCTTATTCTGAAATATATATTGAGAATGGGGATAAAGATATAGATTATATATGTAATTTTTTTCATGAAATTGGACATGCGGTATTTAATTATTATATGAAAACAGAGAGATTACAATGTGATAGAGAATATGAGGAATATATTGCTCATTTTTTTGAAGGTTGCATTATGACAGATTCTTCATTTCTTACAGTAAATGAGTGGATAAATCGAGCAAAGCAGAAAGTAAACTTTCATTTAACAGAAGCAAGTTATTTAAATAATTTATTTCTTAATGGAAATGAATATGAAGATTGGGAGAGTAAAAAAACATTGTTTGATAGATGTGCTAATCAATTCTATCATAATTATCAGCATGAGTTTGTAGATAAAATAGTTGCATGTCCCGATTTTTTTAAATATCCATTTGATTCCTATTTTTCAATAAGTGGATTAAAAAAAATTATAGATGAAATGAGTTTAGATCAAAAATACAATGATTTATTAGAGGTTATATATGAGAATATCAATTAAAATTAGATATATTTTGTCTCAAGTTATTATAAGCGCAGCAATTGCGGCTTTTATGCCGGTTTTTTATGTTATGTTGAGTGAAATAGGTTACAGTAATAGTGCTATAGGTTGGTATTATGCTATTTTTTGGTTATTATCAACAATATTTGAGGTTCCTTTTGGAGTATTTACTGATTTTTATGGAACAAAGAAAACAATGCTTCTTGCAATTATATTGAAAATAATAGGTTTTATATTACTTTTGCAACCCAATAGAAATATTATCTCAATTGTATTTATTGGAGTATTAACGGGCATAGGAGAAGCAGGAATATCTGGATGTCTTCCTTCATGGTTTGTTAACGAGAATAAACAAAATAATAATAAGGAGGATGTGACATCGGTATTTGCAAAAACAAATATGATATGTTGTATTGTAAGCTTGATTGTTGGATTTTGTTCAGGACAGATTTTATATATAAAAAATGTTTATTTTCCGATATATTTATCTTTGTTTCTGTTTATTATAGCAATGGTCTTTTTTGTATTGTTTCCTAATGACATAATTAGGACTGTAGAGAAAAAAAAGGACAAAATGGGACAAGAAAATTGGACTTCCATAGCTTTAAATAATAGAGGAATAATTTTGATATTTATTGGGTTATCGTTTACTGACGTATTGAACTGCGCTCCCGGCAATCAATGGTCTAAGGTATTTGAAGATTTAAATTTATTTGGATATATTTGGATTGGATTTAACAGTGCTACAATTTTGGGCTCATATATTTTATCGAAAATTAAAAATATTGAATTGACAAAGTTAAGAAGTGATTTGATGTATTTGATAGAGTTTAGTCTTTTAATTATTGCATATATATTAAATAGCAAGCCTATATTTTCATTAATCATATTTTTGTTATATGTATTTTTTTACCAAATTCATATTATTTTATATGGAGTATATTTACACACAAAAATAATAATGAACGATTCCTCTAGAAATATGCATATATCCATTTTTAATATGACCAATTCATTGATGTGTACAGTGGCATTGATAGTTATTGGCTATATGAGTAATGGTTTGAATTTAATGCTAGTGTGGGTTCTTATGGGAGCTGTCTCATGTTGTGGATATATGTTATTAAGAAAGAAGGTATGGGAATAGAGATGGGGTTATATGAAATTAATAAAGATGCTGATTTGTACATTATCAATAACTATATTATTGTAGATATTTATGGAGTAAGCAATGCTTATGAATGTTCAGAAGACGTGATTTCTATTATAGCTGAACTAAGGAATGGAATACCTATTAAGAGAATAAAAGAAAATTTCAAAGAGAATTATTCAGAAAATGATATTGATGATATAATAGAAGAACTGGGTAAAATAGGTATATTAAGGGAAAAAATAAAATATACATATAAATGTATTTCAATATGTGGTGATAGAAGTTTATTTGATTATATGATAACGGAAGGAGATTTTGGTAAAAATGAATTAAATTATGTTGAAAAAGAAGATATAGGAGAACAAGAATTAATGTTGTATCTTCATGCAGAAGGCGATAAAGATTATTATGAATTTAACAAGATACTTTGTGAAAAAGACATACCATTTATTAATGTTGAGTTTGCAATTAATAAATACATAATAGGACCATATGTTCTGCCAAGAAAAAATGCATGCCTTAAATGTTGTAGGCTTCAAAGGACAAGGGTTTATGGGCTTTTATTTGGAATAGATGGTGAAATAGAAAAAATGGGGCAAATAATTATTGATGATGATTGGGAACAACACATAGGAGGTTTGTTCCGTGATTTTTGTTATAAGATTAAAACAATTATTTCCAATAATGAAATGCTACTATTCTATTCAAATAAACAGGTGGTATATTCTTTGGATATTGGATGGGACGGTAAAGAAGTTCTTTATTCAAGAAAATCTAGTTGTGATATTTGTGGGATACATGTGAAAAAGTTGTCTCTTTCGACAAATAATGTTTTTCCGCCTTTTACAAGCGAGAAGAGAATAATATATAAGAGCGGCGGTAGTAGAACTGTATCAGTACAAGCAACAAGAAAAAAACTTGAGGATGCAATTTCATATTGTGATATGAATATATTAATTAATAAAGTAGAGGATAATCCTTTATCAGATATACTTCCCACATTTGAGGCACAGGCTGTATGTAATAGTAATAGTGGTCTAATGATAAATAAGCAGATGTCGTATGGGAAGGGAATAACTGATGAACAAGCTTATTTTTCTGCTGGATTTGAATTGTTTGAAAGGTTGAGTGCTGCTGATTATATGTCAAAACAATTTGTAAGATGTAGTCCCCAAGTTTGTGGACAATATGAGGTTGATGTGAATGAAAAAATAAATGCTGTGAGTAAAGTTGGATTAACATTTGATAGTTATAAAATGGATAAGGACGTAGATTATGTATATGGATATTCTCTTTTAAGCAAAAAAGAAAAATTAGTTCCAGCATCACTGGTGTTTTGGACAGATACCATTTTTGAAGGAAATTATTTTAATAATGGAACGTCTGGGCTTGCTTCAGGAGCATGTTTAGAAGATGCTATTGTACAAGCTTTATTAGAAATAATTGAACATGATGCAATGATTATTGGACAATGTGAAAGGGAGAGAAAGCCTATTGTAGATTATGATAATATAGATGAAAGGTTATTAAAAATAATTGAGGATATTAGGAAAAAAGGTTATAATGTAATAAGTCGTGATTATACAAACGATATTGGAATTCCTGTTATAGTAACATGGATATGGAAAACAGATAATTGCATAGAATTTGCTTCAAGAGGGTGGGGGTGTTCGGTATATCCAATGGTTGCACTGGAACGTTCATTAACAGAAGCAGTTCAAACAGCACCCACTTTTGATAATGAAGCTATTTTAAATTTTTCTCAAAAGAATTATATTGATTTATATAATAATCCTGGAAGTGTTTTCAATTTGTCATATTTTACAGATAAAGATTTAAATAATTATGGAAATATAGTTGATATTACAAAATATTATCCAGATGGAGATATAGATACTATAGAAAAAATGTTTAATTATATATCAAAAAAAATTCTTAAAGCGTGTGGTAATACGGATATTTTATATGTTGATCTTACAAGTGCTCTGTTCAATATTCCTGTTGTAAAAGTAATTATTACAAAGGATATACAGGAATTGGGAGAACCGCCAATAATTACGACAAAGCGATTGGGAAATATAGATACTGATGAAATTGCTGAGTTGTATAGTAGATTTTATTGCGGGAGATATCCTCATTAATAATTGAATATGAATAGTGCTTGTTAAACAAAGGAGTTGGTTAATGAATATGATAAATAAATATATAAAACAAGGAGTAATTATTCAAATACCAAGAAAGGTAGAAGATAAAAAAGAATTATTTAGATATGTTTCGGAATTATTTTCATATGATGTAATCTATACGGAAGAAGAAGTAAATGAAATTTTGAAAAAAATTTATGTGGACTATGCTATACTTAGAAGGTATTTAATTGATTTTAAATTTTTAGAAAGGAATAATACATGTACAATTTATAAAAAAATATAATTAGATTGAACGGAGAATTGCGTCGGATTAGTAGCGCGGTTCTCCGTTTTTATAGTAGGAAATTTTGTTGAAAGTGCTTATTATGCAGCATTTTTACATATTAAAGACATATATGGGGAAGGTGTATATAAACTGATTATAATGGTAGCGTTAAAAATAAATTAATAAGTATAGTATAATTTCCTTTTTTGAATAAAATATGAAATTAGGCATCATAATTTATATGATATTTATCAGGCGGAAAGCCTTGAACATGACTTTTGGCGGCGAGTGTCAAATTGTTTTGAGATGCGTATTATTATATAAGGAGTGGTGTCAGATGAAAAGAGCATTATATGTAATTGTTGTATTGTGGGTTGCGGTGACTGGAATTTACATGGCGAACATGGGGAGAACGAAAAATGTGTCGATAAGCACAGCATTTTCTGACAGCGTGGACGGGCGGCAGTGGTGCGAGCTTGACACATATATCGAGGGGTACGGAAAATTCGGCGTGTGTTATCTCAGTGCAGACGAGAAGGAGAGACTGGTAAAAAATGTTGCCGGGGCACTTGGAATATCATCGCCGTGTGTGATAACCACCGAGCAGGAGAGCCGCGGTGTGCGCGACGGTGAGCCGGGAAGCGATGCGGTGGATGTAAGCACCACAATTCTGTCAAAGGAGAGCGTCAACGGAAACGTAACTATAAAGGCTATCACGCAGGAGAGACAGGGCGAGGATGGCGCGGACGCTAACACAACCTTTGCGGAGCAGTATGTGTATGTGAATATAACTGTGTACAACAATATTGACTGTGCTAACTCCTACAGGGAGCTTGTCGAGGGAATGTTTGATGCGATGGGGATACAGGGAAACGTTAACATGAACCTTGTCGGCTCGCTTGAGGGAGCATTAAACAGCAGTGAAAAAAATGAACTTGCGGACAGTCTGCTTAAAAAGCTTGATGCAAAAGTGGTGGCAGAGAACAGGGATGGCGATATATTTACAATCTATGCGTACTCAAAAGGGGCTGGCTCCTACATCACGATAGGCGGCAGCAAAATAAATATGAACATTGCGATAGGATACGACGAGGAGCAGGACACAACGAAGGTGTACCTTGCGTCTCCGGTGAACAGCCTTGATTACTAAAAACATAATATTTTGATTTCTTACAAAAGTTGTGCAACGCATAAGTGTAGATAAATATATCACTAAAAAAGTTATGATTTTTACTATAATAGTTGATAAAGCATGAATTAACAAAATATTAATACTATTTTTAAGACGTTTGTGATAAGATTATACGGTATAACTATGGAGTAAAGATAATGTCTGTTAATTATCTGGAAAGGAAATCACATTGAAGAATTTTAAATATAAGGTACTGATATCAATTCTTGTATTCGTCGCGGTGGCGGTGGTGACGATTGTGCTCACAAGGGCCACGGACGAGGTGCGTTCGGGCAAGGTGGCAATGTCATCATCGACACTTCCTGTAGTATATATGATAAGTGAGGAGGGGCATGAGTTCAATCTCCTCCACGGCTATGTAACAAATATTGATGAGAGTATGCTGCATGAGTGTATAACGCCGCTGCCGGAGGGAAGAAAGTTAAGAATTGGAATAGGAACCTACGGTCAGAATATAACCGGGATATCGTATGAGATAAGGAGCCTTGACGGCTCACAGTACATAGAGAATACGACTGTCACGGACTATAGCGTGGTGTCGCCGGATGAGGCATCTAAAAACACTGCGTCGGATGATGGCACATCAGATGACACGTCGACGGACGATAATACATCCGGCAGTCAAAGTGTCAATGACGCGAACACTACTGGAAATATGGGTGAGCGCGTAGAGGCGGTTTTAAACATCAAAAATCTTCTCGAGGAAGACACAGAGTACATGTTAAAAATCAGTGTCTCCACAGAAAAAAAGACGGCATCGTATTACACTAGAATTGTGCTTGGCGACGGCTTGTACCTTGATGACAAGCTCGACTATGTTCTGCATTTTTCCGAGGTTACATACGATTCCGAGGCGATAAAGGAGATAATTCCAAAGCTTGAGCCTAATTCGTCCGGTGACAACACTAACCTTGGTCATGTAAATATCCACTCGAAGCTATCGCAGGTCGGCTGGGGGGCGTTAGAGCCTGAATACTATGGAAAAATATGGCCTAGGGTCGTTGAAATACAGGGAAATACCGCGGACATAAGGCTGGATTATCAGGTGAGCACGTCGGCGGCGAGGGGAATAGACGTATACGACGTAAAGGAATTTTTCCGCATAAGGCGCGCCGACGCAGACACAACCTATGTGCTTGGGTATGACAGATATGTTGACCAGATATTTGACGGTTTTGAGGATTTGAATGACTCGGGAAGAATTTACCTTGGAATAACCTCGGGACTTGAGGAGCTTTCCATGAAAAGCGACAGCAGTGGAAGGGTCACATGCTTTGTCAGGGGTGGCGAGCTGTGGAGCTACAACTCAAAGTCCAATCAGTTTGTACAGTTGTTTACATTTGGCGACAGCGATACAAAATATGATTCCGTGAGGGAGACTTATGATGAGCATGGAATAAAAATTTTGTCCGTGGACGCGGATGGAAATGTGAGCTATGTTGTCTACGGTTACATGAACCGCGGAAGCCATGAGGGTGAGATGGGCGTTTCGGTGTGCCGTTATGATGCCGAGAAAAATGCGGTGGATGAGATACTCTACATTCCGAGAAATGATATATATGACGTTATAAAAAAGGATGTTGAGACGCTTGCCTATCTCAACAGCGACGGAAGATTTTTCATGTATCAGGGCGGAAGCATTTACTCGATATATTATGACACTAAGGAGTACATGGTTGTATCGTCGCAGGTTATTGAAAGCTCATGCATTTTTTCACAAAAGTACTCAATGTTTGCCTATCAGGAGGGCACGGATGAGAACCACAGCGATGCCATCAACATAATATATCTCGACACGGGGGAGACGGCAAAGATTGAGGCGGCGGACACAGAGTATATAAAAATATTGGGGCTTATCGACGGAAATATCATATATGGCAAGGCAGATAAGTCCGAAATCTATGATGACAGAAGCGATTTTTATAAATCCAATATATATGATGAGTCAGATACAACGGATATATCACAGGAAACGGGTGATTATTCGGATGATGAGCCGGAACAGAACAATGTATTTTATCCGTTTTTGATGTACCGCATAGAGATAGTGAACGGAAGTCTTGAGCTTATAAAGGACTATGAAAAATCCGGCGTGAGGGTTATTGATGTCGAGGCGGACAGCAACAAGCTTGTCATAAAAAGAGTGGCTGTAAATGAGGATGGAAGTGTGACGGATATGTCGGACGACCAGCTTCTAAGCACGACAATGACACCTGACGGAGTGCTCACCACAAGGCAGGTAGCGACGGAGGTGAGGCAGAAGGAGCTGTATATCATACTCACAGTGTCAGTGCCGTCATCCGATGACACAAAGGTCGTATATCCTAAGAGCATCACTTTCAACGGCGAGGCGCAGCTTTACATGAGTGAGGTTGTAAAGAAAAATGAGTACTACAGAGTTTATGTCATGGGAAAACTTGCGCTTATGACAGATAAACCGGGCGAGGCAATAGCACTTGCGGATGAGCAGGCGGGAGTGGTCGTAGCGCCTTCCGGCGATATTATATGGGACAGATATAAGAAAAATACGGCGAAAGTGTCGCTGACAGAGAGCTACAGCCTCGGAGAGCTTATGGATATATCGGGGGCAAATCTTGATGAAGCTCTTTACTATATTCATAAAGGCTATGTTTTGCGTGTGGGAAATGGTGAAGGGCAGATTGTCATATACGCTTATGACAACAGCAACGCAGCTTATATGTCAGAGGGAATAAGCCACACGGTCACAAAGTCGGAGCTTGAGGGCATTATCGCCCAAAATGGCGGCGCAATATATGTCTGTGATGTCATAAAAGGCTGACAAAACGATTGACCACACGGAAATAATATTGTAAGATGAAAGATAACAGATGTTTGAAGGATTGCGGTGCATAGCAATCTTTTGATACAATTAGACATTTAGAGAGGATTGTTGATATGGAACTAATTAACATCAGAGATTTATTCAGAGACAAGGAAAAATATCTTGGGAATAAGGTGACAGTTGGAGGCTGGGTTCGAAGTGTGCGCGACTCTAAGACCTTTGGCTTTATAGTTGTGAACGACGGAACATTTTTTGAGCCTTTGCAGGTTGTATACCATGACACGATGGAGAATTTTGCACAGATAAGCAAGTTAAACGTAGGTGCAGCCATCATCGTCACAGGTACACTCATAGCCACACCAGACGCGAAGCAGCCGTTTGAAATTCAGGCGGACACAATAGAGGTTGAGGGCGAGAGCACTCCTGATTATCCGCTCCAGAAAAAGAGACATTCGATGGAGTATTTAAGAACAATCACACATTTGAGACCTAGAACCAACACATTTCAGGCTGTATTCAGAGTGCGTTCACTCATAGCTTACGCTATTCACCAATTCTTTCAGGAGAGAAACTTTGTGTATGTACACACTCCTCTCATAACGGGAAGCGACTGCGAGGGCGCAGGTGAGATGTTCCAGGTGACAACTATGGACCTCAACAATGTGCCTAAGACGGAGGACGGCAAGGTGGACTACTCCAAGGATTTCTTTGGAAAGCCGACAAATCTTACTGTTAGCGGTCAGTTAAACGGTGAGACTTACGCCATGGCATTTAAGAACATCTACACATTTGGACCGACATTCCGCGCGGAGAACTCCAACACCACAAGACATGCGGCTGAGTTCTGGATGATTGAGCCGGAGATGGCATTTGCCGATTTGAAGGATGACATGATTTTGGCTGAGAGCATGATTAAGTATGTTATAAGATATGTTCTTGAGAACGCGCCTGAGGAGATGAACTTCTTCAACAGCTTTGTTGACAAGGGACTTTTGGAGAGACTTAACCATGTGTTAAACTCAGAGTTTGGTCATGTGACATACACAGAGGCTGTTGAGATACTTGAAAAGCACAATGACAAGTTCGAGTACAAGGTGTCATGGGGCTGTGATTTACAGACAGAGCATGAGCGTTTTCTGACTGAGGAGATTTACAAGAGACCGCTCTTTGTGACAGATTATCCAAAGGAGATTAAGGCATTTTACATGAAGCTCAATGACGACGGAAAGACCGTTGCCGCTATGGACTGCCTTGTTCCGGGAATTGGTGAGATTATCGGAGGAAGCCAGAGAGAGGACGATTACGATAAGCTTGTTGCCAGAATGGACGAGCTCGGTCTCAAAAAGGAGGACTACCAGTTCTATCTTGACCTCAGAAAGTACGGCTCGGCAAGACATGCGGGCTTTGGTCTTGGATTTGAGCGCTGCGTGATGTACCTCACAGGCATGGGAAATATCCGCGACGTTATTCCATTCCCAAGAACAGTGGGTAATTGCGACCTGTAATAACAATATAAACTGGGAAGAATACAGCATGATGGTTAGTAAGGTTTAGAGGTGCGTATGAAGAAGGGTCTCAAGATTTTTCTGATTATATTCATCATATTGTTGTCATTTATGGGGCTGGGGCTTATCGCCGTCAGCCCTTATTTGTCTGATTTTGCAAGGTACATAAGCAATGGAAAGGCGATAGCGGCATCGAGTAAGCTTTCGGATTTCAGGAGCACGGAGACGAGTATCGTATACGATTTGTACGGTGATGAGATAACTACGGTCAGCGGTGCTAAAGAACTTTATTATCTCGACTCCTACAAGATACCGGAGGTTGTCAAGGATGCGTTTGTTCTCATAGAGGACAGAAAATTTTATAAGCATGGGGGCATTGATGTCTCGGCTATAGTCAGAGCCGGACTTGTAAATTTCAGGACAAAGAGCAAGGCTCAGGGGGCGAGCACAATCACCCAGCAGGTGGCGCGAAATATTTATCTCTCGCAGGAGGTCACATGGGAGCGAAAGATAACTGAGATAGTGCTGTCACTGGAGCTTGAGAAGCGTTACAGCAAGCAGCAGATACTTGAATTTTACATAAACAATATTTACTTTGCAAATGGACTGTACGGCATAGAGGCGGCGGCGCAGGGGTATTTTGACAAGTCGGCGGGGGAGCTTTCAATATCGCAGCTTGTGTTTTTGACGGGGATACCGAACAACCCGTCAAAATATGACCCTTTTGAACATTTAGACAGGACTGTCGAGAGAAGGGATTATATACTCGGGGTGCTCCATGATTACAACTGCATATCGGACGATGAGTATCAGAGCGCCTTGGCTGAGGAGATTGTTTTAAATCCTTCGGAGTCTGAAAAGCATGACTCCGTTGAA
The DNA here is from genome assembly GCA_050874385.1 of Eubacteriales bacterium. Classification (GTDB taxonomy): domain Bacteria; phylum Bacillota; class Clostridia; order Lachnospirales; family Lachnospiraceae; genus CAG-882. Next base: position 18,101 of record JBNMKO010000040.1, read on the forward strand.
ACGTATGTGTACTATTGCGCCACGCGCGCACTCATGAAGGCGGCGGGCTTTAACTTTCGTTATGATTTTCTTGACGATGACGACGAGGCGGCGTACAAAAAACTGTACGACGACTATTATTCAAAGTACCAAAGAACTCTTTTTACAGGGGGTTACAGAATATATACCGCCATCGATATGGACAAGCAGCAGGTTCTTATGGACAGCGTCGACAATACTTTGGCGTGGAGCACGGAGACAAATGACGAGGGCGTTTACAAGCTGCAGGCTTCGGCAGTGTGCATAGACAATGCCACGGGATTTGTCACGGCTATTGTGGGTGGAAGAAATCAGGGACTTCCGGGTTACACGCTAAACCGCGCATACCAGAGCTTCAGACAGCCGGGAAGTGCCATAAAGCCCCTTGTGGTGTATGCACCGTATCTTGGACTGGGGCATAATCCGGACGAGCTTATCGACGACTCGCCGATGGCAGGAGGCCCGTCAAACTTTGAGAACCGATATCCGGGTGAGGTGACTCTAACAGAGGCGCTCGCGTGGTCGTCAAATGTGGCTGCGTGGAAACTTTTTGAACAGCTCACACCCGAGTATGGAATGGCTTTTGTAAAGCTTATGCACTTTAGGAAAGCGAGTGCCGACGAACATTACATGGCGGCATGTCTTGGCGGATGGAGCTACGGCGCGAGCGCGATTGAAATGTCGAGTGCATACGCTACACTCGCAAATGACGGAGTTTACCGCGAACCGACAGCCGTTATAAGGATAACCGACTCAAAAGGGCGCACCATTGTGGATAACAGCGGAAGCGGCAATACTGTGTATGAAAAAAATGCGGCGAGAATGGTGAGCAAAATGCTACAATATGGCGTTGAGCATGGAATTGCCACAGGTGCACAGCTTGACGATGCCATTGTCGCCGTAAAGACGGGAACGACGACGGACAACAAGGACGGCTGGACGGTGGGATATTCCGCATACTACACAACTGCGGTCTGGGTCGGCTATGACATTCCAAAGAAAATGGACAATCTCACGGGCGGAACATACCCTATGACCATCTGGAAGAGCTTTATGCAGGAGATACATGACGGGCTTGAATTGAAGGAATTTCCTGAGTACACAAGATATGCCGAAAACAGCTCGAAATCTAATGCTTTGCCGGATGATTTTTACAATAATGAAAATACAGGCGAGCAGGAGTCGACCACAGGGGCGGACGATATACAGAACGCATTGGGCGATAAGAGTTATGACGGTTCGGGCGGTGATGGTGAGGCTGGGTCATCTACAGTAGGTGATGGCAACGCAGCTAATTCGGCAGGGGGAGACATGAGTACATCGGGAGGTTCTGTCGGAGGCGATACAAGCACATCCACCTCAAACAAAGGCGACGGCAGTGCGGCAGGAGTAAATGGAGGAGATACAAACTCGACAACTCCAAGCCGCGGTGACACCAATGCGTCCGGCACGGGAGCGGCGCGCGGTGATGGAAATGCCTCGGGTGCAGGAGCGGCGCGTGGTGACACAAACGCGTCGGGTGCGGGAACGGCGACAGGTGACACCAATGCGTCGGGAACAGGAGTACCGCGAGGAGACACAAGTGCGTCGGGCACAGGAACGGCAGGCGGAGATGGAAACGCCTCTGGAATGGGCGGAGACACCAGCGTGACAGCGCCAAACTATGGAGACACCAATGCATCGGGCTCAGGAGCACCGCGCGGAGACACAAATGCTTCAGGTGCAGGAACGGCAGGCGGAGATGGAAATGCATCCGGCATGGGTGGAGACACCAATGTGACAATGCCAAACTATGGTGACACCAATGCTTCGGGAGCAGGAACACCACAAGGAGACACAAGTGCGTCGGGCACAGGAGCATCAGGCGGAGACACAAACGCATTCGGCGCAAATGGCGATACAAATGTAACAGCTCCGAGCTATGGAGAAACAAGTGCGTCAGGCGTTGGAACTGCCGGAGGCGACCAGAACGCGGGCGCGTTTGGCGGCGATGTAAGTGCAGAAGTGTCACAGGAGAGCGATGCGGATGTGGTGCTACCTTAGAGGGCATATAAAAGGATTTTTTATGAGAAATATGCAGGAAATACAAAAGGAATTTTTTGAAACATTAAGTTCAATTCAAGATAATGCAGTGTATCAAGCTTTGGCAGAGTATGATGAAAATGATAGTTTGGAGGATTTGCTATACAACGTCACATACGAGGCGATTATATCTGTCTGTGAGCTGTTGGATGGTTATACAAATGATAAGTTACAACTTGACTTGATTGATATAAGGAGCGGTAAATCTGTAAAAACTGGAATTGAGATGCATGATAAATGTGCAGATTACTTAAAATGGGAAAAGCCGAATGGAGAGTAGTTTAGTTATTTTGTTGAACTCAGGGACGAAACTTTATCTGGTCAAATATAAGGTTGTATAAATGGGAAACACACTCTTTCTAACAAAAAATATGTTGGTTAGAGTGTGTTTTTAAATTTCTGTCATTTCATCAAAACGCGGACAGGATACCCCGACTTCTTAGGTCGGGGTATCCTGTCCGCTTCATATAAATCAACTGCAATAGTATGGAAAAATATATTGCATCTCACATAGAAAAAGTGTTAATATTACTCGAAAATATTGAATGTCCCATATTCTATTGTTACATAATCTTTTAAATTTATAATGATGCCATTTTTTGTGACGGCATATATTATATAAGCTCCGGGTTCATTTACCTTGAAATCAATATGTGTACTTTTTACAAGTTCGGTTTTGGTATTTGTCTCGTAATTATATAAATATATTTCTTCAATTATTTCTGCTCCATAGTAATCAATGATGAGCTCACATGGGGCATCAACGACAATCACATCATCACCATAATCTTTGAATAGCAGTTTTTGTGTGTTTGTCTTAATGCTGCCGGTAAGCTTTATTTCAGTGCTTGATATATTTGTAATGCACCAGTTAACAGTGATAAATACTACAATACATAAGGCTGCCATAGCTGCCTTCATAAAACGAGCATTATGTAAGTCATGTGTGGGTATGTCCATGTCGTCAGCCACCATAGAAACCCTCATAAAACGAGTATTATGTAACAAAGCGTGGTGTGGACGATAGTTTAGGGCTTCTAAAATATATTTGTCATCAATATTTCCTATCGCGTTTGAAAGCTTGTCCTCCGGTCTCATAATACAATTCCCTCCTTTTCCAAATATTTTTTTAGCTTCTGCCTAATCCGCAGCAATTTTACCGCCACATAGTTTTCCGTCATGCAAAATTCCACCGCAAGTTCTTTTATAGGCTGGGCATACCAATATCTTTTTACAAACATGACGCGGCTTTTTTTGTCTAGCGTTTCTAAAAAATTCTCAATAATTTCTGTCAAATTTTCCTCTGTGCATAAGTCTCCATCTTGCTGAACAGACGGAATACATTCCTCCAATTCCGAAAAAGAAATATCGTATGAGCTGTTTCTTTTCCTGGTGGTGTTGTAGTGGTATTTTTTAAGGGCTGTATTTCTGGTAATTTTGCAGATGTATGCAACTAGCGGATTGGGTTTTTGCGGAGGTATGCTGTTCCACACACCGAGATATGTGTCATTCACACACTCCTCAGCATCTTCAAAATTATTCAAGATATTAAAAGCAATTTTCCTGCAAATCCCGCCATATTTGTGCGAAATCTCCGCGATAGCCTGTTCAGAGCGCGAGAAAAATAATGCTATTATACTGCTGTCGTCCATATCAATCCCCATTTCCGTTCCGCCACCCGCGGCGATATTAATTCGTTACATCTTAATACTACGCATAATTATATAAATATTACAGTTTTTTGATTTTTATTTTTAAAAAGCGAAAATTACATTTTAAAATGCAGTATAAAGACAATGTTTGCACATAATTTACCTATTTTTTGTTTGCAAAGGATAGCATTAAATGATAACCGCATATATGATTAGTATGTTGTAAATGGAATTTTAGAAAAAATGTGTATTTGCAAAACAGACAAAATTATGGCGTATTTTAAAGCCACTAATTTATAGTTGATATAGTTATAATTTTGCAATAATTACAATAAATCAGGAGAAAATTATGAAGCTGTCCGTACTTATAATAATTGCCATAGTTGAATTTGTTCTTATGGTTCTACACATAATGCAGGTGAATATTAGGGTATTGACCATCAACAAAAATACATACGAATGTCTAAAGGACGACAAGCCGCTTATTCGCAAATACCACAATAGAAGCGCCATATTTATGGCAGCAGGGTTCATCGCAACGCTCGTATGTATATATTGCTATTGTATGGGCTTTGTAAAGGGAATGATAATCGGGTGGGCGGTGATGATTGTTTCCGTTATTGTGTATTCGGTGCGGATAAACGCAAGATAACAGATTACAAATTCAGACGCGTGCGGAAAAGCGTTAAAAATGGTACTTTTGTTGGTTGGGTATCATAGATAAAGCTGTAAAATGGTATTAAAAAAGATTATGCTTCAAAACAATTGTAATATTGTGGAATATAGGTAGTGATTTGATATTGGAAAACAAAAAAATATGCTTAGAAAGTGAAAAAGAAGTGGGGGAGCCACTTCTTTTTCGATGAGGGGAGTATAAATAATTAATAAGGGGTTATACATAAGATACTCTCGTACCTTACATAACGCATTATACATGAGTTGATTGTAAATTGCAAGTGTTTTTTGAAAAAAATGTCGAAAAGGGGAATAAAATAAGGTAAATTATGGAAAACGGCGCTGATTTCAATTTGACAAGGTGGGTGCTTGGGGCTACAATCATTGTATAAATAATAAAGAATTGGAGATATGAATGAAGACTTTTCCTATTGTTGTGCCTTGTCATTTTGGACTTGAGGCGGTGTTAAAAAGAGAGATTATTGATTTGGGGTACGATATTGAGCGCGTTGAGGATGGAAGAATTACATTTCTTGGCGATGCGGAGGCTGTGTGCAGGGCGAATGTTTTTTTGCGGACGGCGGAGCGCGTTATGATTTGTGCCGGACGTTTCAAGGCTTATACCTTTGATGAGCTGTTTGAGGGCATCAAGGCTATTGAGTGGGAGCAGTGGATACCAAAGGATGGCAAGTTCTGGGTTACTAAGGCTACAACGGTCAACAGCAAGCTTTTCAGCTCGTCGGATATACAGTCGATTGTGAAGAAGGCCATGGTTGAGAGGCTCAAGTCATACTATAAGACAAGCTGGTTTGAGGAGACGGGAAGTGAGTATCCTATAAGAATATTTAACTATAAGGACGAGGTCACTGTGTGTATAGACAGCTCGGGCGACTCGCTCCACAAGAGGGGCTACAGACCTGTTGCGGGTAAAGCGCCTATCTCGGAGACACTTGCGGCTGCTCTTATAATGCTCTCGCCGTGGAAAAAGGACAGAATACTTGTCGACCCGTTCTGCGGAAGCGGCACAATCCCGATAGAGGCGGCTATGATGGCGGCTAACATTGCGCCGGGAATGAACAGAAGCTTTACGGGAGAGAAGTGGGACAACATAGTCAAGCGTTCATTGTGGTATGACTGCATAGACGAGGCTAACGACCTTGTGGACACGTCCATAGAGACGGATATTCAGGGCTATGATATCGACAGGGACGTGCTAAAGACGGCAAGGCGCAATGCGGATAATGCTGGAGTGTCGGAGCTTATTCATTTTCAGGAGCGCCCGGTTAAGGAGTTAAGCCACCCTAAAAAGTATGGCTTTATAATAACCAACCCGCCTTATGGAGAGCGACTTGAGGATAAGGAGACGCTGCCGGCGATTTACAGTGAATTTGGAAGGCAGTTTGCCGCACTTGATTCGTGGTCGGCGTTTATGATTACTTCATATACGGATGCGGAGAGATATTTTGGACGCAAGGCTGATGCCAACAGAAAAATATATAATGGTATGCTAAAGACTTATTATTACCAGTTCTTAGGGCCGAAGCCGCCAAGACAGGGAAAGCAGGAGAAGAATTGAGAAAATCGGTAAAGTGCTATTTGATTGTGATGCTTGTGGTTATAGCATGCAGTGTATGGGTTTTTATGGATGACTATAATCCGCAGGCTGTCAGACAAGGTACAGCGACAATCACAAAGGATAACAGGTGGGGCAGTATAATAGCTGCCAGCGTCAACTCAAAGGGTATCAAATTACAGATTGACGGAAAGCCGGTGGCTGCCGAGGAGGAAAGCATCTTTTTTGACGATGAAATGCAGCTATATATTGCATCTGATATGCTTTCGGACTGGTTTTCCTGCGCCTCGAATTTTTATAATTCCAATCATCTCATACTTGAAAAATACAATTCAAGGGTGGTTTTGTCGGCAGGGCAGAAGACGATGATGTGCGACGATGAGAGCAGAGAGCTGTCGGCTAAGGTGCTTATGAGAAATAACCATATATATGTGCCTTCGCAGGTTATTGAGGAGGGGTTGGCGTACACATATACATGGGATGTCAACAGCAATACGGCGGCATTTGCCAACACCAGACCCGGTGAGAAGGTATTTCCTTACACCTACGATTACAGGGCAGAGGGGAAAATGCCTGAGATAAAAAATCAGAGCACATTTGGCACATGCTGGGCATTTGCGTCGCTTATGGCGCTTGAGACAAGCCTTATGCCGGAAAAAAATATAGATTTCTCGGAAGACCATATGTCAATCAACAACAATTTCAGCATGACACAGAATGACGGCGGAGAGTACACGATGGCAATCGCATATCTCGCATCGTGGACGGGGCCTGTGCTTGAGGAGGATGACCCTTATGGGGATGGTTTTTCGCCCGATGGACTTGAGGCTGTCGTGCATTTGCAGGAGGCTCAGGTTTTGGAGAGCAAAAACTATGACAATATAAAAAAATCAGTGTTTTTGTACGGAGGAGTGCAAAGCTCGCTCTATATGGAGATGCCGGACAGCAAGAGCACTTCGATATACTATGATGATGACAGATATTCCTACTATTATATAGGTCCTGAGAAGCCCAACCACGATATTGTTATTGTGGGATGGGATGATACATATCCGGCCTCAAATTTTACCATTGAGCCCGATGGCGACGGCGCATTTATATGTGCAAATAGCTGGGGGGAGGAGTTCGGGGATATGGGAGTGTTTTATGTCTCATATTATGACAGTAATATCGGTGTCCACAATGTGATTTACACGGGAATTGAGGACACGGACAATTATGACAATATCTATCAGACAGACCTTTGCGGATGGGTTGGACAGATTGGCTATGACAGGGATTACGCCTATTTTTCAAATGTGTATACGGCAGAGTATGATGAGAGCCTTGAGGCGGTGGCGTTCTACGCTGTGGCACCTGATACTAGCTATGAGATTTATATAGTTGAGGATTTTGTCGATGAGTCATCATTCAGTTCAAGAAGGCTTTTGACAAAGGGCTCATTTGGAAATGCGGGTTATTACACTGTCGATATACCGGAGAAGGTAGACTTAAATGAGGGCGGACGTTACGCTGTGGTTGTGTATATTCAGACACCTAACGCAAAGCGCCCGGTTGCCGTGGAGTACCGTGGGGATGCGGCTACATCGGCGGCTATAATAGATGACGGGGAGGGATATATAAGTCCGCACGGTGACATCTGGATAAGGACGGAGGACACAAAGCAGTGCAACGTGTGTCTTAAAATGTTTACAAATGCGAGATAAATGGGCGGATACAGAGAATGAAGACGTTTCTTTTTTTCAAAAATAAATGAAATTAAGGAAAATATGTTTTTATGATATGTTAAATGTTTTAAAGGCGTTCGTTTATAGTAGTATACAAAAAGGAGAATAGAGGGAAAATTATGCGTATAATATTTGCAACCACAAACGAGGGAAAGATGAGAGAAATCAGAATGATAATGGCTGATTTGGGAGTTGAGATACTGTCGATGAAGGAGGCAGGATGCAGCCTTGACATTGTCGAGGATGGCACTACATTTGAGGAAAATGCAATAATAAAGGCGAAGGCGGTTGCAGCTCTTAGCAATGATATAGTTTTGGCGGATGATTCAGGACTTGAGGTGGATTATCTTGACAAGGAGCCGGGGATATACTCCGCGAGGTATCTTGGCGAGGATACGCCTTACAGCGTGAAAAATAAGAGCATAATTGACAGACTTGAGGGTGTGCCTGATGAAAAGCGCACAGCGCGCTTTGTGTGCGCCATAGCCGCTGTTTTTCCTGATGGGACAATAAAAACCACAAGAGGGACGATTGAGGGCATTATAACCCATGAACCGATGGGGGAGAACGGATTTGGGTATGACCCTATTGTGTATGTGCCGGAATTTGGGCGCACCACGGCCCAGCTTACGGCTGATGAGAAGAATAAGGTGAGCCACAGAGGAAAAGCTCTCACGCAGATGAAGAAATATATTCAGGAGTGGATGTAAAATATTTGGGTAGCAGTGCGAAAGGATATGGTTATGAAAATACTTGTCGTAAGTGATACGCATGGATATAATACAAATCTGTTCAAGCTTTTGGACAGCATAAAGCCGATAGACATGCTTATACATTGTGGTGATTCGGGTGATTTGGCGGACTATATCGAGGAGTTCGTCGACTGTCCTGTGGTTATGGTGCGCGGCAACTGTGATATGTGCAGTCCTCTAAAGGGTGAGGAGATTGTGGATATCGCGGGGCATCGCATATTTGTCACGCATGGACACGCTTACGGGGTCAAATCGGGGCTTAACAGGCTTATTGACAAGGCTGAGTCCGTCGGAGCGGATATTGCGCTCTACGGGCACAGCCATATTCCTGATTTGACATACATGCGCGGGATAAGTGCGTTCAATCCCGGAAGCATTTCATTGCCGAGGCAGGAGGGCAGAAAATGCACTTATGGAACGATAGAGATATCAGATGATGGAAAAAAAGCATATTGTTCATTGCACACTATATAGCCGCAAACCCTTATAAAATAAGGGTTTGAATAGTTGCAATAGTTTGATTTTCAAAAAAATTAAAAAAATTTCAAAAAAGGTGTTGACTTTTTCGAGGTGTTATAATATAATCATTCTTGCGTCAAGGAAATAACGCAAAAGAAAATAAAAAGTACACCGGGGTGTGGCTCAGCTTGGCTAGAGCGCCTGATTTGGGATCAGGAGGTCGCAGGTTCGAATCCTGTCACCCCGACTGTATGCGGGTGTAGTTCAATGGTAGAACACTAGCCTTCCAAGCTAGATACGTGGGTTCGATTCCCATCACCCGCTTTTGCTATGAAAGTAGCAAGCATGTGTCCATAGCTCAGCTGGATAGAGCAACGGCCTTCTAAGCCGTGGGTCGGGGGTTCGAATCCCTTTGGGCACATTTTTTAATAC
>JBNMKO010000041.1:0-27303 GCA_050874385.1 Eubacteriales bacterium
AGGCGTATACATACTGGAAGGGCAAGACGACAAGCGAGCTTGCCGCATCCTACATGGCACCTGAGACTAAGACGGCGATTGAGCACAACATATTTACGCCGGGAAATTATTTTTACAATGGTGTCGGACATGTGACGGTTCAGTACGAGAAGGTTCTCGCTATAGGCTACAGGGGAATAATCGACGAGGCGAAGGCGGCGAAGGAAAAGCTGCGTTTCGGTGACGGGGATTTCGCAAAGAGAACACATTTTCTTGACGCGGTTATACTTAGCTGTGAGGCTGTAATAAATTATGCGCACAGATACGCCGCGCTTTGCAGAAGTGAGGCAGCAGTATGCACTGACAGTACAAGAAAATCCGAGCTTGAGAGAATGGCTCAGAATTGCGACAGAGTGCCTGAGTACGGCGCAAGGGATTTCTACGAGGCGTGTCAGTCGTTCTGGTTTGTACAGATGCTTTTGCAGGTTGAGTCAAGCGGACATTCAATATCGCCGGGACGTTTTGACCAGTATATGTATCCTTATTATAAGGCAGATATCGAGAGCGGAAGAATTACAAGGGAGTTCGCGCAGGAGCTTATCGACAATATCTGGATTAAGTTAAATGATTTAAATAAGGCAAGGGATGCGGCAAGCTCCGAGGGCTTTGCCGGATATGGACTTTTCCAGAACCTTATAGCAGGAGGACAGGACGCAGAGGGGAACGATGTGACAAATGACCTCTCATTTATGTGCCTTGAGGCATCAATGCATGTGGCACTTCCACAGCCGTCACTTTCCGTCCGTGTTTGGAACAAGTCGCCGCACGAGTTCCTTTTGAAGGCGGCGGAGCTTACAAGAACCGGAATAGGACTTCCGGCTTATTACAATGACGAGGTTATCATTCCGGCACTTATGAACAGAGGACTCACGCTCGAGGATGCGAGACAGTACAACATCATCGGCTGTGTTGAGCCTCAGAAGGCAGGCAAGACGGAAGGATGGCACGATGCGGCGTTCTTTAACATGTGCCGTGTTATCGAGCTTGTGTTTGACAGAGGATATGACAATGGCGTAAAGGTCGGCTGCGATACGGGCGATGTGACACAGTTTACAAGCTATGAGCAGTTCTTTGACGCATATAAAAAGCAGATGGAATATTGTATCGGATTGCTTGTCGATGCTGACAATTCAATCGACTATGCCCACCGTGAGAGATGTCCGCTTCCATACGAGTCATGTATGGTCGACGACTGTATAGGACGTGGAATGTCATTGCAGGAGGGCGGAGCTGTTTACAACTTTACTGGGCCTCAGGGCTTTGGTATTGCGAATGTCGCGGACTCACTTTACGCGATAAAGAAGCTTGTATTTGATGACAAGAAGGTCACTATGGCTGAATACAAGGATGCTCTTGAGCACAATTTCGGGCATGACAACAATAATGGCAAAGCGGCAGCAGATGCTTCAAATGCAGGTGTGCAGAATGAGGAAAAGATAGAGGACATGGTGAACGCTGTGCTCGCTTCATGCAAGGCGGCGGGTCAGGAGATTACACAGGAGCTTATCGCAAATGTCGTTGCGGAGTGCGTCAAGGCGGGAAAGACTGCCAACGCGCCGGATATGATGACTTCTGGTAAAAATGATAGGTATCAGGAACTTTTAAAGATGATAGATGAGCTTCCTAAGTATGGAAATGACATTGAGGAGGTTGACGAGTTTGCGAGGGAGGCGGCCTACACATACTCAAAGCCTCTTGAAAAGTACAAGAACCCAAGAGGTGGCTCGTATCAGGCAGGTCTTTACCCTGTATCCGCAAATGTTCCTCTGGGACAGCAGACGGGAGCTACACCTGACGGCAGATTTGCAAACACACCTGTTGCGGACGGAGTTGGACCTATGTCGGGAAGGGATGTTAAAGGCCCTACAGCTACAGCTAACTCTGTCGCAAGGCTTGACCACGGAATTTGCTCAAACGGTACTCTGTTTAACCAGAAGTTCCATCCGTCGGCACTTGCGGGCAGACAGGGACTTGAGAACTTTGTGGCACTTATAAGAGGTTTCTTTGACCAGAAGGGCATGCATGTACAGTTCAACGTCGTGAGCCGTGAGACACTTCTTGACGCACAGGCGCATCCAGAAAAGTACAAGACATTGGTTGTGAGGGTTGCCGGTTACAGTGCACTTTTCACAACACTGTCAAGGTCACTTCAGGATGACATTATCAACAGAACCGAGCAGGGATTTTAAGCGGAGGAGATAGTGGTGGAAGATATATACAGACAGAAGGGCAGAATATTTGACATTCAGAAATTCTCCGTGCACGACGGTTCGGGAATAAGAACGATAGTGTTTTTAAAGGGCTGTGTTCTAAGGTGCCGCTGGTGCTGTAATCCAGAAAGCCAGAGGTATGATATAGAGACCATGATGGTTGACGGAAAGCCAAAGACGATAGGCTATGATGTGACGGTTGATGATGTGCTTAACGAGGTTATGAAGGACAGGGTTTACTACAGGCGTTCCGGCGGCGGGATAACGCTGTCGGGCGGCGAGAGCCTTTGTCAGCCGGATTTCTGCGAGGCACTTTTACATGCGTCAAAGGAGTGCGGTCTTGACACCGCGATGGAGTCTATGGGATGCGCCGACTACAGCGTGATTGAGAGAATACTTCCGTATCTTGACACATACCTGATGGATATCAAGCACACTAACACTGAAAAGCACAAGGAGTTCACGGGAAGAAGCAATGAGCTTATGCTTGAAAATGCGAAAAAGATTGCGGCATCCGGGCAGACAAGGCTTGTTATAAGGGTTCCGGTAATTCCGACCTTTAACGATACACCGCAGGGGATTTCCGATATTGCGAGATTTGCGTCGACACTTCCGGGGGTTGACAAGATACATCTTCTTCCGTATCACAGGCTTGGGCAGGATAAGTATGCCGGTCTTGGAAGAGAGTACACTATGGCCCACATCACACCGATGAGCAAGGAGCACATACAGGAGCTTGAGACTGCGGCACAGGGCTATGGGCTGGATGTACAGATTGGGGGTTAGTTCACACATTACATTTGTGTCGTGTGATGAAGACATGTGGATTAGTGTGAAAAAGGAGGAAACTGATGGAATACAACAACGAAAATAAACAGCGCATTATTCAGGAGCTCGTTCCGGGCAAACAGATTACACTCGCACATGTGATAGCCAACCCGGACAAGATATTATATAAGAAGTTAGGGCTTGACCCGGCTGTCGACTATGCGCACTCGGCTATAGGAATTATAACAATGAGCCCGGCTGAGACTGCCATTATAGCGGCTGACATTGCGACCAAGGCATCGGGCGTTGAGCTTGGATTTGTTGACCGCTTCAGCGGAACACTTATAGTCACCGGGACGGTGTCAGAGGTTGACGCGGCGATGAAGGCGGTAACGGATTACTGTTATGATAAGCTTCACTTTACGGTGTGCGATATCACAAAAACTTGATATTTTTTGTGAAAATGAATTTGGGTATGATAATAGGAGTATTCTGGCGCGGTAAAACTGATATTGCGCTAAAATAAAAGCAGAGTGTGAATATCTGCCTGGCTATTGTAAGTACCAAAAGGTATACAGGAGTGAAGCTCAATGAAAAAGATAATCTTTATGGGTAAAACGGGCTGCGGCAAGACGACGCTCACGCAGGCTATGCGCGGCGAGAGAATTTCATACCATAAGACACAGTACATAAATCATTTTGACTGTATCATAGATACGCCGGGTGAGTACGCCGAGAACAAGATTTTGGGAAGGGCGCTTGCACTTTACAGTTACGAGGCGGATGTCGTCGGACTTTTATTGTCGTCGAGGGAGGAATATTCACTTTTCCCGCCGTGCATCACCTGCATGTGCAACCGCGATGTCATCGGGATAGTTACGCAGATTGACAGACCGGACGCGAGACCTGAGCGAGCCGCAGAGTGGCTTAGGCTTGCGGGGTGCAAAAATATATTTTTTGTGAGTTCAGTGACGGGTGAGGGAATTGACGATATTTTCTCATATCTTGCCTAGCAGATATTCTTAGTGTGAAAAATACATCTAAGACAGTAAAAGACACCGTCTAAGATGTATTAAAATTTCACACAAGAAAAATGAGCAAGAGAGCGTTTTTCATTACTGTTTTACCGCTGCAAGACGGTAAAATGGTAGATATTTTTATATGAGAGAGACTGTATCGACATTAACATGTCAATTACAATCACATACTGATAAAAAACAACCAAAACCCACATTTTTTTAACGATTTTGGATTGACGTTTTTTTAACAAAATGGTATAATTTACTTATAAATCAACGCAAACACAAATAAAACAACATACAATTATTCCAAGGAGGTTTCGTAATGTTTTCAGAGTACGAAATTAAGAAGCAAATCTGCGAGATTGGTAAAAGAATCTACGACAGAGGCATGGTTGCTGCCAACGACGGCAACATTTCAGTGAAGCTCAACGACAACGAGTTTTTATGCACACCTACAGGCGTTAGCAAGGGCTTTATGACACCTGACTACATCTGCAAGGTTGACAGAAACGGCAATCTTATCGAGGCCAATGGCAAGTTTAAACCATCATCCGAGATTAAGATGCACATGAGAGTGTACCAGAAGAGACCGGATGTTGGTTCTGTTGTACATGCTCATCCATCATACGCGACAGCATTTGCCATCGCAGGTATTCCGCTTACGGCACCGATTATGCCGGAGGCTGTTATAGCACTTGGCTGTGTTCCTATCGCAAAGTATGGCACACCTTCAACCAATGAGATTCCTGATGCGGTTGAGGAGTATCTTCCATATTATGACGCAGTTCTTCTTGAGAACCACGGCGCACTCTCATACAGCGTGGATTTGCTCTCGGCATACCATAAGATGGAGTCACTTGAGTTCTACGCAGAGCTTTTGTATAAGGCAAGACAGCTCGGTGGGCCAAAGGAACTCAGCAAGGAGCAGGTTGAGCGTCTCTATGAAATCAGAAGACAGTTCGGTCTTCCTGGAAAGCATCCGGCTAACCTCTGCCCTAATGCGAAGGAGGGCAAGCCTAACTGCCATAGCTGTGGCGGTTCATGCACAAGCACAGCTGACGCGTCACCGGAGCTTGTAGCAGAGATTACACGCAAGGTATTAGAGCAGCTTAACAGATAATCGTTTGATAAGAAGAGGTGGTTTTGTGGATTCTTCACAGATTACTGAGATTGTAAAAAATGTGATAATGCAGCAGAAACAGGATATGTCACTTGAGCTTGCAAAGGAGCTTGCAGTCCGCGTTGAGCAAAGAGCAGCGCAGATGGGTGTCAAGGCGGTCATTGTTGTGATGAATGGCGGTGCCAATCCGGTGCTTGTCCACTGTATGGATGACTCGTTTATAGCGAGCTACGATGTTGCATTTAACAAGGCATATACGGTTGTGGGGCTTAAAATTTCTACAATAGAACTTAAAAAGCTTGCACAGCCGGGAGGTTCACTTTACGGAGTACAGAATACCAACGGCGGAAGAATAGTAATATTCGGGGGCGGCGAGCCTCTTATGGTTGGTGGACGTATTGTTGGAGGACTTGGAGTGAGCGGCGGTACGGAGGATGAGGATACCGCACTGGCAGCTTACGGAAAACAGGTCTTTATGGAACTTGTCAGTAGGACAGTTTAAGAAACGGAGGTTTTTAACGTGGATTCATCTAATATTGAAGCTATTGTAAAACAGGTATTAAAGGAAATGACAGGAGGACAGACAGAGCAGCCTGCACAGGCAGCGCAGACTACAGGAAGCAGTGTAAGCAGCGCACCTGCCGGTATTCCTAAGACAGCTCATGTGGCAATGCTCACATCACTTGAGCACTTTGATGTAAAGGAGTTCCCTATCCCGGCACTCGGCGACGGAGATATCCTTGTAAAGGTTGAGGGCTGCGGCGTATGTGGTACAGACGCACATGAGTTTAAGAGAGACCCATTCAGCCTTATCCCTGTAGCACTCGGACACGAGGGAACAGGTGAGATTGTTGCCATGGGCAAGAATGTAAAGAAGGACAGCGCGGGCAAGGATTTACATATCGGTGACAAGGTTGTCACATGTATGATTTTCAAGGACAATCCTGATATCACGATGTTCGACCTCAACAAGCAGAACGTGGGTGGCGCTGATGTATACGGACTTCTTCCTGATGATGATGTTCATCTTAACGGATGGTTCTCAGACTACATTTTCATCCGCGAGGGGTCAACAGTATTCAACGTAAGTGACCTTGACCTCGACTCAAGAATACTTATCGAGCCATGTGCAGTTTTGGTACATGCAGTTGAGAGAGCTAAGACGACAAATATTCTTCGTTTCAACTCAAGAGTAGTTGTACAGGGATGTGGACCTATCGGTCTTATCTGTATAGCAGTGCTCAGAACAATGGGTATCGAGAACATCGTTGCAGTTGACGGTGAGGCTAAGAGACTTGAGTTTGCTAAGATGATGGGAGCAACAAAGACAGTTAACTTCAAGGAGCACAATGGCATTGAGGCACTTGCAGGCGCTGTTGAGGCAAGCTTTGACGGACATCTCGCTGATTTTGCCTTCCAGTGTACAGGTTCACCTGTGGCTCACAGTAACATCTATAAGTTCATCCGCAACGGCGGTGGCTTATGTGAGCTTGGTTTCTTCATCAACGGCGGTGATGCGACAATCAATCCTCACTTTGATATCTGTTCTAAGGAAATCACAACAGTCGGTTCATGGGTATACACATTGAGAGATTACGCTACAACATTTGATTTCTTAAAGAGAGCAAAGGGTATCGGTCTTCCTATCGAGAAGCTTATAACACATAAGTTCCCTCTCGAGGAGATTAACGAGGCATTAAAGACTAACCTCAAGATGGAAGGCCTCAAGATTGCAATCGTTAACAAGTAGAAGTTGATTGGTACGGTATAACAGAAAAGAGGTTTAATTATGGCACAGGCAGTCGGACTTTTGGAAGTATATGGTCTTGTCGCAGCATTCGTTGCAGGTGATGCAGGATGCAAGGCAGCCGACGTTACGATGGAGACATTTGATAAAAACAAGCCTGCCAATGCGGATAAACTGCCGGTACCGCTTTTAGTTACCGTGAAGTTTCGCGGCAGTATCTCAGCAGTTAAGGCAGCGATGGAGGCAGCAAAGTTAGCGGCAGAGGGTGTTACGGGAGTTGCATCGGAGTATGTGATTTCTGCCCCGGCGGACGATGTGGAGAAGCTTCTCAAGATTTCGGCACTTGATAAGAGCTGACAGAGTTTGATTTTATTGATACAGAGACGTATTGAAAAAATATATAATAATGATTAATTTTATCCAAGGAGGACATTAAAATGGCACAGGATGCATTGGGAATGATTGAGACAAGAGGACTTGTAGCAGCAGTAGAGGCAGCAGATGCAATGGTTAAGGCAGCAGAGGTTTCACTTGTAGGAACAGAGAAGATTGGTTCAGGACTTGTAAGTGTTATGGTAAGAGGCGATGTAGGTGCAGTCAACGCAGCGGTTGATGCCGGCAAGGCAAGCGCAGCAAGACTTGGCGAGGTTGTGGCTACACATGTAATCCCAAGACCACACGCTGATGTAGAGAAGATTCTTCCAAAGCTTAAATAAGGAGCATAATCCATGAAGTCAATTGGCTTAATTGAAGTGCCGAGTGTCACAGCCGCCATCGATTGTCTTGACATTATGTGCAAGACAGCCGATGTGGAATTTGTGACATGGGAGCGAAAATTAGGAGGCCGCCTTGTGACAGTGATTGTTACAGGTAATATATCGGCATGTAATGAGGCGGTTGAGGCGGCTTACGCCAAGGCAATCACACGTCCGGTTGCGAAGGCAGTTATAGCCAATCCATGTGATGAGGTTGTAAGAATACTCAATCTCAGCGCTAGCAGGATGGCAAAAAAGAACAATTAATAAGAAAATTTTAAGGTTTTAATATATAGTTCATTAAGGAGGACATTTGAAATGGCACAGGAAGCATTAGGAATGATAGAGACAAGAGGACTTGTAGCAGCAGTTGAGGCAGCAGATGCAATGTTAAAGGCAGCTAACGTAACACTCGTTGGAACAGAGAAGATTGGTTCAGGACTTGTAAGTGTTATGGTAAGAGGCGATGTAGGTGCAGTTAACGCAGCAGTTGACACAGGAGCAGCTACAGCGGCAAGACTTGGAGAGGTTGTTGCAAAGCATGTAATCCCAAGACCACATGCAGATGTAGAGAAAATTCTTCCGGTTTTAAAATAGTTTGAGTTTGTTCCCTATTAGTTAGTGATACTAATAGTATTGCTATTAGTATCACTGTGAAAGAGTGATAGGGGATTAGTATTAGTGCTAAGAAGAATTAATGTATGTGAGGCAGAGCATGATAGTCGGAAAAGTCGTAGGCAGTCTGGTATCTACCAGAAAAAATGATAACTTAATTGGCAGCAAGTTTATGATTATTGAGCCGCTTTCTAAGATGCAGTCGGCATCTGTGCAGAGCGAAAATTGCCGTATTGTTGCGGTTGACAATGTGGGCGCGGGTATCGGTGAGACGGTACTCGTGGCTACGGGAAGTGCTGCGAGGGTTGGATGCGGTATGCCGGATGCACCTATCGATGCAGCAATCGTTGGTATTGTAGATGATGGTATGGGGCTCTAAGCTTTGAAGGAGAAATTACAATGAGCATGAATATTAATGAACTGGGCAGAATCATGAGGGAGAATGGTATTGTCGGCGCAGGCGGAGCGGGATTCCCAAGCTATGCAAAGCTTAACGATAAAGCTGATACCATCATCCTCAACTGTGCTGAGTGTGAGCCGCTTTTGAAGCTCCACAGACAGGTGCTTGAGAAATATGCGTTTGAGATAATGACTGCGCTTACCGCGGTCAAGGAGGCGACGCAGGCAGAGCGAGTTATAATCGCTGTCAAGCCTGCATATAAGGGAGCAGTTGAGGCTGTCAAGGCTAATCTGTCATCCTTTAAGGATATATCAATAGGTTACCTTCCTGAGGTTTATCCGGCAGGTGATGAGGTAATCACAATTTATGAGACGACAGGAAGGGTTGTTGCTCCGGGAGCAATTCCTATTTCGGTTGGCTGTATCGTCTACAATGTTGAGACAATGTTAAATCTTTACTTTGCAATGACGGCGGGTAAGCCTGTCACAACAAAGTACATAACAATCGCAGGTGAGGTTAAGAAGCCTGTCACACTCAAGGTCCCTCTTGGAATGACAGTCAACGAGCTTATCGAGCTTGCAGGCGGTGTAACGGTGAATGACCCTGTATATATCAGCGGCGGTCCTATGACGGGAAGAATTTGCAACGGATATGACACTATAACAAAGACATCCAATGCGATACTTGTAATGCCTAAAGACCACTATATTGTGCTCAAGCGTTCACAGAGCACCAAGGTCAACGTAAAGAGAGCGATGGCATCATGCTGTCAGTGCCAGATGTGTACGGACCTTTGCCCGAGACATCTTTTAGGACACCCAATCACACCACACATGTTCATGCGTTCCGTATCAAGCGGAAGTGCGCAGGACATCAAGCCTCTGCTTGACACAATGTTCTGTTCGGCATGTGGTCTGTGCGAGATGTACTCATGCGGTCAGGGCTTGTCGCCGAGAACACTTATCGGCGAGTACAAGGGTGCGTTGAGAAGAAACGGCGTTCCTGTTCCTAAGGATGCAGTGTTAAAGCCTGTAGCTCCTTACAGAAATGAGAGAAGAGTTCCTATGGAGCGTCTCACGGCGAGAATAGGACTTACAAGATATGATGTGCCGGCTCCTATGATTGACGAGGAGGTTGCGGCTAAATCGGTTAAAATTCAGCTTACACAGCACATAGGTGCACCTGCTAAGGCATTTGTTGCCGTGGGTGACAAGGTCGTGGTCGGACAGCCTATCGGCGGTGCTGATGATGACAAGTTAGGTGTTAAGATACATGCAACAATAAGCGGCACGGTAACGGATGTGAACGACAAGTTCGTTACAATTAAGGCTTAGGAGGATTATTATGAGCAAAGCAATTGGAATGGTAGAATACAGGACGGTTTCGACAGGTGTACAGGCTGCGGATATTATGCTTAAGACATCAAGCGTTGATATCTTAGAGTCCTCCGTTGTATGTCCTGGTAAATATATTGTCATCATCACAGGTGATTTATCGGCAGTAAAGGCTGCTGTGGACGCTTCTAAGACAAGATTTTCGGCAGAGCTTATCGACAGCTTTGTGCTTGGAAATCCTGATGAGGCTATTTTCTCCGCAATTTACGGCGCAACAGAGGTTAAGGATGTTAAGGCACTTGGAGTTTTGGAGACATTTTCCGCGGCTTCAATAATCGTTGCGGCTGATGCGGCAGCAAAGACATCACAGGTTGAGCTTATTGAGCTTCGCCTTGCAAGAGGTATGTGCGGAAAGTCATATCTCATGCTCACAGGAGAGGTTGCGGCGGTTTCAGCGGCGATAGAGAAGGCAAAGGCTTCAGTTGCCGACAACGGAATGTTCTTGGAGTCATCTGTCATTGCAAATCCTGACAAGAGACTGTGGGAGACAATTCTTTAAATTAGTCAGATATAATTGGGGTAAAGAAGTTTTTACCCCAATGACATTTACATAAGCTATTAAAAATTGGGTGGGGATGGTTAAAATATGCTGGCGATAGAGAGAAGAAATGCTATATTGGCAAAGCTTCAGGAGGATAAAAAGGTTGTAGTTAGTGATTTGAGCGAGCTCTACAACGTCACTGAGGAGACCATAAGAAGGGACTTAGAGAAGCTTGAAGCGGAGGGACTTGCCAAAAAGACTTATGGTGGTGCGGTTATCAATGAGAGCCTGAATACAGACCTTCCGTATACAGTGCGCAAAAAATCAAATGTTGCCGGCAAACAGATAATAGGTGAGATACTTGGCGGAATGATTTCCGACGGCGACCATATTATACTCGATGCGAGTTCTACGGCGCTGTTTGTCGCAAAGAGCATAAAGAGCAGGAAAAATCTCACCATTATAACCAATTCTATTGAGATTATGCTTGAGCTTTCTGACAGAAAAGGCTGGAAAATCCTTTCAACGGGAGGCTCAATGAAGGATGGTTCGCTGTCCCTCGTTGGATATCAGACCATCCGCATGATTAATTCATTCAATGTCGACATGGCAATTTTTTCTGTGAAGGGAATTGACCTTAGGCATGGAATGACCGATTCAAATGAGAGCGATGCGCAGGTTAAGATGGCGTTGCTCGAGGCAGGAAAAAAGAAAATTCTTGCTGTAGACAGTTCAAAGTTTGACAAGATTTCCTTTACAAAGGTTGGCGAGTTCAGGGAGGTTGACATGGTTGTCACCGACACTAGACCGTCGCAGGAATGGCTGCAAAAGTTCGATGCCGCCGGCGTGGAGGTAATATATCCGCAGGAGTGATTAATATGTGGCAATAGCTGTATAGAAGGATAATTCCTGTATGGAGGTTAACATAATGAAGAGATTTAAGATTAAGACAGAGGTATGCTTTTCGGAGAATGCGATAGATGCACTGTCTGAGATAAAGAATAAAAGAGCGGTAATAATAACAGACTCATTTATGTCAAGTTCAGGTGCGGCAAAGAGAATTGCCGACAAGATGACAGGCTGTATAAGCGTGGACATATTTGACCAGGTTCGCCCTGACCCACCTATAGAGATGGTTGTTGCCGGTGTAAGGTTTTTGACTGAGCATCAGGCGGATGTGGTTGTTGCTCTCGGAGGCGGTTCATCAATAGATGCCGCAAAGGGAGTTGTCCTTATGATGAAAAAGACACGTCCGGAGCAGAAAATTTCGCTCATAGCCATACCGACTACAAGCGGTACGGGCTCGGAGGTCACGGAGTTTGCGGTTATAACTGACAAGGAGAGGGGCATAAAGTACCCGCTTGTCGATGAGGAGCTTCTTCCTGATATGGCAATCCTTGACCCGTCTTTGGTTGTGACGGCACCGCCTTCAGTTACAGCGGACACAGGTTTTGATGTCATAACACATGCGCTTGAGGCTTATGTCTCAACGAATGCGTCGGATGCGTCGGATGCGCTTGCTGAGAAGGCGTTAGAACTTGCTTTTGAGTATCTTCCAAAGGCTTACAGGAACGGAAACGACCTTGTGGCTAGGGAGAAAATGCACTCAGCATCATGCCTTGCGGGTATGGCGTTCAATGCGGTTAGTCTTGGAGTGAACCATGGAATAGCACATCAGCTCGGCGCAAAGTTCCATATACCTCACGGCAGGGCAAATGCCATGCTTCTGCCTTACGTCATTGAGTTTAACGCTGACATTGAGGGACATTTCGGCGAGGCAGATTCCGAGGCGGCTGTGAGATATGCGAAGGTTGCAAAGAGGTTAGGACTTCCTTGCAACAATGTGAGAACCGGCGTTCTCGCTCTTGTGAATGAGCTCTCATACATGCTTGACATGATGAAAGTTCCGAGAACTCTCAGCGCGGCAGGTGTGAGTGAGGCAGACTACAGGGCAGTAAAGGCTGATATAATGAGAGCTGCCGTCGCAGACCCATGTACGGCGACAAATCCAAGGGCTGTGGATGAGGGCAAGGTGGAATTAATAGTCAACAGGCTGATTGACTGGAATTTATAATTTTTTTATATTTGGAACACTTTCTTTATAAATCAGTTGTTTTTTTGTTGAATATGATATAAAATACTTGTGGTAATATACCACAAGTATTTTTTGTGTAATAGGAAATTTCGTTCCTATTAAATAAAAACGCTCCGCGGGGATGCGCACTGCGACGTGCAATGTAGATGTCGCAAAGCGGCCGCCGCAGGTGCGAGAATGTGCAAGGCATATTCTTTGTTATTTTAGGGCAGAGAGGGATGAATAATTTATGAGAGAAATGATATTTAGGAATTTTGGTGACATGAATATTTACCAGTGCATTGTATGGTTTTTTACCTACAGCTTTCTTGGCTGGTGTATGGAATGTGTGGTTATCCGCGTCCAGCTTGGGTACTGGGAGAACAGGGGCTTTGCAAAGCTTCCGTTCTGTGTGATTTACGGCTTTGGCTGCTTGGGGGCATTCACGCTTTTTGCGCCGTTTGCGAGATATCCGCTTGCACTTTTCATTGCGGGATGTATAGGCGGAACGATATTTGAGTATATTGTGGCGATGGTTATGATAAGGCTGTTTGGTGAGTTGTGGTGGAATTATGACCATAAGAGATTTAATTATAAGGGCATACTTTGTCTGCAAAGTTCACTCGCATGGGGAGTGATTTGTGTATTGCTGTTTATGGTGATTAATGTTAGAATAAAGTATATGGTGCATGCTATTAATCCTCTGGTTGTAAGACCTTTGGCACTAATTCTTTTTGTTTCGTATACGATAGATTTCTCACGCCAGTTTTACTGCTCGATGAAGGATAAGAATGATGAAAAAAATACAGAGAAGATGGCATAGCATACTTTTAGCGAAAAGAGCCTGATTTAATGAAAAATCTTGTAAAAGATAATCTTACCTTATTAAAAAAATGCGGAAAGACACTGATGATATTTGAGCTAATCTATAAGATGGTTGCAGTCGCAGTGTTTTATCCGCTTTTTTTGCTGTTGTTTGATTTGAGTTTTAAAATCGCGGGTATTAAGTACCTGACAAACGGATATATTTTGAAATATTTTACAAGCCCTTTTACAATAGTGATGATTGTATTGTTGGTTTTTGCTTTGGCGGTGTACAATTTCTTTGAGAAATGCTGCATGTCGGTGGTCATTGAGGCGGGGCTGGTTGCAAAAAAGCTGAATGTGCTGAGTGTTTTTTATGCCGGCGCACTCAACTTCCGTGCGAAATTCAAAATCCGCAATTTTTCACTGATTTTGTATGAGATATTTTTGTTTCCATTTTCTAATATTATTATTCTCGGTCTTGTGATGACGAACCTTACACTGCCGGAATTTATAACGAGGGCATTTGGAAACAGAAATATTATGTATCTGGTTATATTGCTCGCATGTTTTGTGCTTTTCGTGTTTGCGATAAGGGAGATTTTTACACCCGACTATCTCATATACGGGAGTGAGGATGTAAAGGATGCATACAAAAAAAGTGCCTTACTGTTAAAGAGAAGGACGCTGCGAACCATACTCTTGATGCTTTTTTGGAATGTGATGATAATGGCTGCCGTTGGTGTGCTGTTCTTGTTGATTTCAATCATAGTGCTTGGCGGAAGCAGGCTTTTGAATTTTACAAGGGCGGGAATGGCGATATATCTGACGGTGATTAAGGGATTTAAGAACACGGTAACCCTTATACTTGTACTTATATCCGGCCCGGCATCGTACATGGCTATAACGAGCATGTTTTTCCGCTATAGGAAAGAATTTGGAAAGGTATGGAGAATTTCTGAAAATACGCAGAAGGTCATAAATAAGCCTGTTGTTGTGAAGATGTGGAGCCGGGTCTGCGTGGTTGCGAGTACGGTTGTCTCGGGAGTTTTGATTTGCGTGTACATATTTATGGGAGTTGCAAAAAATCCGTTTGGCAGGGTGGAGCTTTTGAAAGTTCCTGATATAAGCGCCCACAGAGGAAGCTCCATTGTGGCACCCGAAAATACCATGGCGGCTTTTAAACAGGCATTATATGACCTTGCAGATTATGTGGAGCTGGATGTTCATCTGACCTCTGACAATGTGGTGGTGGTCATGCACGACTCAAGTTTAAAGAGGACAACGGGATTTAATAAGAGCATATGGCAGGTGTCATACGATAAGATTAAGGAGCTGGATGCGGGAAGCTGGTTTTCGCAGATGTACGAGGGCGAACCTGTTCCGACACTTGAGGAGGTCATAAAGGAGATAGGACCGCTTGTAAAGCTCAATATCGAGATAAAATACAACAAAAAAGAGAGCGGCTTGACTAAGCAGGTTGTCGACATAATAGAGCGCAATAATTTTGAGGACAGGTGTGTTGTAACCTCATCGGACTATTCTGTTCTGGCGGAGGTCAAGAAACTCAACAGCGATATACAGACTGGCTATGTTCTGTCCGCCGCGTATGGGGCATATTACTCGATAAGCTATGTGGATGTTATAAGCATCAATTATACCTTTGTCAATAAGGCACTTGTGGATGCGGTTCACAGAAACGGAAAGGAAATATATGTCTGGACGGTAAACTCGCCGTCGATAGTCAAGGCACTTGCCAACATGGGTGTTGACAATATAATAACTGATGACCCGGTTATGGCGCGAGAGGCAGTGTACTCTCGATATACCGGGAAGGAGCTTATAAATATTCTCGATTATGTATTTTCGCTGAATGGGTATTGATGTTTTTAAATAAAAATAATGTGGGAGGAGATTTTTATGGATTACGATTTAAGGTATTTGAGGAGCGTGGCGAGGTCTTACCCGACCATCGCGGCGGCATCGACGGAGATTATAAATCTTCAGGCAATTATGAATCTTCCAAAGGGAACGGAGCATTTCCTGACGGATATTCATGGAGAGTATGAGCAGTTCCGGCATGTGTTAAAGAACGGTTCGGGTTCTGTCAGACGTAAGATTGACGAGGAGTTTGGAAATACGTTGAGCAATAAGGACAAGAAAAGTCTTGCGACACTCATCTATTATCCGGAGCAGAAACTTGACGTGATTTTGTCGGAGGAGGATAACCCGGAGGATTTTTATAAGATTACACTTCACAGGCTTATAAAGATACTGCGCCGCGTTACCTCCAAGTACACAAGTTCCAAGGTCAGAAAGGCTATGCCAAAAGAGTTTGCCTACATAATTGAGGAGCTTATACACGAAAAGACGGAGGTCACGGATAAGGAGGCTTACTACAATTCGATAATCAACACTATAATCAGAATTGGCAGGGCGGATGCGTTTATCATTGCGTTATCACAGTTGATACAGCGCCTCGTAATCGACCATCTGCATATTGTGGGAGATATTTTTGACAGAGGCCCGGGGGCGCATATTATAATGGACACGCTTCTCGACTATCATTCGGTGGACATACAGTGGGGAAACCACGACATTGTGTGGATGGGAGCGGCGAGCGGACACCGGGCTTGTATAGCCAATGTGATACGTTTGTCGGCAAAATACGGCAATCTGAATGTGCTTGAGGAGGGTTACGGAATTAATCTTATTCCGCTCGCGCGCTTTGCGATGGAGGTCTACAAAAATGACCCGTGCGACTGTTTTGATATAACATACTCTAAGGATGACTACAACGAGAACGATTTGGAGCTTGACAAGCGTATGCACAAGGCTATCGCGATTATACAGTTCAAGCTTGAAGGTCAGATTATAAAGGAACACCCGGATTTTCTCATGGACAAGAGGCTTCTGCTCGACAAGATGGATTTGGAGGAGGGCACAGTCACCATAGGGCGCAAGAAATATGTGCTAAGTGACACCAATTTCCCTACAATCAATCCTGAAGACCCTTATGCATTGTCCGAGGAGGAGAAGGCGATAATGGACAGGCTGCATGTGGCATTTATGAGCTGCGGCAAGTTACAGCAGCATGTGAGATTTCTTTTTGCAAAGGGAAGTCTCTATAAGGTATATAATGGAAATCTTCTTTTCCACGGATGTATACCGCTAAATGAGGACGGAACTTTCAGAAAGGTCAATATCGGTGGCAAAAAGTTCTCGGGAAAGGGCTTGTACGATATTTTGGAGTACTGGGCGCGCAAAGGCTATTTTGCAAAGGATGATGCGGAGCACCATGAGGAGAAGGCATTCGGGCAGGATATAATGTGGTTTATCTGGTCAAATGAGAACTCTCCTGTGTACGGCAAGGAGAAGATGGCGACATTTGAGAGATATTTTTTGAAGGACAAGGAAGCACAGAGCGAGAAGAAGGATTTTTACTATCAGCTTATAGACAAGGACGAGATTGTGGACAAGATATGCGAGGATTTTCATCTCGACCCGGCATGTGCGCATATAATAAACGGTCATATGCCTGTTGAAATCAAAAAGGGCGAGAGTCCTGTGAGATGTCATGGAAGAGTGCTTATCATAGACGGCGGATTTTCAAAGGCATACCAGTCAAAGACCGGAATTGCGGGCTATACGCTCACATACAATTCCTATGGACTGCGACTTGTATCGCATGAGCCGTTTGAGACGGTTGAGGCAGCCATATTAAATGAGAGTGACATACATTCTGAGACCGTGGTTGTAGAGAAGATGGCGGCGAGACGGCTTGTCGCTGACACGGACATTGGAAAGCAGCTCAGGGAAAATATAAGGGAGTTGGAGGCACTTTTAAATGCTTACTATGAGGGGCTTATACCGGAAGGAAAATAGGGGATATTATTTTATAGTCGGGAATTTATTTTGATTATGGCATGGAAAATATCAGATATCAAAGAGAGCGTGATATTGGTATAATATCATTGTAAAATAAAAATGCGGAGTGCAGAAAAATATTTCTGTACGCCGCATTTCTATAAGTTATAACTTGTAAACACATAAGTATTTGAATTAATGTCCGTATTATCGTGTGATAGTCGTTCCGCACTTTCCAAGGAGCGCATCCTTTGCGTGTTCGAGGTTGGCGATGACTGCCTTGCGTCCTGTTCCTGCCTCGACGAACTCTATGGCAGCATTAACCTTTGGGAGAGTGGTTATAGGCCCGAAATCTCCTGTTGTGGCATAAGGCTTTAAGTCGGCAACAGTCACGTTGTCAAATGAGTGCTCATCCGGTGTGCCTGCGTTGACTGTGAGCTTGTCATACACTGTGAGGAACAAAAGTGTGTCAGCCTCCGTCAGCTCCGCAAGACGTGCGGCCGCGTAGTCCTTCTCGATTATTGCGCTTGCACCCTTGAGCCTTGTTCTCTGCTCAAGCACAGGTATTCCGCCGCCGCCGGCCGCGATTACAATCTGGTGTGCATCGAGGAGTGCGTTGACGGCATCTATCTCGTAGATATCCATAGGCTTAGGAGCTGCGATTATTCTTCTGTAGCCCTCCGGCTCTTCAACAACATAATTGCCCTTGGCTTCCTCGGCTTCTGCCTCCTCCTTGGTCATGTATCTTCCGATTACCTTGGTAGGGTTGGAGAATGCCGGGTCAAACGGGTCGACCTTCACCTGCGTTATGATGGTGGAGACGGTCTTATATATTCCGCGGTTTAAAAGCTCGGTGCGGATGGCGTTCTGTAAATCGTAGCCGATGTAGCCCTGGCTCATTGCACCGCAAAGTGACATAGGTGCAACCGTGTAGCGGTGGTCAAGCCGCGCGAACTCGGTCATGGCTGTCTGTATCATGCCAACCTGCGGGCCGTTACTGTGTGTGATAACGATATCGTACTTCATCTCAACAAGGTCGGCGATAGCTCTTGCTGCCTTGCCTACATTTTCCTTCTGCTCCGGGAAAGTCTCGCCGAAAGCATTGCGCCCGAGGGCAACTACAATCTTCTTGTTAGCCATAATAATCCTCCATAATTATGTAAATGTTTAACCAAATCAAGTAAGTCCCTCTGCTTCTATTGCATGGAACAATAAGCAGTGGGTGGGGACTTGCTTGTATCAGGAGGGGTACAAGCCCCGCCTGATAAACTGCGAAGCAGTTATTTGGTTATGAGCAAGTAGCGAAGCGGATTGCGAATATCCGCTTGACTTATAGCAATTCCATATAACACCACATATGTATTTAGACATTGCTTTAGATAAAATGTTTATTAATTTGTAGAATTGCTATAGAAAAAATAAGTTGAATAATTGTAATTGTTTACAGCCAATATATATTGTGAAATTTTATATGGCTTTGAACAGTTGACAATAATCAAATGTACATTATGTGAAAGTTATGTACTATATTTATTGATTATACTATATTTTCAGCAAATAAGAAAGCCGTTTTTACAGTTTATAAAAATTTTTGAATTTGAAACTGAATTTCATATTTGCATTTGTACGGCACAAGTGCTATAATATGTAACGGTTCAGGAACAGATATTAACGTATGACAATTGATTTATGGATATGTTTCTGATAGTGAGTATTAATTATCATTTTATGGAGGAAGATAAAATGGCAAAGGTAACAATTATTTCAGGTTTTTTGGGCGCTGGTAAGACAACCTTCATCAAGAAGCTCTTAGAGCAGGTTTATGCTGGACAGAAGGTAGTGTTGATAGAGAATGAGTTTGGTGAGATTGGCATTGATGGCGGTTTCTTAAAGGATGCAGGTATTCAGATTACTGAGATGAACTCAGGATGTATATGCTGTTCACTCGTAGGAGATTTTGGAAAGGCACTTATAAAGGTGTCAAAGGAGTACGCTCCTGACAGGATTATCATTGAGCCTTCAGGTGTCGGCAAGCTCTCCGATGTTGTTGCTGCGGTTGAGAAGGTTAAGGACGAGGCAGGTCTTGAGCTTGACTGTTTCCTCACTGTGGCAGATGCGACAAAGGCAAAGATGTATATGAAGAATTTTGGTGAGTTCTACAATGACCAGATTGAGCATGCGAGCACAATCGTTCTCTCAAGAACACAGAATATGGATGCAGCAAAGCTTGAGGCGAGCGTAGCACTTATCCGTGACAAGAACGCTGACGCTGCCATCATCACAACACCTTGGGATGAGTTAAACGGCGAGCAGATACTCTCAGCGCTTGAGAAGAAGTCTCTCATGGACGAGCTTTAGAAGGAGGCACTTGAGCACTCGGCAGAGCATCATCACGACGATGATGATGACGATGACGAAGATGAGCACGAGCATCACCACCATCACCATGAGGACGGTGAGGAGTGCGGCTGCGGACATTACCACGATGATGACGACGAAGACGAGCATGAGCACCATCATCACCACGACGACGATGATGAGGAAGAGCATGAGCACCATCACCATCATGATGACGAAGACGAGCATGAGCACCATCATCATCACGATGACGGCGAGGAGTGCAGCTGTGGATGTGGACATCATCACCATCACCATCATGCAGATGATATATTCACAAGCTGGGGCAAGGAGACACCTCATGTATACACCAAGGAGGAGATTGAGGATATTCTTGTCAAGCTCACAGAGAAGTCGGAGTTCGGTATAATCTTAAGAGCAAAGGGTATGGTAAGCGGTGCCGACGGCAAGTGGATTTACTTTGATGCAGTACCTGAGGAGTATGAAATTCGTGACGGCGGAGCTGACTATACAGGCAGAATCTGCGTAATCGGTCAGAATTTGAACGAGGAGAAGCTTGAGAAGCTTTTTAAGCTTGCGTAGTGTGAAAAATCATTCCTATTTTTGCCATACGATGGCGGCATGGGGATTGATAAATAAGAGCAGTTATAATATAATTTGATGTGTCGGATAACCGTCTGAAATAACCAGGCGGTTATTCTGTTTAACGCTGTCAAGGGAAAGTAACAAATCGGATTATGTATATCCGATTGATATGGGAAAGGAAAGAAGTAATGGAAGTACCAGTATATTTGGTTAATGGATTTTTGGAGAGCGGCAAGACGTTGTTTATCGACGATGCCTTAAAGAGTGAGGATTTTGCCGATGGGGATAAGACACTTCTCATAGCCTGCGAGGAGGGTATGGAGGAGTACGACGAGAAGCAGCTTGCACCTCTCAATGTGGCTATAGAGTATATCGAGGACGAGTCAGAGCTTAACAAGGACAACTTAAAAAAGCTTTGCGATAAGCATAAGCCTCTTCGCATATTCATAGAATTTAACGGTATGTGGAACATGAAGAATTTTCTTGAGAATGAGCTTCCTTCATTTTTTGTCATGGCACAGGTCATAACACTTGTCGATGCCTCAACATTTGACATGCACATGGCTAACAATGACATGAAGTCCATTATGATGGAAAAATTTAAGCTTTCGGACATGGTAATCTTTAACAGATGTGTAAAGGACACCAACCGCGCCGGATACAGAAGAAGTGTTAAGGTTGTAAACGGAAGAACGCAGGTTTACTTTGAGTCCTCAGACGGAAGTTCCAACGAGGTTGAGGAGATACTTCCTTTTGACCTTAGCAAGGATGTGGTTGAGGTTGCTGACGAGGATTTTGGTATATGGTATGTCGATGCTATGGATAACCCTGACAAATATAAGGGAAAGATTATGAAGATGAAGGCTGTCGTGTACAGACCGAAATCACTTTTTAAGGATAATTTTGTTCCGGGACGTTTTGCGATGACATGCTGCGCCGACGATATCAGATTTATCGGATACAAGTGCAAGTGTGACAAGACCTCGGCAGAGCAGTTAAAGAAATTCAAGGACAGGGATTTTGTAATGCTCACCGCAAAGGTGAATGTGGAGTACCAGATGGAGTATAAGGGAAAAGGCGTTGTTCTTTACGCTACAGATATACAGCCTGCCGAGAAGCCGGCGGACGATATTGTATACTTTAATTAATTAATAGGGAGGATTTTTCCATGAGCAAAAGAGCGGTTCCGGGTAATATCCTGAAGAGGGCCTTGGCGGTTGTGCTTGCAGGTGCCTTGACGATTTCACTTTTTGGATGTGATACTGAGACTAAGGAGCAGAAGGCACAGAGGGAGTTTGATGAGTACTGCGATGAGCTTTTTAAGGATATGCTCGGCGATGACGTGCTGAGTGTTCATTATAAGCTCGCCGACCCTGAAAAGTTTGGCGTTGAGGTGAAGGACTATACATTGGGTGATTTCACCATAGAGAATATACAGGATGGCGAGAAATCGGTTGATGAGACCTTGGAGAAGCTTAATGGCTTTAACTCTGAACTTCTCACCAAGAGGCAGCAGCTTTCCTTGGAGACACTCAAGGCATACTATGAACAGCAGGACGAATATGATGGTCTTTATATGCTCCAGAACATGTTTGGAAGCAACTCAGGCCTTATAGCCAATCTTCCTACCAACTTTATCGAATATGTGTTCGATGATGAGCAGGATGTAAAAGAGTACCTTGACCTTATCAAAGATACGAAAAGATATGTAGACCAGGTTCTCGATTTTACAAGGCAGCAGGCACAGGAGGGCAAGTTCATGGCATCTTTCTGCGCGCAGAACAATATTGACATGTGCAATAAGTACCTTGACGAGGAGGTAAATCCACTTTTGGCTTCCTTCGAGGAAAAGATAGCACTGCTCGATATCGACGAGGCAAAGAAGAATGAATATATTGCGACAAATGAGCAGTATGTGAACGATTATTACAATGCGGCTTACGAGGATGTTATCTCCGTTCTCTCGGAGCTTATGGAAGGCGAGACAAACGATAAGGGTCTTTACTATATGGACGGCGGAACAGATTTGTACACAGCCATCGTGCATGATAAGACCTCGACACAGATGACTCCTGAGAAGGTTATAGACCTGTTAGACTCCGAGCTTGAGAGTCTGTTTACGGATTATGCCACAATCTACTATTCGGACACGTCACTTCTTGAGCAGGAGCAGAACCTTGACACAGGAATGACACAGCCTCAGGAGATGCTTGAATTTCTTGCAAACAACTGTACAAACGAGTTCCCGGAGCCATATACAAAGGATTTCGTAGTGCAGTATCAGAGCAAAGCCACCGAGGTGGAGGGCACTGTTGCGTACTATCTCACAGCGCGGCTTGACCAGCTCGATTACAACTCAATCAAGGTGAACGGCTCGGCGGTTGAGGGAGATAACATAGGTCTTTACACAACTCTCGCGCACGAGGGTTTCCCGGGACATTTGTATCAGTTTACAAGTGTCTACAACAATGCAGATATACCTAATGCGCTGAAGATGGTTGATTTTATAGGATTTACGGAAGGTTATGCGGAGTACGCATCCGACAGGTCATACAGAATGTTGGGGTGCAGCGAGGAGCTCTCACAGATGTGTGTGCTTGACAATATGCTTGGATATATCCTGCAGTCTAGAGTTGACCTTGGTGTAAACTATGAGGGCTGGGGAGTCGATGAGATTTCCGAGTATCTGTCCGACTATGTGAACAATGTCGATGCTCTCTCCGAGGCGATGTACGAGGCGGTAATATCCGACCCGGGTATTCTTCTTCCGTACACTGTAGGACATATCAAGATGATAAAGCTTCGCGAAAAGGCGGAGAGAAAGCTCGGTGACAGCTTTGACGCGCAGGAGTATCATCAGCTTATCCTTGACACCGGAATAGTTCCTTTTGAGATTATGGAGGACGAATTGAACAACTATATCTCAGAGAAAAAGGCAAAGTAAATACATAAAATAAAACCCCTGTAGGTCAAGACAAAGTTGTCTGACTTACAGGGGTTTTTGTTCGAGAAAATGCTTCACGTTTAATAGTCCCGCACCTTGACGGTTTTTGGAAAGACCGACATCGGCGGCGCTAAACTTTATGTTGTGCTTTATGCTGTCGTTGGAAGCCCACGGGTATTTTTCCAGATAGAGAGCTATTGCGCCTGACACCACGGGGGTTGACATGGACGTGCCGCTTTTTACGGTGTAGCCGTTGTAGCGGTTGTGGCAGCTTATGATGTTGTGTCCTGGGGCGAGAAGGTCGGGTTTGCTTATATTGCATTTGGTAGGGCCTTCGCCGGAATGGGATTTTGTGCCGTTTTTTTCGCTGGAGTACAGCAAAAGTGCATCGCTTCCAACGGTTATCACGTCCTCACAGGTTCCCGGAAATGTTATTGTGCCGGGGCCGGGGCCTGAGTTTCCGGCGGACACGACAAGACATATCCCAAGACTCCAAAGATGGTTTATCACCGCGGCAATCTCGTCTTTTTCCTCGTTGCAGTCGGCGGTGTCGGAGCCGATTGAGATATTTACTATGTTGATGCCATATTTTTTGTAGTTATCCTTTATCCAGTAGCAGGCGTTTAGTAGGGAGTCCTTGTCGCCGTTTCCTTTTTTGTCAAGGATTTTCAGCGATATTATGCGGCAGTCGGGAGCCATGCCCTTTAGGATTCCCTGACTTGCAGACCCGTTGCCGGCGATAATTCCGGCTACATGCGTGCCGTGGGAGTTGTCATCGTACGCGTTTTTTCTTCCATTCACAAAATCCTGAAAACATGAGATGTGGTCGGCGAGGTCGGGATGCGGGTATATTCCGGTGTCGAGGATTGCCACGCAGCAGCCGCGCCCGGTATATGGAATGTTGTCGAGCCTGTAAATGTCGTTGACACAGTAGGTCTTGTTTTTGATATGCATGGGATGGTAATTTCCGCTGATTGTGTGATTTTGTATATTATATGCAAGATTATGGGAAAAGTGTACTTGAGTTTAGTGATTGTTTATGATACAATAAACACATCATCAGTAGGTAAAGGAGTGTTTATGAGAGAAGTCAGAACAGGAGAAATATACAGGCATTTTAAGGGAAATCTTTACCAGATAGTTGCGGTGGCAAGACATTCCGAGACAAATGAAAATTATGTGGTTTATCTGGCTCTTTACGGTGACATGCAGGTGTGGGTCCGCCCGTATGACATGTTCGTCGGCGAGGTTGACCATGAAAAGTACCCACAGGTTAAGCAAAAGTACAGATTTGAGCTTTTAAATACTTTAGCAGGTGCGGGAAATGGAAATACATCGAATGTTGTGAATATTAACAATGGAATGGGTGGGGGAAATGTATCGCCTACAATAAATGCAGGGCAGTCGAATAATACTGACAATGTATTAGGTACAGATAATGCTGCCCGTACATCGAGCATAGATAATAATATAGGAAATTCACAGATTGCTTCATCCGACAGCACGGCGGCACAGAAAAATGACGATGATGAATATGCTGAACTAAAAAGGCAGGGAGTTGATGTGCGTCTGCTTGAGTTCCTCGATGCGCCGACATGTCAGGACAAGATAAATTACCTAAATCTTATCAGGGGCGGAATAGATGACGACCTCATCAACAATATTGCGGCGGCAATGGACATAACGGTGGATGACGGTCCGATAGATACAAGATTTTTTTCTCTAAGAAGCTGCCTTATGACAAAGGCAAAATATGAGTGCTCAAGAAGATAATCAGGACTTGCACAAAGGTTTACTAAATGTTAAGATAATAATGTATGTGCCGGAATGTCTTTTACTGCGCGAAGATACAGGCATGTATAGTATAAAAGACGCAGTGCGGAGGATATAATGAAGATTGCATTAATTAATGAGAACAGTCAGGCAGCAAAGAATGCCATGGTTTATGAGAACCTCAAGAAGGTTGCGGATGCCAAGGGCTATGAGGTAGTTAACTACGGAATGTATTCAGCAGAGGACGCTGCACAGCTTACTTATGTACAGTGCGGTATTTTGGCAGCTATTCTTTTGAACAGCGGTGCGGCAGATTTCGTTGTGACAGGCTGCGGTACAGGTGAGGGCGCTATGCTTGCACTCAACTCATTCCCGGGCGTGCTTTGCGGACACATTGTTGACCCTTCAGACGCATTTATGTTCAGCCAGATTAACGCAGGCAATGCTGTGGCTCTTCCTTTTGCAAAGGGCTTTGGCTGGGGTGCGGAGCTCAACCTTACATATATTTTTGAGAAGCTTTTCGAGCAGGAGCCGGGTGGCGGTTATCCTAAGGAGAGAGTTGTGCCTGAGCAGCGCAACAAGAAGATACTTGACGAGGTTAAGAAGGTAACACACACAGATATGCTCTACATTCTCAAGAATATTGATCAGGAGCTCTTAAAGGGTGCTGTAAGCGGGGAGCATTTTGCTGAGTACTTCTTTAAGGACTGCAAGAACGCTGAGATAGCAGAGTATATCAAGTCTGTATTGGCATAACTTTAAGATAACATATAAAAATAGTAGGATTTTACATTGTTATTTCTAAAATTTACCTAAACACTACGATATACAGTTGATTTTTGAAAATTGATTATGTATAATAGCAAAAGAACGTGGTTAATCCATTTCTGCCAGTATGTCGGTATGGCGGTGCGGCAGGCATACGCATGAAAAGACATAAGGGATACATTATAAGAAAAGAGGTTTATGTAAGATGGCACAGATCGATTTAAGCAAGTATGGCATCACAGGTACTACAGAAGTTGTCTACAATCCTTCTTATGAGTTATTATTTGAGGAGGAGACTAAGTCTACTAACGAGGGATACGAAGTAGGTAAGGAGAGCGAGCTTGGAGCTGTCAATGTTATGACAGGTATCTACACAGGACGTTCACCTAAGGACAAGTACATCGTTGTTGACGAGAACTCCAAGGATACAGTTTGGTGGACATCAGATGAGTACAAGAACGATAACCATCCTATGACAGAGGAGACTTGGGCAGCAGTTAAGGATATCGCTAAGAAGGAGCTCTCCAACAAGAGACTTTTCGTAGTAGATGCATTCTGCGGAGCTAACAAGGATACAAGAATGGCAGTTCGTTTCATCGTTGAGGTTGCTTGGCAGGCTCACTTTGTAACTAACATGTTCATTAAGCCTACAGCAGAGGAGCTTGAGAACTTCGAGCCAGATTTCGTTGTATATAACGCTTCTAAGGCTAAGGTTGAGAACTTCAAGGAGTTAGGTCTTAACTCTGAGACATGTGTAGCATTCAACATCACAAGCCGTGGGCAGGTTATCGTTAACACATGGTACGGCGGAGAGATGAAGAAGGGTATGTTCTCAATGATGAACTACTACCTTCCACTCAAGGGCATTGCTTCAATGCACTGTTCAGCTAACACAGATATGAACGGCGAGAACACAGCTATCTTCTTTGGTCTTTCAGGAACAGGTAAGACTACACTTTCCACAGACCCTAAGAGACTCCTCATCGGTGATGACGAGCACGGCTGGGATGACAACGGCGTATTCAACTTCGAGGGAGGCTGCTACGCTAAGGTTATCGGACTTGACAAGGAGTCAGAGCCTGATATCTACAATGCAATCAAGAGAAACGCTCTTCTTGAGAACGTTACTGTTGATGAGAACGGCAAGATTGATTTCGACGATAAGACCGTAACAGAGAATACTCGTGTATCTTATCCAATCGACCATATTAAGAATATTGTACGTCCAATCTCTTCAGCACCTGCTGCAAAGAACGTAATCTTCCTTTCAGCAGACGCATTTGGTGTACTTCCTCCAGTATCTATCCTTACTGAGGCACAGACACAGTACTATTTCCTTTCAGGATTTACTGCTAAGCTTGCCGGTACAGAGAGAGGTATCACAGAGCCTACACCTACATTCTCAGCTTGCTTCGGACAGGCTTTCCTTGAGCTTCATCCTACAAAGTATGCAGCTGAGCTGGTTAAGAAGATGGAAAAGAGCGGCGCTAAGGCATACTTAGTAAATACCGGATGGAACGGTACTGGCAAGCGTATCTCCATTAAGGATACCCGTGGTATCATCGACGCTATCTTAAGC
>JBNMKO010000042.1:0-27119 GCA_050874385.1 Eubacteriales bacterium
ACGAATTACAGCTAGAACATCACAAATGCTTCAGGCTGTGGCAATTTAACGCCATTCATCCCACGGTCTAAAGACCATGGGTTTTCTGGCGAATAATATATAAAATTTTCCGATATATAATGTGAAAATACATTTAAGACAGTAAAGAGTGCTGTCTTGGATGGTCAGAAAATTTTTCTGAGACAAATATATTACACGGATGTATAAGAACGCTAAGGACAGCACTTTTTCTGGTGCTGTCCTTTTTTGGTTTGGAGGGGCTTATGGCACATAATGTATATGTAAATCTGAAAAGCTTGAACACAAGTGTAAAAGGAGACAGTCAGACAGCATTTGATAAGCTGAAAACGGTATTTGGAAAATATTCCGAAGATGAAACGAACACAGACAAGGCGGAAAAGCCGACAAAATACGCATCGAAAATGGATATGCTGCGCGTGGCAGTGAAGGACTATCTTGACCCTACTGCGGGAATGACGGATGAGCAGAGGGAGCGTTTTATAAGAAAATTGTATGCAAAAATACAGAGCGGCAAGAAGCTGACGCAGGATGAGATGGCATATCTGCGAAAATATGACCCTGTCACATATATGAAGGTTGCGAGAATACAGGCGCAGAGGGAGGCACTTGAGGCACAGCTTAAAAATTGCAGTTCCAAAGAGGAGGCGCAGGAGCTGTATACTGATACGGTATCGCGCGTGCCGGACGATGACCCGGCGAGGAAGGAATTATTGGCAGCATACGATGATGCGTATAAGGAGTTTAAGGAGTCAGGGGAATATGGAAGTCTGCCAGAGAAGGATGAAAATAGCAAAAAGAACAGACACTAATGGAAAATAAACGGTAAAACTTTTGTTTGCCGCGTGACATTGCCGATTTGCTGGTGTATAATAACTCTTAGGAATTAATGATTATAACGGAGGAAAGAGCTATGATGATAGCAAAGATTTTGGCGCTAACTATCTTTATAGTGATGTTTGTGCTGATTATCACGGACAAGATAGAGAGATGTGTCGTGACACTGTGCTGCGGACTTGCCACGGCAGTTTTAGTGTTTGGTCTGTCAATGCACAGCATGAGTGCTTTTGTGGAGACACTGAATGTTAAAAACATATTTACGCTCGGTTTTTGGTATGAAGCCGGAAGTTCGTCGGAGAGTACAAGCGGAGTTAACTGGGCGACCATTATATTCCTTGCGGGAATGATGGTGATGGTTGAGGGAATGGCAAAGGCAGGATTTTTCCGCTGGCTGTGCATGACGATTGCAAAGCTTGTAAAGTATAAGGTAATCCCGATTTTCCTCACATTTATGGTTATGTCATTTGTGCTTGCCATGTTTATCGACAGTATTACCGTTATTCTTTTCCTTGCGGCAGTGACAGTGGAGCTTGCACAGCTTTTAAAATTTAATCCTGTGCCGCTTATCCTGTCGGAGATATTCTGTGCGAACCTCGGAGGTTCGGCTACAATGTGCGGAGACCCACCTAATATTATCATAGGTACATCCCTCGGATATTCATTTGCAGACTTTGTAAAAAATACAGGTCTCATAGCAGTGATATCACTTGTTGTGATTGTTGCATATTTCTATCTGTGTTTCAGAAAAGAACTCAGTACTGCAGGCGGGAATGTTGATATTTCAAAGATGCCTTCACCTAAGTCGGCAATCACTGACAAGAGGGCTTTTGCGATAAGCACGGTAATCTTTCTTGTGGCAGTCGTGCTTCTTATCACACACGCACAGACAGGGCTCACAGTGGCATTTATCGGAACTTTTATAGCACTTATAACACTCCTCACATCTGGCAGGAATATGCTTGCCATAATAAAAGGTGTCGACTATAAGACTTTGCTGTTCTTTATCGGTCTTTTCTTTGTTGTGGGTGGACTTGAGCAGACAGGTATTCTTGAGGTTGTGGCTCAGTTTATCGGAAATGTCAGCGGCGGAAATACCATGGTGATGATAGCAATAATTATCTGGGTGTCAGCTATCGCGAGCGCGTTCATCGACAACATACCTTTTGCGGCTACCATGATACCGGTTATAAAGATGCTGTCGGCTACCACGGGGGCAGACCTTTCAGTTCTCTCATGGACACTTGCAATGGGAACGGATATCGGAGGAAGCGCAACGCCTATCGGTGCGTCAGCTAACGTAGTAGGTACATCAATCGCATCCAGAGAGGGCTATCCGGTGACGTGGGGCAAGTACTGCAAGGTGGCTGTTCCGGCGACAATTATTGTAATTCTCATATCAATGGTAAGCATTTATGTGAGATATCTGTAATTACTTATGTATCACACAGATAATTGATAGAAAATTTAAGCAATTATAAGAAATATATTTGCAAAATAAGGTATTTTAAGTTAAAATATAACTATTCAAAGGCAGAAATTTTTCAAGTATGGCTTTGGATAGTTATATTTTTTGTTGGGATTAAAATTTAAAAATATGGTGTTCATATTGAAATAGGACATTGTGCTTGCAATATTATTTATATTGAAGTAGGGTATTGCATTTGTAATAGTATTTATATTGAATATTTATAATTAAAATTTTTGAATTTTTAGTCAGCATTATATATCTGTTCAGAGCTAATATAGTGTTATGAGGAGGCATTTTTTATGGGTGAACAACTGATTATTGCAGTCAGCCGTGAGTTTGGAAGCGGCGGTCATGCGGTGGCGCAGCTTCTTTCAGAGAAGTACAATATTCCTCTTTACGACAGCAATCTTTTAGAGGACATTGCCAATCAGAAAAATCTTGATGCGCAGGCGCTTGGAAAGTACGATGAGAAGTCTAAAGCTTCATTTTTTACAAGGTCTGTTAGGGGATTTAGCACATCTCCTGAGGAAAATCTTGCGTGGATGCAGTTTAAGTATTTAAAGGGTATGGCGGATGAGGGCAAGTCATTTGTCATAGTGGGAAGATGCGCTGAGGAGGTGTTAAAGGAAAATCCTAATCTTGTGACCATATTTGTGCTGGGCAGTATGGAAAATAAAATTCATAGAATAATGGAGCGCTACCAGACGACGAGGGATAAGGCGACCAAGCTGATTGAGCAGCAGGATAAGAAGAGAAAGACCTATCACAACCGCTACTGTCAGGGCAAGTGGGGCGACTCAAGAAACTATGATATCTGTATCAACAGCAGACTTGGGGTTGAAAAGACAGCGGATATTTTGGCGCACTTTATCGACAGCGAGAGAGAACAGAAGAATTGAACTGAATAACGCATTGAAGTGCCGAAGGCTTGTAGGTATACAGGTTTTCGGCATTTATTTTATTAGATGCGTCTGCTTTATATTGTTTGTTAATGTAGTAGTGAAAAGTAATTGTAATTATTGTTGCATAGATAATAGATAATATGTTAGGATATTGTCTAAGGAAAGTACCCATGACAGGGTGGCAGCCTCCCGAGTTTATGATATCAGTTTTACAGAATACATATGATGGGAGGTGGCGCCGATGACAGCTTATGAAATCATTTCGATTTTTATTGGGATATTAGCATTGCTTATGTCCTTTGGTAGCTTGATTGTAGCGTTGCTTACTTTCCTCGATAGAGATAATAACTCTTCGAGGAAGAACAGGCGAAAATAAAAATGCCTATCCTGTCTGCAAACAGGATAGGCGGTGTCCGTAAGGACATTTCTTTGACCTAAACTCGGAGCATCCACCTTTGGAGTGGGTGCTTTCTGTTTATCTAAATATTAGCATCTTATATCTGAAAATTCAAGAGTTTTCTCAGACTTTGAATAAATTTTTCTTTGAGTTTCTTTTAGATACATTGTAGGTTTGCATGGATTTATATTTCCGTATTTTACAGTTGTTTTTGGTTTCAAGCTGTCAATTTAATGGAGAAAATGTATAATTCGGAGGTTTTGCCTTATAATATTATTTTTTTGTGGTAGTATTTAAATAAAGGAGCGAAAGCGGATTGCAAGCAGTGTTCTTATTGGGAGGGGCGAATTGTACATGAGAATTTACAGGAAAAAGAAATTAAAAAAATATACGGGGAATTGGAAAAAAGTAAAAATAATATCAGCCGTTTTTGCAGCACTGTTGCTGACGGCATGTCAAGGGAAAATTGATAATGGCACAGAGACATTGACAAAAGAAACCATGACGGAATTTACATGGGAGAAGCAGGACTACAGTGGACTTGAGTATAATTCTTCCTACTTTACATATCCCGATGATTTTAGAATTTATTCCGTCGCGACCAAAATGGATATGACAAGCGTTGGAAACAGAAAATATGGTTTTCAGACCGAGATATCTGATGAGGAGCGCGCGGCGTGTATTGAAGCGACGGAGATTATACTTGGCAGAATAGGCTTTGACGGGGAGCTTGACATATATATCTATACGGAAGAGGCGGCTAATAATTCGTATTATATTGATGAGAAAAGCGGTAAAAATGTTTTTTTGGCATACGGCTCAGATTGGGACAGCCCGGATTATGTCGCCGGTCTTATTTTGGCGGTATATGGAAAATATGTTAATTACGGCGCGGCACATGGATATGCGGATTATCTGTGTGACGATGTTGCAGATATATTGAAAAGTGTAGTTATCGGATATCAACAAAATAATATTAATGTCATTGAAGATATGAAAGATGACACAGAGATGGATAATGAAGATAATTATCATGGAGAAGATGACACAGAAATTGGTGAGGTGGATAATAAAGATAATCAGCATGGCAAATCAGAAAATGAATTGAATTATGAAAATCCTGTATTCAACGCTGAATATAACTGCTATGATTTGAATTTGCTGTGCTTTGATGATGATTTCGTGACGGAGGATGAGAAACGGGAGGCAAATGCGGTTTCGGATGCGTTTGTGCGCGAATATATAGAAAAGAACGGTGAGCAGGCATTTCGTGAATTGTTACAAAAGAGCGGAAACTTGCAGACATGTGGTGAGTTTAATGGGGAATTGGAAAAGTGGTATAACGATAACGGGCTGATGCTTTCCGAGCCATTGTCCGAGGTTTTGTATACTTACGGCGGATACAGCTACCAATATATAGCATACAATGGATATGTAAATTTCCACATGAAAAGAGACTGGCAGGATGTAATCTATGACAGAAATCCGCTTGTAACAGAAAATTTTCTGCATGAGGATTACGCCGAGACGAAAAAGTTTTATGAGATTAATACAAAACAGATGCGCCAGTATAAGGAATTGTTTAAGCTTGACAGCGACGTTATGGATATACCTGCGGTGATGTTAAATGCCAAGGAGTCTTATACCAGCTTAAAAGGCGCTAAAAGTAAAATTTACATTGCAAATGTGTCATCGCTGATGCATGAATATATACATGCGTTGTGTATGCCGACATCACTTCCCGACTTCTGGGCTGTGGAAGGCTGGGCAAGGGCATTTGACTCGAGGTACGATTATTATGCTTATGATTTTCTCACGTTGTACTATAACAATGTGGCACAAAATGATGAAAAATGGAGCTTTTTTAATGAACTGATTGACAGAAACTCACGTCCTATAGATATGGAGACAGATTATAGGGATGTTGACAATCTTATTATATATTTTGGACAGCATTATGACCCCTATTACAGCTATGGGTCGGGCGCGTCATTTATCTACTATCTTTGTGATACCTATGGTGAGCGAAAGATTATTGATTATGTGTGTGACAATCACGACCTTACGACATTTACGGATAAGACCTACGAGGAGCTTGTCGAGGATTGGAAAAATTATATGGAGGAGGCATATTCATGGTGCAGCAGGGAAAACAGATAGTTGCATGAATGTTCAGCCACAAATTTTTGTTTTGTAAATGCCTAAATAATTTACAGGGTTCTGCTCAAGTCGTAAATGGACTGGGGTTCTGACTGTGACATATGAAAGGATTTTTTATGAAGAGAAGCTTGGTTTTTTGCCTTATTGTGGTGGTTTTGCTTGTAGGATGTGTGATTGCTCTGGTCGCCGTGATAAGAAAGATGCAGATTGTTCAGGTGGAAATGACGGAGCGCGCGGAGCAGTTGTCACAGATGAATATGAAGCTGAGGGCGGCAAGACATGATGCGCTCAACCAGATGCAGATAGTGTACGGCATGGCGGAGCTCGGTGAATATGATGAGCTGAAAGAGTTTTTAGAGCCAATATACAAGGATATTTTGAGGACGAGCAAGGCGCTAAAAACATCCATTCCGGCGGTTAACGCGCTGATTATGGCAAAGAGTGCCGAGGCGGAGAGCGCAAAAATTAATTTTTATCCCGAGATAAAATCAAATCTCAAGGAAATTGCACTTAAGGACTGGGAGCTTTGCAGGATTTTGGGAAATCTTATAGACAATGCGTTCAGGGCTGTCAGCGAGGAAGGGCTTTCAAAAAGGGATGTGCTGCTCGACATAACGGAGACTAAGGAGAGCTATCTTATAGAGGTGTCCGACACGGGGAATGGAATTTCGGAGGGAAT
The DNA here is from genome assembly GCA_050874385.1 of Eubacteriales bacterium. Lineage (GTDB taxonomy): Bacteria > Bacillota > Clostridia > Lachnospirales > Lachnospiraceae > CAG-882. The sequence goes on from JBNMKO010000042.1 coordinate 6,465, forward strand.
AAGAGGCAAAATGTTTCTTCCGGGTTTTACAACCAAGAAGGATGACGGACACGGAATGGGGCTGTATATAGTGTCAAAGCTTGTGACAAAATACGGCGGGAGTATTGATTGTAATCAGATAGATGGGAGGACTTCTTTTAAAGTTGGCATACCTAAGTAAGAGAGGAAAGGAGGTATTATATGGATACGATTACCACAATAGGCTTGATACTTCTGATTGCGGGCTTTGTCCTTGCAGGTGTCGAGATGTGTGTGCCCGGTTTTGGGCTGCCGGGAATAAGCGGCATGATTTGCCTTGTAGCGGGGGTTATTATGACTTCAAAGAGCATTGAGCAGGGCATTATGAACACCATCATAGTTGTTGTCATTCTTGCTGTGATGATGACGATTGTTATGCTGATTATGCATCTGCCGAGGAAATCATCGCCGATTGTTTTAAACGACGAGATGACAAATATGTCTGAGTACATTGACGATGATGACCTTGGCTGTCTGATAGGCAAAGAGGGAATGGCAATCACCGATTTGAGACCGTTTGGCAAGGGAATGTTTGAGGGGGTGGAACTGGCTGTTAGGGTATATGACGGAAAATATATTCAACACGGCAGCAGGATAAAAATTATAGGGCAGAAGGATAATACGCTGCTTGTAAAAATGATTTAATACATACTTATAACAATTATAAAAATTAATGTAGTTTTTAATGTAAAACAATATTCTAAGCGATAGAAACTGCTATATGTAGTAATTTATGAAAATGCTATAAGGCTATGTATACAAATACAGAATGTTGTGAAATTTTGCTTTATTATACAATTTTTCAATGATAAATTTGAATTTTTCAATTATTAAATAATACTTCAAGGAGGAAAATAGACATGGTTGTTAAGTTGGTGATTTTGGGAGTTGTGGTACTGTTGGTGGCTTTATTTCTGGCTTTTGTTCCGGTTGGGCTGTGGATTTCAGCGGTTGCAGCGGGGGCGAGGATAGGAGTGTTCAATCTCGTCGGAATGAAACTCAGGCGTGTAAAGCCGGCAAGAATTGTATTTCCGCTTATAAAGGCGACTAAGGCGGGGATAAAGGTCACTGTAAATCAGCTTGAGGCACATTATTTAGCAGGAGGAAATGTCGACAGCGTTGTAAATGCACTTATAGCGGCGGAGAGAGCCGGTATTGAGATGAGTTTTGAGAGAGCCTCGGCGATAGACCTTGCGGGGCGTGATGTCTTTGAGGCGGTCAAGATGAGCGTGACACCAAAGGTAATCGAGACAGCACTTGTGTCGGCGATGGCGCAGGATGGCATTGAGCTTCTTGTAAAGGCGAGAGTAACGGTGAGAACCAACATAGACAGACTTATCGGAGGCGCAGGGGAGGCGACGGTGCTCGCAAGAATTGGAGAGGGAATTGTGACCACGGTTGGCTCATCGGCTTCACATAAATCTGTGCTCGAAAATCCGGATGATATTTCAAAGGTTGTGTTGGATAAAGGACTTGACGCGGAGACAGCTTATGAGATTATATCAATAGACATTGCAGACATAGATATAGGAAGAAATATCGGGGCACAGCTTCAAAGCTTACAGGCGGAGGCTGACAAGAATATTGCACAAGCTAAGGCAGAGGAGAGAAGAGCAATGGCGGTTGCACTCGAGCAGGAGATGAGGGCGGAGGTTGTAAAGGCTGAGGCGATGATACCGCAGGCTATAGCCAACGCTTTAAACAGCGGCAAACTTGGCGTTTTTGACTATTACCAGATGAAAAATGTGCTCGCCGACACCGACATGAAGCAGAGTATAGGCAATGGTGTCATGCAGTATGCCAAGGCAAAGAGCGGGAAAGAAGAGGATTTAGAGTAGCTGATGATTGAGGTTATGCTTGTTGAGGATGATGAAATAATCAGGAAACTTTTAAAAAAGATGGTTGAGCGCGTGGAGGGCTTTGTAGTCACGGCGCAGGCGGCTAATCCTGATGAGGCGTTGGAGTTGTTTGAAAAGTCACATGCGAAGGTTGTATTTGTGGATATTGATTTGAATGGGGAGAGCGGGCTTTACTGTGCGCGCCGTCTCTGTGATATCGCGTCCGATGTGAAAATTGTGTTTGCGACAGCCCACAGCGAATATATGGCGGATGCCTTTGAGATATATGCGTTTGACTATATTGTCAAGCCGTTCAATATGGAGCGCATTGCGAGAACTCTCGGAAAAATCAAGGATATCGAATTGAAAACTCACGGCGGACACAAAAATGATGATTTAGTAAAAGGCGATACGCCAAATGACGGCGAACAAAAGTACAATGAGACAAGTGATAATGCCATGACCGCCTCGCACGATGTCCAGCTCAGCAGACTTGCGGTGAGAGGGCGCGACGAGATAGTCTTTGTGGATATAGAGGATATTATTTTTGCCGAGCGGATGAACGGTGTGACAAGGATTGTGACAAAAAATGAGATTTACCGCATGAATATTTCGCTCATTGAGCTTGCGGACAAGCTCCCAAAAGACAGGTTTATGCGGAGCCATCGCTCATACATAATAAACATTTCCGACATAGCCAGACTCACGCAGTATGGCAGATGGACTTACACGGTGGGCTTTAAGGACACGACGGAAACGGCGCTTATGACTTATGAGAATTATGAAATAATAAAAGGAAGATTTTTCTAGGATTACATGGGGATAAGAATTTTTAATAATTAGGTTATAAAACCTTAATCTTCCTCTGTAGAATGTTAATGGTTTGGGTGATATAATATTTATTATAAATGAACAAAAGTCACTATTTTACATCAGGAGGACAAGGTATGAAGGAAATCAAATCACCCAAAAAGCCGCTGATATTCTACTACGGCATAGTTTTGTTGCTTATAGTTTTGTTTAATCTCATTGTATCCCCACTTCTCATGGAAAAGCAGGTTACAGAGGTTGACTATGGCACATTTATGAAGATGATTGAGGAAAAAAATGTAGGTCAGGTCGAGGTTGGCAACTCGGAGATTGTGTTTACCGACAAGGATAATACTGCCATCTACAAGACAGTGACGATGAATGACCCTAATCTCACCGAGCGTCTGTACAATTCAGGTGCAACATTTACAGGGGAAATTGAAAAGACAACATCACCTATAATAAGTTTTCTTGTCACAGGTGTTTTGCCGCTTGTCATTTTTATAGCTCTTGGTCAGTACATGTCTAGAAAGCTCATGCAGCAGATGGGCGGCGGAAAAAATTCCATGGCATTTGGCATGGGAAAGAGCAACGCAAAGATTTATGTGCAGTCGACAGAGGGCATACATTTTTCCGATGTTGCGGGTGAGGATGAGGCGAAGGAAAACCTCGCCGAGATAGTCGATTATCTTCACAACCCGTCAAAATATACAGATGTCGGTGCATCAATGCCGAAAGGTCTTTTGCTTGTAGGCCCTCCGGGAACAGGTAAGACAATGCTTGCAAAGGCTGTTGCAGGCGAGGCTGGCGTTCCGTTCTTCTCTATCTCAGGTTCAGAGTTTGTCGAGATGTTCGTAGGAATGGGAGCGTCGAAGGTTCGTGACCTTTTCAGTCAGGCGAAGGAGAAAGCACCTTGTATAGTTTTTATAGATGAGATTGATGCCATAGGTAAAAAAAGAGATGGACAGTTAGGCGGAAATGATGAGCGTGAGCAGACCTTAAACCAGCTCCTTACAGAGATGGACGGATTTGAGGGAAATAACGGAGTAATCATATTAGCCGCAACTAACCGCCCAGAGTCACTTGACCCGGCACTCACAAGACCGGGACGTTTTGACAGACGTGTACCGGTTGAGCTACCTGACCTTGCAGGACGTGAAGCGATATTAAAGGTTCACGCAAGAAAGATTAAGCTCTCTGACGATGTGGATTTTCACACAATAGCGCGTATGGCATCGGGCGCATCCGGCGCGGAGCTTGCAAATATTATAAATGAGGCGGCTTTAAGAACCGTAAGAAACAATCGAACCGTTGTGACGCAGGCTGACCTTGAGGAGAGCATTGAGGTAGTCATCGCGGGCTATCAGAAAAAGAACGCTGTTCTCTCGGACGAGGAGAGAAAGATTGTGTCCTACCATGAGATTGGCCATGCGCTTGTGGCAGCGTTGCAGACCAATTCCGCTCCGGTTCAGAAGATTACCATTATCCCGCGTACATCGGGAGCGCTCGGCTACACCATGCAGGTTGAGCAGGGTGACAAGTATCTTATGAACAAGAAGGAGATTGAGAACAAGATTGCTACCTTTACAGGTGGACGTGCCGCCGAGGAGGTTGTGTTTAATGAGATTACAACGGGCGCGTCAAATGATATCGAGCAGGCGACAAAGCTTGCGCGCGCTATGATTACCAGATACGGAATGACCGAGGAGTTCGACATGGTTGCAATGGAGACAGTGACGAACCAGTACCTCGGAGGCGACACATCTCTTAGCTGCTCCGCCGACACGCAGAAGGAGATTGACAGAAAGGTTGTCGAGCTTGTAAAACGACAGCATGAGAAGGCGAGAAAGCTTCTTCGGGATAACAGGGCAAAGCTTGACGAGCTTGCAATGTATCTATACGAGAAGGAGACAATCACGGGCGAAGAATTTATGAATATTCTGAACAATGGAAAGAATGCTGCAATTTCCTCAGATATTCAAAATTCAGAAGATGCGGCAAAAAAAACAGGGGTGACTGTGTTAGATGAAGTTTCGGATAAGAAAAACGTATCGACAGTCTCTAATTCGGATATAGGAGATAATGAACAACATGTTGCTGCTGTTGGAAAGGCAGGTGAGCAGGCATGAGAAAATATTCGCGTTGCAGATGGCTCGAGCTTGTGGAAGGAATACTGCTCATCGTCCTCGGAATAATAACGCTTGTGTTTCCAACAGGTGCATTTTGGGGCTTCTCAATCATATATGGAGTGATGGCTATTGTCACAGGTATCGCGGACATAATCTTTTATGTTAAGATGGAAAAATATACGGGGTTTGGTCCGGCACTTGCGCTTGTGTCGGGGGTGATGAGTGTTCTCGCCGGAACAATGCTTTTGATGTACCCGAATGCAGGACGGCTTGTGATAATTTTGCTCATACCGATATGGTTTATCGCGCACAGCATAGCAAGAATTTCGCATCTGCCGCTGATAAAGCTTGGTGCTGGAAAAAAATATTACATCTTTTCACTTGTACTCAATGTAATCGGAATAATAATGGGTGTGATGATGATATTCTCGCCGAGATTTGCGTTCATATCCGCATCGGTGCTCATCGGAGTGTATCTTATAATCCTCGGAGTGGACTGCGTTATAATGTCGGGGAGCTACTGGAAAAATAATATGTGGACATAGATTAGACGACGCTAAGGAGCGCGGCACAGTGCATATATAAGTGTATCTGTGGAAGCGTATTCAAAAAGAATATCCTAAATCAAAACAGAATAATATATTTTCAAATATGTAAAACGCATTGTTTTCATGGCATTTGGTGCTGGGAGACAATGCGTTTTTTATAGATAATTTTTAAATTTTTTCTGGAATAGTAAATAAATTAATTATATCTTGAAAAAGTATAATTTTTGATATATCAAATCAGAAATCAGGAGTGCGTTAGTTTTGGATATGGATATATATAAATGATTGACAATTATTATCTATATGTTATGATTTTGTCGGATATAAATTTAAATTGAGAGAAAGCGCAATGTCGGTCTTGGGATAATGATAAGAAATATAGTTAATAATGAGGAATTATGATGAAAAAATTGTATGAAATGTTAGATACTTATAGGCAAAATCTCACTGATGAAATAAAGCCGGAAGTTATCGATGAAAAGCAAAAAGAATTGGGTTTAATATTTCCAGATGCAATGAAAGAGTTTTACAGGCATTTTGGAAATGACAAAGAAGTTATGAGTTCGTTTTATATTTTTGATGATTTAAGTGAAATCAGAATAGAAAATGGCGCATTGACCTTTGGGGAAAAGCATGAAGGAATGGGCAGATTAGGTATTGAATTAAAACGATTATCAAGTGATTATCAATCTATATCATGGTATTATTACAGCATGAAAAAATGGTATTCAGAAGGCTTTGTATTTCCCGAAGGTTTTTTCTTTAACATTGCATGTTGGCAGTTAATTAATTCAATGGAATCAGTGGCTAAAGTACATATTTCACAGACGGAGCTGGATAATTTAATTGGAGATAAATTGAAATTATTCACCAATGAAAAAAAGTATGTTCAAGGCTGTAATATGTTATCAGTGTATGGTGATGATATTCTCGGATGTTATCTGAAGGAGGACGAAGAGCTGTATTTGGGCAGTCAAAAAGGGGATGAAGTGTTAGAAAATATAGAAGAATGTTTAGAGCTGGATTTGGATTGGCTATGATTTGTTTATGGTTTCGTTAATATTATGACTTGGGTGATAACGAATTGAAATACAAATTATTAAATAAAATGTAGTCTGTTGCATTGAGTTTAAGTTTATTGAAAGCATGAAAATTTATGGAAAGTAGAAAACATGAAGAGCTTTGGGGAAAGGGAAATATTTGCAGTAGAATATGAAATTCTTGGTATGGAGGATGGCTGTTTTGAGATGTGGGTGTATAATACACCGGTATGCTGTTCTTTCAAAAATAATATCGTGAAACAATGTAGATGGGATTTATCATATATCGTAGAGTGGTTGGATAATAACATATCAAATATATTGAAAGAAGATGAATTTCCATTGCCAATAAAGGCAAACAGCTCTATTGATTTTTATAATAAAAGTGGAGATTTTGATTCGGATGACATTGATGAATTTGATAAGTGGTTTGAAAAGAGACAGGACTGGTATTTTTGTCATTCGTGGTATTCTAATAATGGCGGTTCATTTTTAGCGGAAGTTTTCTTTAGGAGAGTGGGGAATAAGATAGAGATTGAATGGGATAACACGGATTTGTATGAAGAAGTATGTTTTGTTAATCCAAAAGGCTTGTATTATGTCGATGTTAATTTGTTTGAGCAAATAATGTGTGAGTTTGTTTCAGATTTTAAAATGCAGAAATTATAGTCTTATCCACGGGAAGTGGAACAGATGGGCGCTGTCAAGAAGCGTGCGCACAAGTATATAAAGATTCAATTTATAAAAACACAATCATGTGTATTAATAGCACTTATGCTGTAAGGTATGAGTGCTTTTTTGTAGTGTAAATAATATAAGGTATACTTTTATTCACGCATAGTGTATAATAAGCTTATATTTGGTATGAGGTTAGACTTTGAAAGTATTAGCGTCTATTATTGCAATGTAATTTCTGATAATAGAGCATATTGAAAAAGAAGTTCTTAAATGGAACTTAATGTGATAAAAAAATATTTTATTGAAAAGAGGTGAGACCGATATGAAATTTATCCGAGACAACTACTCAGTACAGTTAATGTAAACTGTTAGCAGATTGTGCTGAGGTTAAGAGAAACTTGCTGGCAGTCGTTGACTGTACTGTCCTAATGCTTGAAATACAATGTATAAAGGAGTACAGTTATGCGCTATATAAAAGAAGTATTAAAGAAAAACAGAATATGGGTATTAGTCTACATAGGGCTAGGTGTATTTAATGCGTTTATGGCTAATTACAAGGCTGACTATTTCCAAAAGGTCATTGATGGGTTAGCTAATGGAACACTTGCATTTGAGGGAGTTGTAACGTACGGATTTATTTTGTTGGTAAACTACTGTATGAATTATCTGGATAATTATCCTGAAAAGAAATTGGAACAGGGTATTTATCTGGATTTTAAGCTTTTGTCACTTAGAAAAATAAGTACGGTTGATTACACGGAGTATCAGAAAATAGGCACCGGAAAACTTGTTCAAAGGATTGAAAACGGTTCATCGGCAGGAAGAAACGTGGTATTTGATTTCTGGTTATGTTTGATTCGCAGCCTGATTCCTACCGTTGTTTTCAGTGTATACTTTATTTGGAAAATTGATAAAAATGTTACCTATGTGTTGTTTGCAGGCTATATGCTTATTTTTATAATAACCAACATCCTCCTGAAATTTTTGTACAAAATAAAAGAAAAAATTTTGGACAGTGAAGAATTGTTGAATCATTATCTGGTCAGAGGTTTTATGGAGATGCTGGTATTCCGTATGAGCAGACAGTTTCCAGGCGAGATAAAGAAAACCCGTAATGCCAAAGAAGATATTGTCTCATCAAAAGTAAAAATGAATATGATTCATGAGGCATTTTTTACGATATTTGCGCTGCTTGTGGCAATGCTGGATATTGGTATTCTTTTTTACGCATGGAAAGCGCAAAACATTACGGTGGGTTCTGTGGTTGCGCTGATTACACTGATTGAAAATGCGTATACGCCCATTGCTGTTTTTAATGTACTTTATGTTCAATATAAATTGGATAAAGCGTCTTATAAGAGATTTGAAGAATTTCTGGATTTAAATGACGATAATCAATTAAAAAACGGCAACGCAATAAATACCGATGTTGGTCAAATATCGATAAAAAATTTATCGTTCCGATATGAGGAAAGAAAAATTATTGATGATTTGAGCCTGTCAATAAAAAAAGGAGAAAAGATAGCTTTTGTGGGAGAAAGCGGTTCCGGAAAATCGACCTTGATTAAAATATTATTGGGGCTGTTGAAATACAATCAGGGAGAAATCCGCTTGGGAGACATGGAATTAAGTGGAATTTGTCTTAATAATTTGTATGACAGAGTAAGTTATATATCGCAGGATGCCCCTGTTTTTGACGGAACGATAATGGAAAATCTGGTATTCGACAAAGATGTGCCGAAGGAGCAAATGCTGGACGCATTGAATGAGGTGCAGTTATCGCATTTGGTCGAGAATCTTGAGGAAGGTTTGGATGCTGAAATCGGTGAGAAAGGTACCTGCTTATCGGGTGGAGAAAAACAAAGACTTGCATTAGCACGTTTGTGGTTTGAGAACTCTGAGCTTGTCATTTTGGATGAAGCGACATCCGCAATGGATAACTTAACGGAAGAGAATGTGATGAAATCGGTTATGCAAAAATTGAAAGATAAAACGGTCATTGCAGTTGCACATAGATTAAATTCCATTTCAGGTTTTGACAGAATTGTTCTCTTTCGAGAAGGGAAGATTGTCGGGCAAGGGACTTTTGAGGAACTGTTACATACGGATTCTTATTTTAGGGGCTTGTATAATGCAAGCGTGCAATAGGTGGAAAATTCCTTATAAAACCTGATTTGACAGTTTAGAGGTGTGGTAGTTATACAGGCGGATTGCTGAGAATTGGCAGTCCGCCTTAAATAATCAATAAAAATATAAGTGGAATATCAGCAGCATTCGTAGTAAAATATAGGACAATAATATGGTGTCAGTCATAACATTGATTTTTTGGAGAATGTGAAGAATTTCTATGTACAAAAGTACATAAGTTGTTTGAAAAAATAACATATAATCAATGGTTGGAAGAAAATCAATAAATCGAAATTGACCGAGCTCTTTGAGCGAGGGATACTTCTTGTCCGAAGGGCAAGAAGGTGTAACTGAGAATGATTAGAACAATCGGAGTTTTGGGAGGTATTTTTATGCCACAAATGAATAAGGGCAGAAAATTTATTTTCGGGAAGTCACTCATTCGGACAGACGGAACATTACAAATTCCACCGCAGGCAATGGAAGGATATCATATTACAGATGAAGGAAAAGTATATCTTTTTACCTGAAGTAAGATTACAGGTGGTTTCTGTGTTACTCGAAAAAGTCTTTTACATCCGTCAAAACTTGGTCATATTTTGGACGATATGCCAATGTTACTTGACTAATCAGCAGAGTCTGGTGAATTTATTAAATACAAAGGGCGTTCTTACTGCTAGACAGCGATTTCACAGGAGGGACAAATTCTTCTTACGAAAAAAATGATGGATTTTTTGAAGATAAAACCTGGAATGGAGCTGCTCTCTATCCGTAGCAGCGACATCGCATTTACGATGGGAGCTAAAGGACCGCTATTAGAAAAGGCTGAAAACTATGATGGTGAAATTCCACTTTTTTAAGTGTAATAAATTCATATTTTTAGATGTACAAAAATATTTTGAAAAAAGTATTGACTCCGACGTTGCGTAATAGTTTATGCTGAAGTCACCAAGTTAAGGGAGGAAATAATGATGATGACAGTGCATGAAGTGAGTAAGCTTGCCGGAGTGAGTATACGCACTCTACAATATTATGACAAGATTGGTCTTTTACATCCGACGGGATATACCGATGCAGGCTACAGATTGTATGACGATGCGGATCTGGAGCGCCTTCAACACATTCTGCTGTTTCGGGAATTGGAGTTTCCCCTTAAAGACATTAAGGCGATTGTTAATAGTCCTGATTTTGACAGAAGCAAGGCTTTAGAACAACAAATAGAACTGCTTATGCTTAAGAAGGAACATATTGAGAACTTGATGAACTTTGCACTTGGAATAAAATTATTAGGAGTGAAACATATGGATTTTAAGGCTTTTGATAGAAGCAGGTTGGATGAATATTCCAGACAGGCAAAGGAATTATATGGTAATACACCAGAATATAAGGAGATGGAAGAAAAGCAAAAGAATCGAACTGAGGAAGATGAGAAAATCCTGGCAGATAGATTTATGCTTCTTTTTAAAGAAGCTGGAGAACTGAAGAATATGAATCCAGCATCTGATGATGCACAGAAACTTGTAAAGAGAATACAGGATTATATTACAGAAAACTTATATACTTGCACAAATAAGATTTTGCATGGATTAGGGAAAATGTATTCAGGAGGTGGAGAGATTACCACGAATATTGATGCTTATGGTGAAAAAGGTACAGCAATTTTCGTAGCGGATGCAATAGAAATATATTGTGATAATGCAGAATAATATTGAAATTATATTGTTTTTTATAGAGGTAAATTTTCATCACCCCATGATTTCATGCAGTCGAGGACTGGTAAAAAGCTTTGACCGAGATTGGTCAGTGTATATTCAACTCTCGGCGGAACTTCACAGAAGTCTTGGCGGTGGATAAAGCCATCATTTTCCAATTCCCTGAGCTGTTTTGTGAGAGAGCTCTCGGAGATTTCTCCTATCTTTTTCAGCTTCAAGGTCATTTGCCGGAACAAAAAAATGAATTGTTGAAAGTACTTGACCGTATTATCTCGGAGGTCGATGAAGATGAGTTGAGATATTACAGAAAAAATTTGCGGCATTTGTGATGGTCGCTTGTCGATTGTGACATAATGATGGTGGTCATAGATTTTTATACAGATATACAGTAAAACGAAAATAGGGTATATAGTAAAGTGAAAATAAGGTCATGGCAATTTTGCGGTTTATCGTCAGTCTTCGCGAAATTGCTGTGACTTTTGCTTTATAAGTAATTTATTTTTAATTATGTAAAACATATTTTTGTATCATTTTCATTGATTACAGCATAATAATATGGTAGAATTATTGTACAGAAAATGGTACAATAAATCGAACAATTTGGAAATGAGGTGTAGAATATGTTAGCAGTAAATTATTCAACAATTAGAAACAAGTTAAAAGAATATTGTGATAAAGCTTCTGACTTTCAGGAAACAGTTATCATCACTAGGAAAAATGAAAAAAACATTGTTTTAATGAGCCTTGATAAATATAATCAGTTGGAAAAGGCGGCTAGAAATAATGAGTATCTTGCCATGATTGACAGGGGAATTGCACAATTGGAGTCTGGTAAAGGTCAGGAACATGATTTAATTGAGGTGGATGAATAAAAAAGTTATGGATTATTGCGTGTAAAGGACATTATGAAGATTAGTATTTGATGGGCGTGCTGCAAAAAGCGGAGGTTATGTATGGGAAAGGGTCACATCCTCATAGTCGAGGATGAGAAGGATATAAGGGAAGGTTTAGTTGAGCTTCTTGTCAAAGAAGGTTATACGGTGGAGGCTTGTGAGAGCGTTGCACAGGCGAAAAGGTATGCACCGGATGGCGGCGTAGAGCTGTACTTGCTCGATGTGATGCTCCCCGATGGGAGTGGTTTTGAGCTGTGCAAGTATATACGGGAGGAGTTAAAAAGTGAGGCTCCGATTATATTTTTGACCGCGCTTGACGATGAGGACAGCGTTGTAAAAGGGCTTGAGCTGGGCGGAAATGACTACCTCGGAAAGCCGTTCAGAAAGAGAGAGCTTATGGCGCGTGTTGGGGCTCATCTAAATCGTTACCATAAGAGCAGCGTTATGTACAATGTTGGAGATTTGTCTTATGACAAGGCGGCGGGGCGGATTTTTAAGGGCGGCAAAGAGTTGGAGCTTAGGAGAAATGAGTTAAAGCTTCTGGGCTGTTTTATGGAAAATCCGGGTATTTTGATACCGAGGGAAAGACTTCTTGAGCTTATGTGGGACATTGACGGTGATTTTGTGGACGACAACACGCTGTCGGTTGAGATAAGCCGTCTCAGGAAAAAGCTTGGTGGGTGGAATGACAGGGAGTATATAGAGACTGTGAGAGGAATTGGGTACAGATGGAATGAGCGTGGGGATATCACAAAGCAGTGACATGGAGGATTAGCGTGAATAATAAATTGAACGCATATAATATCATAATAATTATGCTTGCATGCTGCATGGGGGCGGTGGCTCTTGGCTGCATGTTTTTTATGTTGAATTTTTTTACGCGCCAAATGCAGAATATGGTTGGAATTGTGTATGAGCAGGATGCGGCGGTGGCGGAGAAACTTTTAAGGGGAATGTTTATGTCGGAGGACAAGACGGAATATGGACTTGAAGCCGCAAAAAATCTCGGCTACACGGCGGGTGCGTTTGAGTTGTGGGATAAGGTAAACAAAGTATATTTGGCTGTAATCGGTTTTGGTGTTGTGATGTTATTCTTTGTGTGCGGCATAGTGTGCTGTGCGGTTGTCAGGGCAAAAAAACAGAATATGGCGGACATTGAGAACGAGCATTTGATTGACAGGATTATGGCGGAGGCAAAGGCTAAAGAGAAATATTATGATTGTAGGGAGCAGGATATTCAGATTTTCATGGAAAATGTGGCGCATCAGCTTAAAACACCGCTCGCCGCCGTGATGGTAAATTTGGAGCTTATTGATGGTGAGGACATGGCGCACGATGAACGGTTAAAGGAAAAGTGCATGGACAATATAGAGCACATGAAGGAGCTTTTGATGCAGCTTTTAAATTCTGCAAGACTTCGTGTGGGAAAGCTTCATTTAAACAAAAAGAGGATGGATATAGCCTCGCTTGTGGACAGATTGGAGCTTGAAAATGATGGACTTATTGTGGAAAATGTTCCGTCCTGTGTGATAGACGCGGATGAGGAGTGGCTTTATCAGGCGGTAAAAAATATTGTGGTGAATGGTCTGGAGTACGGCAAAGTGGTGTTGCGTGGCACTTGTGAGCGCGAAAAAATAAGCCTTGATATAAAAGATGAGGGACCTGGTGTAAACAAAAGCGATATAACGCGAATGTTTGACCGCTATTATACCGGTGAAAGCCCGCGAAAGGACAGCACCGGAATTGGGCTCAACCTTGCGTACATGGTTGTTAAAGCCCATGGAGGGGATATTGTGGTACATGCAAATGATAACAATGATAATGGAAATGGATGCACTATAAGGGTCAGTATTCCAAGATACAGTGCGAAGGAAAAAGTAAAAATAAGTTAATCTGTAAGAGTCCTGTAAGGTATGAGGTGTATGCTCCAAATATACGGATGAGGGATTGTGAAACGTCGAACTATTGCACTCATTGAAAGCGTAGCGGCATATAAGCGGTTAAAATATAGACGTTGAATATTAGTTCACAAAGCGAATTATTAGGCGTTCAAAAAGTGTGGTGGTGTGCTGGTAAAATTTTACAACTGTTCAGTTTAAATCTCACGTTTCGCAATTACCAACACAATTAGAAAAGAAAGGAGCATGTGACATGGACTTGATTAGAATTGGCAGACGGCGGCGTAAAAAGGAGCTTATAAGGGTATCGGCTATTGTATTTCTTGTGAGCTTTTTTCTCGCCGCATTTTTGTTGTACAACGGTCAGATGAGGGAATATGAGAACCGGAGAAATATAAGGCTGTGCGGAAACTGGATACTTGAAAAGGGAATATTTTTTGAGACCCCAAAGTCGTTACATCCTTATGTTGAAAAGCTTGGGGAGGTTCTTGGTGGAGTGCATGTGTATTATGAGGACAGCGGGGATGCCTACGACAATGATACGGGGCTTTTTGTCGGAACGTTGCCCGAAAATATGTCAGACATAGGGCGTGTGAGGATATTTGACGGGCGTATGCCGGAAAATGATGGGGATATAGCGTTGACGCTTGGCGCGCTTGAAAGGCTTGGGCTTTCGTATGAGCTTGGTCAGCAGATTGAGATAAATTATGGAAAATATTACAGCCACAGCCAGTTGCGGCGGGACAAGATGGAGCAGGTTTACCACACCGAGAGTTATGTGGTTACAGGTATACTGTATAATTATTTGGACATGTGGAATACGGGCGAGGGTATGCCGTCGGTAATTATATCTGCCGGGGATTTTGATAAGCTTGACGCACAGAAAATGCACCTTGGTTTTTATGGGTTAAAGAGTGAGTATGCAAATGTTGACACGGAATTTACAAATGCGCTTTTAACAGGCGATGACACGTTGCATTACAATTCAAATGTGTATGAGGCGGTTTTGTGGGACAGCGAGATAACAAATGTGTGGGTAGTTGCGTCCGTGATGGTAATCGGGTGCTGCGCGATGGCATACATAATAATTCAGGAAAATAAGAGAAGAAAAAATTATTATTACCGCATGAGATGCATAGGCGCTACAAAGTGGCAGATAAGGGCTTTTTCGATGCAGGAGAGTGTGCTCACCATAGTTCCGGCTGGGGCATTTGGAATTGCCGCGGCATATATAATATGTGCGGTGGTCGAGCTTTTTATAGGCGTGAGGGAGGATATAGGATATTTTTTCACTTTTGATGTCAAAGTGCTGTTTAAAATACTGGGAGCGGTTTTTATCACAATGTTTGTGTCGCTTCTGGTTTCACAGAGCACATTGATGCGCAGGCGAATAACTGACGGTGGGGAGAAGATGAGCGCGAGAAAGGCTGACAGGCTCAGAAAAAAGGCGGTTAAAATGAGCGGGCGCAGGCTTATAACACCGTCTTACACAGCAAAAAGAATAAACGAAATACATCCCGCAAGAACAGTGCTTATAAGGGTGGTCGCAGTTGCAGTGTGCAGCATGGTTTTGTACAATATCACAAAGACTTTTGAGGATGTGAATTATTATGGCAGGGTCAAAAGTGTGTGCAAGGATTTTGTGATTGAGATGCCGCATGAGTACCGCTATGAAATTCAGTACGAGGAAAACAATATTGTGAGTGGGAAGGATACCGTGTTTAAAGTTATGGATAATGGTCTTACGGACACGGCGATAAAGAGCATTGGGGTTGTCGATGGCATAGAGAGGGTTGATTATATTTCCGAGCAGTCAATACATAAGCTGTCGTGGGATGGCATGGAAAACTCTGAAATTTATAATGAGCTTGTCGATATGTTCACAAATGAGGGAAGATACAATTATGATGATATATATGGGAGAATTTTTGGTGAGGTGTATTACAATAACACGGCGCGTCTTTGGAAAGATTTTTCGGCAAATATTAAGTGGAGTGGTGCGGATTATGAGAAGTTTTGCAGAGGAGAGCAGGTTATTGTCGTGGGTGATATAAGCAGGGATGCCACAGTCGCGCCGGGAACGATAGTGCATATTCAGACCGAGACGGGAAATATAGATGTTGAGGTGGCGGCGGTTGTGCCTTTTGAGCAGGCGGTAAAATATATCGACCAAGGAAATGGCAGATGTGCTATAGTTGGTTCCGATTTGCTCGGCAGAAAAGTGGCAGCGGCGGACGGAAAGGAATTTAAATACACGGAGGCGGAGATTTTCTTTGACGATTACCGCGATGCAGAGTTTATCGCGCAGCAGCTCTCCGCGATAGCAGTCAGAGGCGGCGGAAAATATAAGGCTGACTATACGCTTGTAAAACAGGAAAATAATAATCTGACACATAAGCTTTTTATGTATGGCGGCTTTGTGATGGCGGTATTTTTTATGTATGCGATAATACGAATGGGAATTTTAAAGGATGAGACGGCTGGACTTTTAGCGACGAGGTCGCGACTAAAACAGGTAGGTGCGGATGACGGATTTATCGTGAGACAGGCTGTGTCCGGAGCTTTGAAGGAGGGCGCATCACTTCTGTTATCCATTCCGGTGGTTATGATTGTGTACGGTCTTATATATGTAAAACAAGCCATTGACACATATAGTAAAAATAAGAATTTTGTCTATGCGGCATTGCAGTCAAAAAGACTTAACAGGTGGTTTGAGTATGAGCCAAGCGCCAAGGCGGAGATAAAGCTGATACCAATAAAACTTTTAGACTTACAATATGAATGGTATCTTCTTTTTATAGCCGTGGTGGTGGCGGTGTTTGTGATTGCGAGCGCGGTTATGGTGCATAGGGAGCTGAGGCAAATGAGAACAAATTAGATTGATATGGAGTGTTGGGCGATATAATAAAAACATGTGAAAGGTGGGTTTTTCTAAGTTAAAAATATTTTGGTTACTAGAATAATGAGAAGTTTTGGGAAATTTATTTATTTTATGAAAATTGTAAATATAGGTATAACGTGTATATAAATAAAAATATGTGTAAATTATGGAGAGGACGGGTGAAAATATGGCTAAGGACATTGTTTTGCAGGCGGTGAATATATCGAGGACTTACGCGGGAAGAGTTCCTGTGAGGGCGCTTAAAAATTGCAGCGTTGAGTTTGAGAGGGGAGAGTTCGCGGCGATTATAGGAAAGAGCGGGTCGGGAAAATCCACACTTTTAAGGATACTTGGAACGCTCGATTTGCCGGATGAGGGAACGGTAAAAATCGGTGGCGTGGACATATACGGCGGCAGCACGAAGCTTTCGGACAAGCAGCTCTCAGAGTTTCGCAGAAGAAATATCGGTTTTGTGTATCAGGACTACAACCTTTTTCCGGAATACACAGCATATGAGAATATTATTTTTCCGGTACATCTCGACAATAGGCACGAGGACAGGCAGGAAGTGATGGAAATTATGGAAAAGCTTGGGATAGGGTATTGCAGGGATAAATTTCCGTTTGAGATGTCGGGAGGCGAGAAGCAGAGGGTGTCGCTTGCGAGGGCGCTTGTGAACAAGCCTGCCGTGATACTTGCCGATGAACCCACGGGAAATCTCGACGCGGAGACCTCCGCGGAGGTCGCAACACTCCTAAGAAATGCGTCCGATATGTTCGGACAGACAATAATCATGGTGACGCACGACCAGCAGATGGCGGACTTTGCGGACAGGGTACTTGTGATAAAGGACGGGGAGGTGCAGTGAGAATTATAATTGCTGTAGCTTTATTTGGGGAATATGTTGACGGCATTTTGCAGTAATGCTATAATAGCGAAAGATATTGGGCGGATTTTGGTTTGCCCGTAAAATTATAGCAAAGAGGAAAAAAACATGCAGGGACGTACACATAATTGTGGTCAGTTAAGACTAGAGAATGTCGGCGAAGAGGTTAAGCTTGTCGGCTGGTATGAAAATCTCCGCAAGGTCAGCAAGAACCTTGGTTTCCTTATTTTAAGGGATTTCTACGGCACGACGCAGATTGTCGCCGAGACAGAAGAGCAGATGGAGCAGTTATCTGGAATAAACTACGAGTCAACTATAGAGATAGTTGGAACCGTAAGGGAGAGAAGCTCCAAGAACAGCAAGATACCTACAGGAGATATCGAGGTTGTTCCGTCTAAGATTACGGTTCTTGGAAAGTGCCAGTACAACGAGCTTCCTTTCCAGATTAACCATTCAAAGGATGCCGATGAGAATGTAAGACTCAAGTACAGATACCTTGACCTTCGCAACCCGGATGTCAAGTCTAGAATTATCCTTAGAAGCAAGATTGTAGCAGACCTTCGTGCTGCCATGATTGGACATGATTTCATGGAGATTACAACTCCTATACTCACATGTTCATCGCCTGAGGGCGCAAGAGATTACCTTGTTCCGGCGAGAAATCATCCGGGCAAGTTCTACGCACTTCCACAGGCACCACAGCAGTTTAAGCAGCTTCTCATGGCATCTGGATTTGACAGATATTTCCAGATAGCACCTTGTTTTAGAGATGAGGACGCGAGAGCTGACCGTTCACCGGGAGAGTTCTACCAGCTCGATATGGAGATGGCATTTGCAAATCAGGAGGACGTGTTTGAGATACTTGAGGACGTTCTTCCACCTATTTTTGCAAGATACGGAATATACAATGAGGCTTCCAAGCCGCCATTTAAGAGAATACCTTACCTTGAGTCTATGGACAAGTACGGAACAGATAAGCCTGACCTGCGTATAAACCTTATCGTTCAGGACGCGACAGATGTGCTTGCAGACTGCGGCTTTGCGCCATTTGCAGGAAATAAGGTTAAGGCTGTCGTAGCCGAGAACTTCACAGGAACAAGAAAGCAGATTGACAAGCTCTGTGCAGATGTTGAGGTTGTCAGCGGACAAAAGGCTTACTACTTTAGAATTGATGAGAACGGCGAGCTTGTCGGCGGTATCGCAAAGTTCGTTCAGGAGCACAAGGACGCTGTCATAAAGGCTCTCGGGCTCAAGAACGGTGACTTTGTTGCACTTGCAGCAGGTGATTTAAAGACAGCACAGAAGACTGCCGGAGTTATCAGAAAGACTATCGGAAACAGCTTTGACGGCTACATGAAGAAGGAGTGCTATGAGTTCTGCTGGATAGTTGACTTCCCTATGTACGAGATTGGCGAGGAGTCAGGCGAGCTTGAGTTCTGTCACAACCCATTCTCAATGCCACAGGGAGGCGAGGAGGCTCTCGACAACATGAACCCTCTCGATATTTTGGCATACCAGTATGACCTTGTATGTAACGGCGTTGAGCTCTCATCGGGCGCAGTTCGTAACCACGATCCTGAGATTATGATTAAGGCATTCAAGCTTGTAGGTCTCGGCGAGGAGGATGTGAAGGCTAAGTTCCCGGCAATGTACAACGCATTCTGCTACGGAGCACCGCCACACGCAGGTATCGCACCGGGCGTTGACCGTATGGTAATGCTTATCGCAGGCGAGGAGAGCATCCGTGAGATTATTCCGTTCCCTATGAACAAGAACGCACAGGACGTTATGATGGGCGCACCGGCAACTGTTACCGAGAAGCAGCTTCGCGAGGTTCATATCCAGATAGTTGAGGATAAGGCTGAGGAGAAGAACGACGCACAGTAATCGGCGTATTGCACTGATAAATCATATTTGTAAAATTATAAAAAAGACAGCTTCATGCTTCAACCGATATAGGTTGAACATGGGGCTGTCTTTTTCATGTATTTGTGTTAAATTAGTATATGTGCTGAAACTAAAAAAATGCAACATTTTGTATAAATTGTTGCATTTTCTTCTTACACACTATATTTCGGACATTTCTTATAAATCTTAACCCCTAATTTAAAAAAATTAAAATTTTTTATCGTCTGTATAATTTAACTTATCGTAGGCTATTTACAGAATATTTTCTCAAAAATCCATCTTTTCAAATAACAAATCACGGTCATCCTGTTCAATTCCCAGATAACGCTTAGTTATGACAAACGATGAATGATTGTATACATCCATCAAAAGAACAGGGGATGCGCCCTTTTTCCAAGCATGATACCCGAAGGTTTTGCGCAGAGAGTGACAGCTTATATGTGTTTCATCTAACGTCGCTGCCGCAGCCTTTTTTATAATGCGGTATGCCTGTGTACGGCAAAGCGGACTTGTAGGCTGGGTTCTCTTAGAGAATACATAGTGGTGGGGCTTTGGCTTTCTCTGCATACGATAGTCCTCCAAAGCCTCTATGATTTTGGGGCTTAGTGCAATCATGCTGGATTTTCCTGTCTTTTTCTCGTATACAAGCAGATGCGGTACATACCTTTTGTTTTCAAACTGGTATATATCTTCCCATTTAAGACTGAGAATATCGCTTATTCTCAATGCTGTATGTAGACCAAATACAATAAGTGCGTGATTTCGCAGGTTCGGTTTCTTGCTCTTGCGGCTGTAGTAGTTGACAAACCGCTTGATATCCTTGCTATTTCTGATAGGTTGTGTTGTGCTCATAGCTATTTTCCTTTCCATTAAACATACGACATGGCGGTGTTTTAGGAAAATGCAACAATTTATACAAAATGTTGCATAATTACAGCCAAAAAACAAGGAGGTTTTATGCTGAAACTCACACTTCATCCCGGGGACTTCATAGATATCGGGGAGGACATCCGGGTGATATTTTCCGGAGGTTCGGCAAATAACATTCACCTGTTGGTAGATGCGCCGAGGGATATGAATATTGCGAGGAGCACTGCACA
Organism: Eubacteriales bacterium; assembly: GCA_050874385.1. Lineage (GTDB taxonomy): Bacteria > Bacillota > Clostridia > Lachnospirales > Lachnospiraceae > CAG-882. Next base: position 26,931 of record JBNMKO010000042.1, read on the forward strand.
GAAGAACAATGCAAATAACGATGCACATAAGAGTTGTGCGAATAACGACACTGTGCGAAGCAGCACTGCAAGCGATAACACCACTGGCAACAGCGGAAAGCCTTCAAAGTACTACGCCGAGCCTAAGCTGTCAGCACAGGCGCAGAAGGAGATTGTTGAGATTATAAAGCAGGAAAAGAAAAACAGAAG
>JBNMKO010000043.1:0-27110 GCA_050874385.1 Eubacteriales bacterium
CAGATAAAGCGTATTTCCCTCGTAGCGGCTTCCGTTTATCGTATCTTTGAGTGCTTCCGCAAAATCAAAGTTCACCGTATTTTGTCCATTTTTTACATCAACATCAAGTGCAAGTGATACCGCCGTGAGCTTCTCATCGTGCGCATTGTCAACGGTGACTGTCACGCGCACATTGTCGCCGGATATATCAAGTGTGACTGCGTCCGCCGTACTTTTTTTGCCGCTTATTGTCGCCGCCTGTACGACACTTATTATCACAAACATTGCAAGCATACAAATCGAAATGACTGCAAACGCGGCAAGCCTAAAATGCTTATCTTTTCTCTTAGGGCGCATATCGCGCCCATTTTTTATGTCAATCAACAAAAATCCTCCTATGTCGGCAATTGTAGGCAACCACAAAATGAAACAACCATTTTGCAATTACCTACAATATTTCGATGTGTCAAAACATATACTATAAATTTATAGCAATCCAACAAATTAATGTAGCTTTCAACTACAACAACATATTATTTATGTAAGAAGGAATTCTCTAGTTAAACAAATTTTCTTACATTGTGAATATTCATCAATTTATAGGATTGCTATAATTATGTATAAATACCACCATTTACAATCAGTCCATCAGTCAGTAAGCTCAACACTGTCAATCTTGTCAGGTATGGTAATCGGGAGTGTATCACTCACAATTCTCTGTCCCTCGTTGGTCATGGCATTGTCAACGCGATAAAGCTCTGCGCGAACCTTTCCGGAAATCTTTGGCACATTGCCATCTGCATCCGGCTCTATCCAGTATATCCATGTGCCATCACTGACCTCACCGAGAAGTCCGTTCTCTGGAACCTTGGCGAGAATTATTTGCTGTGCGTTCACGCTTCCGTCCTCGCCTGTGCCTCCTACAATGTTTCCTTCCTCATCGTAGAGAAGAATGACGTTGTATGCCGGATTTCCCTTGTAGGTTCCCATAAACACAAGCGAACCTTCCGGTATATAATTTCCTTTATCGTCGTACTCGTATTTATTTGAGAGTATTCCCATTTCCACTATCTTTTTGTCCAATGCCAATCCAAAGCTTATACTGTCTCCACTTGGTCCAAGAAGGTCAAGTTCATTTATGGCTACATTCTTTCCTGCTGAACCTACAGCCGTGATGCGCACATAAGCCACATCATAGGTTGCAACCCACGGGTCTTTTTTCTCATTCTCAAAGTAGACTATATGGCTTCCTGCTCCCTCTGCAAATGTTCCATCAGCCACCGTTTTCCAGTCGGTTCCGTTCGCACTCACCTCGATGACATAATCCGTCATGGCATCCGCGTCAGGTGCGGTATACTTTAGCGCCGATACCGCACTTGTCTTGTTGAGTGAGATTGTAACATAGGCATTTTCGCCCTCTGCAACACCTGTGTATGTGGTGTCGTAATCATTGTCAATCACACCGAGAATGGCTGGCTTCTCCTCCGGCTCACATGGGTTCTTATCAGCCGCGTCAACCGTTGTGTCAGCGCCCGACTTCATGTTGGTCGTGACAGTCCACATGCTCTTGTCAAGGCTTCCGTCGTGCTCTATTCTCACCGAGCCAATTTTCTTTACACTTGAGCGATATCCAAACTTATCTACAGCCGTAATCTCGTATGTGACAACGCGGTTGTTTGCCGTGGATACATAATCATTCCACTGTGCGGTGGCTGCCCCATCATCCGGCACGGCAAATCCTGCTACCTCGCGGACTGCCTGTCCGTTCTCGTACATTATTCTTGTAACCTCATAGCCGAGAAGGACATCCGCATTGACACTGCTGCCTATTGTCAAAACCACCTCGTTAGCCGCATTTTTGCCAATTTTAACCGAGCTTGTATCAGAAATTACATCTTTGTCCTTTATATTGGCTTTTGTTCCGTTCTCAATCTCATACACTCTCGCCTCGTCGGTTATGTAATATATAGCTCTCTCCTCTGCCGGGAACTGCCCTGCATATTTAAGTGTTCCCTCATCAGGCTCCATACCCCAGCGGACAAAATATTCCGTGAGGTCTTTCTTTGCTGCGGCACATGCAAGGCGCATAAAATTCTGATTTTTGTCCGAGCCAAGTGTAAGCGCAACTCCATTTGGTGACGGCGCACTCTCCACATTTCTTGCGTAGGAGTCAACACGGGCGTAGAAAAGATTTTCCATCTGCTCTTTATAAGTATCGTATGTCTTAAAATTATATCCTCTGTCGTAAGCTAAGTGCAACTGCCAGTACATCGCAAGCTGTACTGCAAGGTCAGGAGATGCGCCCTTTGTGCCGGAAGTAACCTTTTCATAGACATCCGCATATTTCCAGCGAACGGAATCATTTGTATCCCTCGCTGTAGTCAGCTGTGCAAAATAATTGTTGGTTATCTCGGCTATCGAATATGCGCTCTGGTTGATATTGTGTCCTATCTCATGCGCGATACCCCAGCCAAATAAAAGTCCTCCCGTATACTTTCCATTGTCCGATGTAATCGGAACAGCGCTTGAAAGTCCTGAAACGGAACTCCAGTCAATTCCTATATGGTCGCCCGCCGCATACATGAACGCTCCTGCAAACATTCTCATGTAGCGAATGTTAAGATGCTCAGACGGCATTCTGTCGGTAGCACCAGCACCATCCTCGTCGGTAAGTCCCTTGTGCTGATAGAAAAGCTCCATCATCTCGTCCATCGCCGTGAGAGATGCACTGAGTTTATCGGCGCGCTCTTTCGTTGTCCCACTTCCAAGTCCCGACAACAGCGTCTTAGCTGAAACGGAATACATCATCTTGTCGAGCATGATATCAGTCGCACCCGCTATACAGTTCTGCTCGTCAAACTCTACCGCCGCGCCGGTTTCATTTCCATCTACTTGATGTACAGTTTCATGTATATTTTTTATATTTGCGACATGCTTCTCGAGTGCCTCGACATAGCTGTATATTTTCTCTTCCCTTTCAGTATTATTATCGACACCGTAAAGATTTAACACAGGTATGCTCACACCGCCGGACACGCGCACCGCATAGCGGTCATTCTTGTCATCTCCGGTATATGCCACATAGAGCGCGCCACCGCTCTCCGCCGAAAGGCTCTGAAGCTTCGGTATTGTGACCTCGTTGCGACCTACCTTCAATGTTGTCACCTCAGTCTTGACCGTGTCAGACTCGGCGTGATACTGCGTCGCGATAAGCTTTAACTGGGCTGTATCACCCGTCTTTTTGGTGTTATGTCCGACATATATTGTGACCTGCTCACCAGATGCCGCCGAAACTCCAAGAGGCTGCCATGCGTTGAGACCGCTTATTCCAAGATGCCCGTCCTTTGCGGCGGTTATCTCTGACGATATCTCAATCACATCTCCAAACTTCGTGTCCAAAAGTAACTTCGCATTGTCAAGTTCCTTCTGGATTGACTCCCTCTCAGGGTTGTACTCACCACTCTTTTTGTCAACAGTGTCAAGACGCTTTTGCAGTGCTGCTATAGTCTCTGCCGTCGTGCCCTCTTTTAGGGTTGTGTGCAAATCGTCCGCATAGAGTGCAAGCACATCATCCTCAAGACTGTCATAATAATAAAATCTCACCTCGGAGATTGTTATGCTATTATAATATCCGTAGTAACGTGTGAAGCCTATTCGTATCATATCTGACTCTATAGGTTCACTGAGCTTTATAACATAATACTTTCTGCCATTTGCATCCGTCTTTTGAAGCACGCCCGATATACTTGCCTCATGATTTGTCTTATGGTCATCCTCATACCAGTACAGCGACGCTCCCATGTAATTTATCGCATCTTCCGGCTCCGCAAATGCTATGTAATTCATCTTGTATTTAGCATCAAAGGTAAAATATATTCCCTTGTTGTCCGCCGGGTACACACATCCCTCATCCCAGTCTGCAACGTAGAAATATGAGCCATAGTCGTTATCTACAACTCCGAGCGCACTGTCACTTCCCTCCTCATCGAGCGGGCTGTTGACCATGCTTCCTCTAGGATGCCTTACCGATACAATATGAGAGGTAAGCTTGCCATCTCCCTGCGGCTCATTAATCATATTGTACTTAGGAAGTTCCGCCGGAATAATTACAGTGGTCTCCGCCTCAGAGACAAGGGACGCATCACTCTCTCCAAGCTCATTCACACCTGTGACATAAATCTCATACACCGTCTTATCCGAAAGGTCGGTAATCTCGTATGAGTTGCTCTCAATTCCGGTTATCTTTGTGTACTCCGCATCGCCCTTTACACGGTAATATACACAATAGCTGTCCGTATCGTCCATATCCTTCCATGTGAGCTTTATCTTTCTGTATGCCCCAGTCGCTTTCAAATAATCAGGCGCGTCTGGTCGTCCCGCAAGCTTTGGAACCGCCTCCACGGCACTTCCATAACCGCTTCGCCATGCTCCGTTTACGGCCTGCACACGCACACTGTAAACCTCCTTATTAACAAGCTCCTCACCTGCAAAAGTCGTGACTTTCAAGGTATTTCCGGCAGTTCTTACCGTCTCCGTCTCACCGTTATATGTAATCTCAACCTCATAACCTGTCACATTTTTGCTGTTGTCCCATGTAAGCGTAAAGCTCTTGTCCGCGCCCTGCGCCTGTAAATTCTGCGGTATATCCATATCGGGCTCAGGTATCCTGTTTTCCATGCCGTTTAAAAACTCAACTTTGGAGATATCGACAAGGCTTGCCCCCTTTGAAGCCGCGGTTACGCGTATGATTACACGCTTTACCGCAACCTGACCGCCAAGGCTTATGACTATGCTGTCACTTGAAGCCGCGCGCGCACTGTACGCCGCAACCGTTGCCGCGGCAGCTCCTATGGCAAAAGTCTTTACTCCGTCCTCTGTCTCGACTATGAGCGTTCCGCTCTCAATCCCGACATCCCCCGTCTCAATGACAACCTGCTCCATCGTAAGACCTGTCCCGTCTTTCACCATATCCTCATTTTGAAAGGATATTCCTATCTCGACAGGATTTGCATCCGATACAGGTGCCGAGTCCTTTGTTGAAAATGTGACCACACCATCTTCCGTGAAAAGGTCAGCGATATCCCCGTCTTTCACAAGCGTATTGCCATCATTTACCTTTATGGCTGCCGCATCGGGCGCGATGCTCTCCGTCACGGAAGCTGTTGTATCAAACCCATTGTTTTTTACATTCTGTGCAAAAGCGTAGTACTGTAAATCAAGAATATCCGTCTTTCCGTCACCGTTGAGGTCTGTCACTCCTGACACAGCTTTACCTGATGCCGCGTCGAGTATCGCATCCTTATCCGCCTGAGTAATCTCCCCGTCGCCGTCAACATCGCCGACAAGAAACAGTCCCGGGTGTGTCCTGCCTGCCTCATAGCTTACCCCGTCAAGGCTGACCATTCCTGTTCCCACATAGAGGTACAGAATATTTCCCTTGACCTCCAAATCCTGCACATAGTCCTCAAATCCGTCCGCGTGCATACAAAGTGTATAGTTGCCATCCTCAAGACCGCCTATAAACACATCCGTATTGTCCGCTCCTGCCGACAGAATTGCCTGCTCCTTGCTGACTTTGCCCGTCGCATTGTTGGTGGCAGTCACATCCACCTCAACATCACGGTACATCGGAAGCATACTTCCAAGTGTGATGCTTATTCCACCTGCCGCCTTGTTCTGCACAAGCGCGTCCATCCATCCCGTTGAAGCCACACCCGACGACTGCTCCGTCGCCACAATGGCATTTTTTGCAGTGTATACAGGCGGTGACGACTTTTGTACATCTGCCTGCACAGGCACAGCGTTTTGCAACAATAACCCCGCTGTGAGCAGAAATGCTGTAAATCTCTTCATCCATTAATCCTCCTTCGTTTTTTATTTAAAAAATATATTTCTAATCAACTTGACTATGCCAAATGACATTATTATGCCGCATACAGATTGACCGTCCGCTGCGCAATTTTGCATTTGACATTTGTATCATATTATCCATAAACAAAAAGATGAGCCGGAACGCATCCATTCAGCCAATGTACTATCCAGCTCATCTTATTAATCAATCAAATATTCACAATTATCTTTAACACTTGTTCAGAACTAACCTCCAAAATCCCCGGCTCTAAACAATCACAAACTATATAACTCAAAAATCCTCGTCCCTGACTTTGATAACAACATGACTATGCGCCATATGATTTCCGTTCATCTCAAGATTATAAAAGATATCCACAATAATCTCTCCATCCTCCTCAGTTATGCACATATCCAAGGTATCTATCCCCATTGTCACACAGCCAAATGGGGTTTCATAGTAGGTTAAGTTTTTTTCGCCTATGGTGAACAACATATTTGTTGTCATCGGACCTTTTCTTATAAGTTCCACCTCACCCGGCGAAATTTTTATCATGTTGTCGGTCACAAGGCCTTCATCAAGGCTCTCCTGATATTTTATAAAATGCTTTCCATTCCTGAAAAAATGACGACCTGCATATATCATTTCCACAGAATCGTCATCCTCACCCGCCGTGTGAAGACCAGAAATATATAAAACTATGTTATCTTTCATAATAATCCTCATTCCGCCGTCTAATATTCATCAATATTAATCTGCTTTGTCGTCTTGATATCAAACGGAAGTATCATATTGGCTATGTTCTTGAATTTTTCCGCCGCATCGCTGACATAAAAGCGGTACATGACGCTCGGCTCCTCGACATCCTTTACATTGGCAAGCTCTCTTTGGGCGAGAAGGTGTTTTAGCTCGATTGCCGTCTCATATGCTGGATTTACAAGGTTGACTTTGTCCCCCATAATTTTTCCAATAGAACTTCTAAGAAGCGGGTAATGTGTACAGCCAAGCACCAGTGTGTCGATATCCTCGTGCTTTATATCTTCAAGGTAACGCTCAAGCACCTGGTCAGTGATGCTGTCGTGAAGCCAGCCCTCCTCCACAAGCGACACAAGAAGCGGACACGCCTTCCCGATAACCTCAATGTCGGGATTTTCCTCGTGTATAAACCTTGTGTAAAGACCGCTGTTAATCGTCCCCTCCGTCGCGATTATTCCTATGCGGTTATTTTTCGTTACAGAGACAGCCGTTCTCGCTCCCGGCTTTACAACGCCTATTATCGGCACATCTATCTCATCCTTAATCTCCTCAAGCGCAAAGGCACTCGCGGTATTGCACGCCACAACTATGGCTTTCACGCCCTCTCCCATAAGGAAATTTACAATCTGTCTTGCATAACGTATAATCGTGTCCTTTGACTTGGTTCCATACGGAAGTCTCGCCGTATCGCCAAAATATACAATGCGCTCATTGGGTATCTGCCTGATAATCTCCCTTGCGACAGTCAAACCTCCAACACCCGAATCGAACACACCTATCGGGGCATCCTTTCTCATACGTCCCTCCTAAAATCTTTTCAGAGCAAGCTCAATAAGCTTATCGATAAGGTCATGTACACCAACGCCTCTCTCATTCCAAAGCATCGGGTACATGCTGATTGATGTAAATCCCGGAAGTGTGTTTATCTCGTTGAATACCACAGTTCCGTCCGGCTTTAAAAAGAAATCGACCCTCGCAAGCCCGTAGCCGTCGACAGCCTTAAAAATCTTCACAGCGTCGCTTCTTATCTCATCCTCCTTGCCCTCCGGGAATGTAGGATGTGTGTCCGTCTTAGACTCCGCGTTGGCATACTTTGCATCGTAATCGTAGAAAGCCGCCTCGCCTGCCGGAAGAACCTCACCTACACCGGAAGCCTCGGCAATCTCGCCGCCGAGCACTGCGCACTCAACCTCTCGTCCAACTATTGTCTCCTCGACAAGGATTTTTCTGTCGTGCTTTGCCGCAAGATTAAGTCCATTCACAAGACCTTCCCTGTCCTCTGCCTTGCTTACACCGCATGATGAGCCCGCATTTGCCGGCTTTATGAACACAGGGTAAGGCAGCGCCTTCTCAATCCTAGCCACAACCTTATCCATATCATCAAGCTCTGAGCGTCTCACAGCCTCATATTTTGCCTGATTTACACCCACGTTAGCTGCGATAATCTTTGTGAAAAGTTTATCCATTGAAACTCCCGATGCCACAACGCCACAGCCGACATAAGGAAGCTTTGCAAGCTCGAGAACGCCCTGAACTGTGCCGTCCTCACCGTACAGTCCGTGAAGCACAGGAAATACCACATCGACAGGTACAACCTCCGACTTGCCGTCCTTCATCTTTATAAAGCCCTTGTGTGTCGTGTCAGGGGACAAAATCATCTCCACATTTCCATTTTTCCAAGTATCGTCCTCAATAGCCTTTTCACTCTCCGTTAAAAGCCATCTTCCCTCCTTGGTTATTCCCACAAGAACCTGCTCGTAACGCTCCTTGTCCATGTTGTTTATTATGGTAAGCGCTGAACGGCATGACACCTCATGCTCTGAGGACTGTCCGCCAAACAGCACAGCAACTTTAAGCTTTGACATATTTTTCTCCATTCATCTTATTAGCTTATTAAGAAATGTAAAAATTTTAAATTCATAAACGCATTCCCGTTTCGCGCCGTCTTGATTTTCATACAAAAGCTCAAGCTCATCCTCGTCAAGAACAGCCTCAAGCTCCTTTTTTGCGTCATCCGCCATGCTCCCATGTGTGATATCCGCAAAGCACAGGCTCGGATAGAGCACGCACCACCAGTTTTTTCCCTCTGCCGCTCCGATATCCACGCGGAATGCCTCATACACTCCCTGCGGAAATGTCATGTCGCCGTAGACCTTCACAGGAAAATACGAATCCTCAAAATAAGCCTTTACATTATATTCCTTTTTGTTGTCCTTGATAACCCCTTTTGCAATATTTTCTATATTTTCGATGTTTTCTGTCAGAATTTCCCTCGCCTCATCGCGGTCAGCGGCATTTTTTAAAAGATTTCCCATGTACTCGACAAGCTCCTGCTTGACAAGTAACTTTAACTGCTGGTCTTCATCCGTGTCACTGTTGGCGCGCACATGAAACCTTAGTATCTCCCCAGCTATATCCTGCTGTAACTGCGCGGCAGAACGCCTCTGCTGCCCGCTGTATGTAAAAAAAACGACTGCACAAAGTGCCATAACGCACCATGCGGCTACACTCCATCTGCTCATACGATAATACTCCCTTCTAATCTCCCTCTATATCTACAAAAGTCAGATGATTGCGAAACCCGAATTTCATGTTGAACAGTTGTGAAATTTTTCTGTTATCAATACATTAAGTTTCGCAATTACTTACTAAAAAAAGTATTACCGTATGGCAGATGTTTTAAACCGTATTTTTACTCAGGAATTTTTGTCCTTTATGGATTTTAAAATGTTCTCCTCCTGATTTTCGACATGGAGCTTTATAGCCGCCTTGGCATCGCCTATATTGCCATGCTGCATTGCGTCTATAATTCTGTTGTGCTCCGCCACAAGTCTTTCGTGGCTTGACTTGTCCTTGATGTACTCAAGACGGTAGCGGTACATCTGCTCTCTCAGATTGTTTATCATCTGGATAAGTCGCTTATTGCCAGTTGCCATGTAGATAATCTCGTGGAAAGCCACATCTGACTCGGCAATCTTTATCAGGTCATCGCCATCAAGATTTTTTGCAAAAGTCTCGTTGGCTGATTTAAGCTCGTCAAAATCCTTCTGCGCCATATTTTTCATAGCCAACTCTATAGACAGTTCCTCGAGTGCCGTTCTCACCTCAAGCACATCCCGCAAGTCCTTCTCCGTGATATCCGCAACCTCAGCGCCTTTTCTCGGCACCATGACCACAAGACCCTCCAGCTCAAGTTTTCTTATCGCCTCCCTTATAGGTGTGCGGCTGACACCAAGCTTCTGCGCGAGAGCTATCTCCATAAGTCTCTCACCCGGTTCAAGCTCTCCCTTTAAGATTGCATGTCTCAATGTATTAAACACGACATCACGAAGCGGAAGATACTCGTTCATCGTGACCTGAAAATTGCTATCCTGTAACATAAAAAATATCTCCTTTAAAAAATCTATTCCTGCACGCCGAACCCGCCGCCGCAGCACTCTGCTACATAAGCGGTCTTTACTCTATCGTCCTGCCTGAGTATCTGGTTGCACTCACAAGCCTTGTCCTTGTCATCAAATATGCCAAACACTGTAGGGCCGCTGCCGCTCATAAGTGAATTTAATGCGCCACATTCGCGCATCTTTGCTTTTATACCCTCTATGTCAGGGTATTCTTTTGCCGTCACCGTCTCAAGCACATTTAAAAGACGCGAGGCGATACCCTTCACATCCTGATTTTCTATGGCGGACATAATTCCGTCTATATCGGGATGCACCGTATTTTCATCTATAACAAGATTGTCGTACACAAGCTTTGTAGACACCGAAAAAGGCGGCTTTGCCACAACAAAATAACATTCCGGACATGCCCTAAGCCTTGTGAGCTTCTCTCCTATGCCCTCGGCGAGCACCGTCCCGCCCATCAGGCAGTACGGAATATCTGCTCCTAACTTAACGCCCCTCTCCATAAGCTCCGAAAGGCCCAGTTTAAGCCCGAAAAGCTCATTCATTCCATACAAAGCTGCTGCCGCATCGGCACTTCCGCCAGCCATTCCAGCCGCAACCGGAATAAATTTATACAAATCAATATCCACGCCGGCATCGATGTTAAATTCATCAATCAGCATTGCGGCTGCCCTGTAGACAAGATTGTTAGAATCCGTCGGAAGATATGACAGATTTGTCCTCATCTTAATTCCCGCTGTCTTTTTCTTCCTTATGGTAAGTTTATCAAACAGATTAATATTCTGCATTATCATGCGCACATCATGATAACCGTCCTCCCTGCGCCTTAACACATCGAGTCCCAAATTCACCTTTGCATACGCCCTAAGTCTGATTTCGTCCATACTATCCCTTCCCATTGCCAAACAAAGATTTTGTGTACTGTATTATGAATTTTGTATACAACACAAATTATATTATATACAAACGGACAATACAAATCAACCGTAAAGCCATAGCGCGATTAATTTTTTTGCTGTACATGCCGATATAAAACATAGATATAAAATTATAATCAATTTCTGGAAAGGAGTCCATAAAAAATGAGCGTAAACGGAATTACAGGAAACAGTTACAACAATACTGTCTATTCTTCTAAGACAGCTAAGAGCACCAGTACCGACAGCAAGAAAACTGAGGCTGAGAACACCTCCACATCGACAGGTTTCTCCGAGGATGCTGCCGTATATGAGTCATCAGGCAAGACAACCTCAGTAAAGCAGCAGAACAACTCCGCCATCGTAGCGCAGATGAAGCAGGATTTGGCAGACCGCACGAACAAGATGAAGTCTCTTGTAGCGGATATGTTCGCAAAGCAGGGACAGACTTTTGCATCCAGCTCTGACATGATTAAGGCTCTCGCAAGCGGCAATCTCAAAGTCGATGCCGCAACAGCCGCACAGGCCAAGGAGGATATCTCCGAGAACGGTTACTGGGGCGTTAAGCAGACCTCTGAGCGTATATTTGATTTTGCAAAGGCTTTATCCGGTGGGGATGAAGACAAGATGAAGGATATGCTCGAAGCATTCAAGAAAGGCTATAAGCAGGCCACAGGTGCCTGGGGAAAGGAACTCCCATCCCTCTGCAAGGACACCTATGATGCTGTAGAAGCCAAGTTTAAAGATTACTTTGGCGAAGAGAAGTAGAATATTGCATTCTCAGGCTTTCCAAACTCTGCAAGGACTACTGTTATGGTTGTAGAACCATCATAGTAGTCTTTTTTTACACTCGCATTTACCGTGCTGCCAGGTATTACCTGTCTCTTAAATTCTGCACGGAGGTAATTGCACTTTCCGTCGTCAGCCCCGACCATGCTCATGGCAAGCTCTGTAAGACGGACATTGTTCGCGTGACCGTTGGTGTCAAGCATGTAGTCATTTATCTTGCATGCCCCTATCTTCATTCCACCGCTCGGCATAACTATACGCTTGCGCTGTGAATTATCGGAGGCAGGTCTGTCGCCAAAATCCTGTGCAATCCAACCCTTATCGCCGTCACTTGGAATTGTCGGTTTCTGGGTGTCGACATTCATATATACCCATACCGTGTCAGCTTTTGCAAGACACTTTCCGGCTTTGTCGTACATGGCAATATATTTCTTTGCAAGCGACTCCTGCATATCATATATAAATGTCCTCACCACAATCTCGTCCCCGGCATGAGGTGCATCAAGGATTTCTATGTCCCATGACAGCAGATACCATGTACAGTGCGTTCTTTTTGTGTAGTCAGGTCCGAACCCTCTGTCAAGTGCGTGTTCATAGCCGCAGTCCTGAAAAAGTCTCAGCACTCCGTTCATTGACATTTTTCCATATTTGTCGGTCTCGCTAAAGCGCACACGACATGAAATTTCATACATCAGGCATTGCCCCTTTCATTTTCCCAGAATTTTTTCAAAAGAAGCTTGAACCTGCGCTCGTTAAACGGAGCCTCGCGCAGCCTAAGTATCGTCTCTTGTGTAAGTGCCCCTGTTCGGGCAAGCTCTTTTCCCGCCTCAACATATTTCTCAAGATATGTCTCCATCCGCTCATACAGTTCAGGAACAGAGAGCGTTTTTCCCTGCGGACACAAAAGCGCATAGTAATTCCCCGGTCCACATATGCAGTCGTATTCTTTTAGGAGCGGGTCATATATGAGGTCGGTCTGCGCATAGCCACAGGTAGATACTATTATAAACTTCTTACCGCTCATGCCGCCCCGTATGCCATGAAAAGGCTGTCCCACAACCGGAGACTGCCCCTCATATGTGCACATCATGGACAACATTCTGTCGGTGAATACTTTCATTATACCAGGCATTCCGAAAAAATAAAGTGGGTAACTCTCAATAATGACATCCGCGGCGAGAATTTTCTCCTTGAGCATCGGAATGTCATCATTTTTTATGACACATTCGCCCTCCGTGCGTCCCCAGCAGCTAAGGCAGCCAAGACATGGCGTTATATTGCAGTCACTTATGTTGATTTCCTCGACCTCACAGTCAGTCTCCTGCCTGAGTCCGTCAACGAACTTGTGCGCCACCCTTATCGTGCAGCTTCTTTCCCTTCTTGGACTGCCGTTTAAAAGAAGTACCTTCATAGATATTTTCCTTTCTTTTTTCTACTACACAATATCCTCATATTTTCCAATGCGGCGGTATCTTCCATAGCGCTCAAGCACAAGCTGCTGCTCAGGGACATTCATAAGCTCGGAAATTCTAGTACTAAGTGCCATTTTAAGTTCACTCATAAAAGGTTCTAACACGCACTCCGGCTCGCCGAAATTCTCCGGCTCAGGAATAACCTTCTCTATAATTTCAAGCTTTAAAAGGTCATCGGCGAACATTTTTAAATGGTCTGCCGCCTCGGCAACCCTAGACGAATCCTTAAAGAGAATACTTGCACATGCCTCCGGCGAAACCACGCTGTAGTAGGCGTTCTCAAGCATCCACACCTCGTCCGCGATTGCAAGCGCGAGTGCTCCGCCGCTTCCGCCCTCGCCCGCCATAATGGATATTACAGGGGTTTTGAGTGTCATAAGCTCATAAAGATTGTCGGCGATTGCCTGTCCTGCGCCCCTCTTTTCTGCTCCCTGACCACAGCTTGCTCCCTGTGTGTCTACAAAGCATATGACAGGGCGGTGGAACTTTTCAGCCTCCTTCATAAGCCTCTGCGCCTTTCTGTAGCCCTCCGGGAGCACACAGCCAAAATTTCTGTAAACCCTGTCCTCAAGGCTGTGTCCCTTTTCTATTCCGATAACTGTGACAGGAATGTCGTCAAGCCATGCAACACCGCCGACAACCGCATGGTCATCACCGAATGTTCTGTCACCGTGGAGCTCCATAAAGCCTGTAAAAATCGAATTGATGTAATCTGTCGCTGTAGGCCGGCCTGCCTTTCTGGCACACCGGATTTTTTCGTATGCGTCCATAAAATATTTCCTCTTTTCTGCGCCGGTCTGTGCGCGATAATATGCTAATCCGCTGTCAAATCAGACAGTATACTTTACTGTCTAAGATATATTTACATTTTAAAAATATAATGTCGTCATCTACACATCAGTTGTGTATCATCTCCATAAATCTCTGAACAGCTCCACTGCTCCTTGTCGGTCTGTGGACAAGCTCACGAAGTCTTAGATGCTGCTCGTGTGACCTTGCGTGGAGCAAATCATCGCCTGCCGCGGACTTATGAATTTTCAACATGGAACCTATGTAGCTTCTCTGGTCATTTCTCTTTACAATGGCATCAAGAAACCCGTTCTCAAGCTGGAACTCCGCGCTCTGGAAACCGTCCGGAAGCTTTTCTCCCGTAACCTGCTCAATAACTCTCTTTCCGGCAAATCCGACAAGCGCGCCCGGCTCACCGATAATCACATCGCCAAGCATCGCAAAGCTCGCCGTAACGCCGCCCGTTGTAGGGTCGGTCACACAGACCATGTAAAAAAGTCCCTCATCGCTGTGGAGCTTTACTGCGCCCGACACCTTTGCCATCTGCATGAGTGAGAGCATACCCTCCTGCATTCTCGCACCGCCCGACGCGGCATATCCGATAACCGGAAGTCTGTGCTCGATTGCATACTCAAAAAGCGCCGCAATCTTATCTCCCACAACCGTTCCCATCGAACCCATCATAAACTTAGGCTCCATTACATATATGCAGCACTCATTTCCCTCAACCGTGGCAGTTCCGCATATAACGCCCTCGTTCTCATGGCTTGTGTTTCTCGCCTTGCTGCTCTTCTCCTCATAGTCCGGAAAGCCTATAGGATTTCCCGTTGTAGCCTCATTCCACAGCTCCTTAAAGCTCCCGTCATCGGCAAGAAGCTCTATGCGCGCCCTCGCCGGTATCTTGTTGTACCTGCCGCATTTTGGACATACAAAATAATTCTTTGCAAGAGCACCCTGAACAATCGGCTCCTTACATTTCTCACACGCAATCTCCTTTGTCGATGCAAGATATTCCTCTATAACCAACTTCGTATCTCCTTTCAACTTTAATCAATTCAGTAATTGCAAAACGCATTTCACAACTGTTCAGTTACTAATCTGCGTTTTACAATCACTTAAAAATCCGTACATTGTACAATTCTATTTTCCGGAAATCACCACATGTGAAGCCTGTATGTACGGCACCACCATGTTTCCGTCGCAAAACACTTCCTTTGAAAGTGCAACAACATTCTGCATCATATCCGCAAGGTTAAGGTTAATCATAGTCTCCGTGACAGCTCCCTTAATCTGTCCGTCCTCAACATAAAAGCTGTTCTTTGCAACGCCCGACAGCTCTCCGTTTCCTGCCGGTCTGCCGCATGAGACAGAACCCACAATAAGACCTCTCTTAACGCCCTTAACCATGTCGTCAAAAGCTATGTCACCGCCCTCAACCACAAGGTCAAAGCCTGAGTTTTTCGCGCGCTCCACCTTGCACTTGTTAGCTGCATAGAGCGAGGTCATATAGCCCTTTAGCACACCGTTCTCGATAATCGTGTAATCCTCGGCGCGGAAACCGTCCTCCGTGTGCACCTCATGGTCGACAATCCTCTTATCCCAAGGCTTAAACGATATTGTCACCTTATCGGAAGCCACCTTCTGACCCGTCTTTCCGAGCCACTTTCCGGTTCCGTCAAGCACAACGGACTCTCCCACAAAATTTGTGAGTGCATAGTAAATCATCTGTAGCGCACAGCCCGGTGTGAAGATGACCTCACCCTCGAACTTTCCGTCGACGGATATAGGATTTAGTGAGTCCTCAGCATCCTTTAAATCCTTCTCAATGCTTCCAAGCTCAATAAAAGGCTTATCAAGATTGTCTATGGTGACGGACGTTCCCGCAAGACTTGTGGAATTAACGCCGTCATTTCCTGCAAACTCGACATCAACCGTATAATATCCTGATATCTTTTCGTCCTGACTTCCATTGGTGTTTCTGTATATCGAATGTATGTTTACATGTTTTAGTATAATCTGCATCACAAGCACCTTAGGATGTCTTTTCTTAATCTCCTCCGCCAATTCCTGCGCGCGCTGCATAAGCTTGTCGATATCCGGCTCCACCGCTCCGATAGTAAACTTTGCCGCATCCATGCCCGGCGCAATGTCAAAATTTTCATCGGCTGTTGCCGCCTCCGCCGACACAATCACACCGTCAAGTGCATCCGCAAGAGATTGGTCATCGAACTTATTAAGGCTTGTCGTTCCAACTTTGCCATCCTTGATAACCTTTATATGTACACCGTTGCCAAACAAAGTCCTAAAAAGTGTGAACTCGTCCTTCTCCATGGTAATCTCTCTTGTCTGCGTGAGTTCCACCGTGTACTGCGCCTTTATATCCCCTTTTTTAGCTATAAGACTCTTTAACTTATCCGAAACCTCAATTATATCTGCCATAATTATCTACCTACCCCCTATTGTAATCTGACACTTGATTGCCGGCCCGCCCATCGACACAGCCATAGGCTGCTTCTTGCCACATGTGCCTGCCGCCTGCCATTTAACCTTGTCGGAGACCATATCCACAGTCTTTAACATATCAAATGCAACGCCCGAAACGGTTGTATCAAGTATGGCTCTTCCGAGCTTTCCGTTCTTTATCTCATAGCCCATGGTTATTCCAAACATGAACTCACCTGTAAGGTCTGCCTGTCCGTTGCCCGTCGCAAGAAGATAATAACCGTCGTCCACGGATGCAATCATGTCCTCAAGCTTATCCTTTCCCGGAAGAACAACTGTGTTTCTCATACGGATTAACGGCTCGTCTGAGAAACCCCAGCCTCTTGCATTTCCACAAGGCGCAACGCCAAATCTGTCCGCCGTCTCGCGGTTGTGCATATAGCCCTTTAAAATTCCGTTCTCGACCAAAACCGCGTCCTCAGCTTTGATGCCCTCGTCGTCGAGATATACCGGGAGTGGTGCCTGCTCACCAAACGCCGTGTGAGCATAGTCGACAATGCTCACAAGTTCTGAGGCAACCTGCTTTCCAAGGTTAGGTCCTGCAACGGAGCCGCCGATGACAAGGTCAGCCTCAACTGTATGTCCCACAGCCTCATGTGCAATCATTCCTGCCACATCTGAGTCCAAGATAACCGTCTTAACTCCCGCCTCGGCGTACACTCCCTCAGCCTTGTCGCAAAGACGCTGATACACCTTGTCAATCCTTTCATAGACCATTGACAAATCCTTAAAATTGTCATCCGCATGTCCAAAGCCGCCAACCAAATCCATAAGCTCAAGAGGCTGTCCGTCCTTGCCCTCCATGTTGAGCACAAAGTAGATTGCACATCTTGGATAAGCCACATGTCCGTCCATAGCGTCGGAAGTACAGATTACCTTCTCCATTGTGTCCTCACCGTATACAACTGTTCTGCTTGTCAGCTTAGGGTATTTTGTTACAATGTAATCATCAACCTGCCTGCACAGCTCCACAAGCCTTTTCTGCTCAAAGTCGATTATAAATCTGTCAGACTTTACATAACCGCCCATGTAAGGTGAAAGCGCCGCCTTCTTATTCTTGGTATACTTGTAAAGGTAGTGCGCATTTTCCTCGGCAGCCCTTAGCACCATCTCCGCCGCCTGCGGTGTGTACTCTGCCATGGACGCAAATCCGCTCACCCCATTTTTATAGACCTTTGCGCTCACTCCACTTCCCTCAGAACGCTCATTCACGACAAGATTTCCCTGCCGAATTACAATTCTTCTCGCCCTGTTCTCCTGACCGCGCAGAACACTCTGCATTCCCGTCTCAAACAGACTCTTTTTTTCCTTTAAGATGTCCTCTAACATGACTGCCTCCTTATGATATCCTACAAAATGAGGATAAATTTATACTCCAAATTATAATGTCAGCCGCCAAAATGTAAAGAAAACATCCGTTGCATGGGCGCAACCAAGGGCCGGTTGACACAAAAATACTGCCTTTTTTGCACTTAGAACAGTTCAAAAGACATTCTCAACGCTATCCTGCCCACCACTACAATTAACCGTTTATGGCTTTCACCGTATCGGCAAGTGTCGCCGTATCGCACACATTGAAAATCTTCACATCCGTCAAAGTTCTCTTTACAAGACCTGAAAGCGTAGTTCCCGCTCCGACCTCAATGAATGTGTCAACTCCGTTAGCCGCCATGTCTCTGATTGTCTTTTCCCAGCGCACGCTGCTGGATGCCTGCTTTGACACTGTCTCGATAATCTGCTCCTTCTGTGAAGGGTAGACCTCGCCTGTGATGTTCGAGTAAAGTGCTATCTTCGGTGCATTTACCTCCATAGTCTCAAGCTTTTCTGCAAGCGCTTTTGTCGTCTCCGCCATAAAAGGTGTGTGGAAAGCTCCGCTCACCGCAAGCTTGACCGCTCTGCCGCCTGCTGCCTTGATTGCGTCCACAAATGCGTCGAGCTCCTCGACAGCTCCGGCACATGATAGCTGTCCCGGACAGTTATAGTTTACAGGATATACATTGTCAAAACCTTCACATACTTCCTCTACCTTCGCATTGTCGAGTTTTAATGCTGCTACCATTGAGCCCGGATGCTTTGCGGCGCACTCCGACATCTTCTGACCCCTTAACGTCACAAGTCTGAAAGCGTCCTCGTCAGACAACACTCCTGAAAATGCAAGTGCCGGGATTTCTCCCAGTGAAAATCCTGCTGCCACGTCCGCCTTAACACCTGCCGCATAAAGCGCTCTCGCACATGCGAGGTCAGTTAGGAAAAGACACGGCTGTGTGTTCTCTGTCTGTGTGAGCGCCTCGCCCGGCCCCTCAAAGCACATTGCCTCGCTGCCCGGTCTTATAGCCTCACCCATATCAAATACTGCCTTTGCGGCAGCGTTGTTGTCATATAAATCCTTGCCCATGCCGACAGCCTGGGCACCCTGTCCTGCAAATAAAAATGCGATTTTACCCATCTTTGCACCCTCCTTTTTTTATTTAGAGGCGGTATCAAAACATGATTATCCAACATTTTAGTTTAGAACATATTTTGACACCTTATTTTCTCTCATTTCATAATAAACAACTATAATTGAGCAATTATGGAAAATTAAAAATTATTTCTATTTGCTCAAATTTAAAATAGATTTCAAGAAAAATATTTTTGTATAGCAAACAAATTTATGCAACATTTTAAGCTTGCTCATTTATATATATTTTCTTTTGGTACTGCTGTAAATACCATTGAGCCCTTAGCGCGAACCTCGCCGTCAACTAATACTTTTGCATCAAAATATGTGAGCGTTCCTCCGCTCTTAGTCTTGTTTACCGTGATATCGAGCACGTCGCCCGGGATTACAGGCTTTACAAATTTAAAGTTGTCCACCTTTAATAGAACGTAAAGCAAATCATCGTTTACACCATCGTCCTCAATTACAAGTGAGCAAAGCTGCGCGCAGCTCTCTATAATCAACACGCCCGGCATAATAGGAGCGTCAGGGAAATGTCCCATAAAATACGGCTCGTTTATGCAGACATTCTTTGTTCCCCTCGCGTACTCGCCCGGAGTGAGCTCAAGAACTTTCTCTATCATCTGAAACGGCGGTCTCTGGCGGAGACGCTTGTTGACTTCCATTATGTTCATCATAAGCTGAGTCCTCCGTCTAACACTATCGCCTGTCCTGTTATGTAACTTGCGTCGTCGCTGCAAAGGAAGGACACAAGCCCTGCCACCTCATCTACATCCGCAAAGCGTCCAAGCGGAACTTCCTTCAAGTACTCCTTCTTCTTGTCCTCCGGAAGCTGGTCAACCATCTCCGTCTGCACAAAGCCCGGGCACACCGCATTTACACGGATTTTCTTTCTAGCAAGCTCCTTAGCCATCGTCTGTGTCATGGAATTTACAGCTCCCTTTGTCGCACTGTAAACGGACTGTCCTGCAAGAGCCATCTTGGAGCTTACCGATGACATGTTTATGATAACTCCCGACTTCTGGCTGAACATCTTTAAAGCCGCCTGCTGCGCGCAGTAGAAATATCCCTTTACGTTGAGGTCAAGGCACTTGTCGAGATTTTCCTGTGTGAGCATCAAAAGATACTCATCTCTCACTATTCCGGCATTGTTCACCAAAACATCAACACGTCCGTAAGTGTCCGAGACGAACTTGAACATCTCCTTGACCTGACCTAGGTCTGACACATCCGCCTTGTATGCCACCGCATCGCCGCCTGCCGCCTTAATCTCCTCAACCGCCTTAGCTGCCTCCTCGTCGGAATGGCTGTAGTTTACAACCACAGTCATTCCATCTTTTGCAAGGCGGAGAGCGCATGCACGTCCAATTCCCTTAGACGCTCCGGTTACAACCGCTATCTTTCCCATCTATAGCACCTCTTTTATTTATTTTCTTGTAACTTTTTATAGCCAACCTTCAAAATACTACGCATTTTTTCGGTGTGGCTAATATCACCAAATAAAATTTAATAAAGTGGCTCAAAAATACAAGTATTTTCATCAATTTATTGAATTTCGATTGGCTCTGAACAATTACATTCTCTTTATGATAACCGCACAATATGACCCGCCGAGACCATAAGATGTCACAAGCACATTCTTTAAAGTCTTGGTGTCAACCGTCGTCCTAGCCATCGTGCCGCCGTCAAGCTTGTATGCTCTTCCGACAACCTCGTACTTGTCTGAGAGAATGAGTGCCGCATGACCTGCTGAGAGCGCCGCGGAAGCCGCACGTCCCTCACCAGTTGTGTCCTTAACAGTAAATATAGGAAGCTCACCAAGCTTATCGCCAAAAAGCTTCTTGTATGAGTCAAGCTCAAGGCTGTCCGTAATCGCATCACCGTTTCCAAAGCCCACAATCGCGTCAATATCGTCAAGACTCATGCCCGCATCATCTGCCGCAAGCTTCATTGCCTCCACAAGTGCTGCCTCGGAGCCTTCAAGCTCACCAAAAGCAACCGCCTCATGTGACATACCATAGCCTGCAACCTCGGCGTAAGGCTTAACGTCTCTCTCCTTAACGCTGCTCTCGCTCTCAAGGACAAGAGTTGTGCTTCCGTCGCCGAGAACATAACCTGTCATGCCTGAGTATGCGCCGTCAACCTCCGTTGCAACCTTGCCGAGCTTGTCGTAAAGCTCTGTCATGGTATCACAGTTCTCGTCAGTTCCCGTTGCGAGCATAACCTTGTTCTTGCCCTGTCTTAACACCTCAACACCGTAGGCAATGCTTGAAAGACCTGACTGTGCGCCGTTGGTGACTGTCACATTGTAGCCCTTTATGCCCGAGCAGATTGAAAGATATCCGCCTGCCGCATTGTAAACCGTGTTAGGGAACTTGAAAGCGCTTCCTGCCACATTGCCGCCCTCAATCAAATCCTTCTGGAAATGACAAATTGTCGCAAGAGGGCCTGTCGCTGTACCGACAGCGATACCGATATCCTTCGCATTGTCGTCATTTATTGTAAGTCCTGCATTCTGTATGGCATTCATGCCCGATACAGCCTGCAGCTGGCTGAACTTGTCAAGCTTTCTGTAAAATGCCATCTTGAGCCCGCAAGCCGCATAGTCCGCACTTCCCACAGCCGATGCAACAGATGTGCTCTCCGGCTTTACATCCGCGTTGAACTTCTCAACGTAATTTTCAACACCGTTTCCGCAAGGAGCAACAACGCCAAGACCTGTTATGTATACTTTCTCTTTCTTTGGAAGCTCAACATTTCCTGCATTTTTGCTGAAAATGATGCTCGCGTTATTTCCGCCAAACGCGAATGAGTTGTTCATAACTGTAGTGAGCTCTTTCTCCTTTGGCTCATTAGGTCTGAAATCAATCTTTCCAGCCTTCTCCTTCAAGTTCTCGATATCCTCATCCGAGTAGCCAACTGTAGGCGGAACCATGTTCTCGGTGAGTGCCTTTATTGAAAATACAGCCTCGATTGAGCCTGCCGCACCAAGACAGTGACCAACCATAGCCTTTGTCGAGCTGACACTCAGATTATCATTCTTCTCGTCAAAAATTGTGTGTAGTGACAAAAACTCAGCCATATCATTCTTGGCTGTTCCCGTTCCGTGTGCATTGATGTAGTCTATCTCGCTCTCGTCAACGCCCGAAGCCTTCATGCCCCAGCGGATAGCGTTCATCTGACCCTCGCCGTCCTCTCTAGGAGCCGTGATATGGTGTGCGTCGGAGCTTACACCCGAACCAAGAACCTCACAGTAAATCTTTGCACCTCTTGCAACAGCATGCTCGTAGGACTCAACGATGAGCACACCGGAACCCTCTCCGAGTGTGATACCGTCACAGTGGTTAAAAGGTGAGCAGCCATTCTCCGCGAGCGCGTGGAGTGATAAAAATCCAGCATAAGGAACGGACGCAAACGCATCTGCACCGCCTGCTATAGCTACATCGCACTTTCCCGCTCTGATTAAATCACAAGCGTAAGCGATGCTTATTGTACCTGCTGCACATGCGTTTGCAATATTTGTTACAATTCCGTCAGCTCCGTAGACATAAGCCACCTCATTTGCAATAGCTGAAATAGGCATCTTTTTAACATCCTCAGCCTTCTCGCCGTTTCTATAGTAAGCCTCAACGCTGTTCACGCCGCCGACACAGCTTCCCATAATTACGCTGACACGCTTCTTCTCATCCTCCGGTATTGTGTAAGCCGCGTCCGCAAGAGCTTCCCTTGCCGCCTTAACGCAGAGCTTTGAAACTCTGTCCATCTCGTCCGCATGAGGACACTCGTCCAATGTATTGTCATGTACCTCAGCCGCAAGCGTTGCATAGCAGCCCTCGGTATCAACTGTTTTCGTATTCTTAATTCCAGATACTCCTTTAAGAGCATTGTTCCATGTCTCATCGACACTGTTTCCGATTGCACAGACCATTCCAAGACCTGTGATAACACAACGATTTTTGTTTTCTGTCATATTAGTCTCCATTCTGCCGCCAAAAGATGGCACAAACAGTAATCCTTTCACACTATTCCCTGTAATCAAAAACTGTCTATCAAGCGGACACTCCGCCTGACAGACACTCTTTGCATCTTACTTATGCTCTGCTACATACTTTGCAAGGCTTGCTACATTGTAGAATGGCTCCTTGCCAACACCTGTCATTGATACACCGAACTCCTTGTCGATAGCTGCTATCATCTCAAGTGAGTCGATTGAGTCAAGACCAATTCCATCTCCGAAAAGAGGTACATCGTCTGTCAAAACCTCTGCCTCAATACCAAGGCTGTCAATAAGAAGCTCCTTAATTTTCTCTCTGATTTCCTGCTCGTTCATGTTGTTATTCTCCTTTTCTTATTTTTCACACTGATTTTTCTGCGTGAAGCATATCCTCAAGCTGCTTTTGACAGCTTGCCGCACCCTCGCGAAGTATCACCGAAGGTCTGCCTTTTGCATGTACATCAAAAGTATTTACTGAACCCACCACAACGCTCTGGCGGTGAAATTTCTTATATCCGCCGGATATTGCAAGTGGAATTACAGGCGTATCCGTGAGTCGTGCAAGCATCAGAAATCCTGGCTGGAACTCCGACAGCTTTCCATCCTTTGAGAGCTTGCCCTCCGGAAAAATGAGCACCGACTCGCCCCTTTTTATCGCCTCAACCGCCTTTTCCATCCATGAATTGTCCATCTCCTTGAGATTGATTGGAATGTATCTTAGATGTGTAAAAAACGTGTGAAGCATCTTTTTGTCATACCACTTAGTCGTGACGAGCACATTTATCTTACTCCGCCAAAACACCTGCGGGATAAATGAACCGTCGTTGTGACTTGTGTGGTTTGCGATGAGAATACATGGCTCTTTCAGCTTTTGCTTTACAGCCTCATCCTCGTATGTAATCTTCGGCAGGTAGAGCACATGTGTTATTCCCGTCCACACAAAGAACGCCGCATGTATTATCGCCCCAAGGCACCTGTCGCCAATTTTTGCCAAAAAATTTTTCATGATTTGATAAATTCCTGTAGCTTGTCCATATTTCTCTCCATAAGCTCGTAGCCATGCCTATAGAAATCATTAATCTTTTCCGCATCATTTTCAAAATGCCCTATGCTGCCAATCTCGGGACGGATTACAATCGCCTTTCCATCCTGCTCTAACTCCTCAAGACGGCGCATCTGCCTGTCATAGTTGTAACGGCGCTCCACCATAACCTCAGCAACCTTAGGATATGTGGAATGATAACACACATTGAGAAGAAGCTTCATCTTAGAATAGTCGGTAGGCGCTTCGCCCGCCTTCCTGGTCTGAACAACCACCACCTTATCGCAGCCGCGCTCAAAGGCTCTCGCATAAGGAATTGAGTCCACAATGCTCCCGTCAAGGTATGCCTTGCCGTCAATCTTAACCGGCGCGCACATAAGAGGCACTGAACACGATGCCTTGCAGATTTGCAAAATACTCTCGGCTGTCCCGTTATCCGTCAGATACTCCGCCTTGCCCGTCTCACAGTTCACCGCGACGAACTCCCTCTCCACATTCGACGCAAAAAAGCTGTCAAAATTTAAAGGCTCCTTGTCATAGGCGAGCATCTGGTCAAGGTCAAGAACCTTGCCGTTGTTTCTCAGCGTTCCAAGCCCATAGTATGCGTCCGCATTCTCATGTGTTATGACCTTCTTGGTTCTGCCCTCCTGCCCCGCGATAAAATTAACCGCATTGCCCGAGCCGGCAGACACCCCGATAACATAAGGAAATGAAATATGATGCTCCAATAATGAGTCAAGGACACCGGCGGTAAAAATACCTCTAAACGACCCGCCCTCTAAAACAAGTCCCACCTTGCTCACATCGTCACCTCCATAGCATTAGGTCTTTGCAAAACTTCGTATATAAATACCGTATATTGCATAGTATCGTCTTAGAAATAAATTCAAATTTCGCAAACACCCATTAATGATATAATTCGTACTTTAACGGACATCTGTTGCTTTTTCCAAAAATACGAGTATAATTATACTAAAAGCGCACCTTTTGGTCAATGGACACAATTATACACATGTGTTACATAAGTGCATAAGTAAGTTTCAAAGCATAGACTGATTTTATGCTTGCATGAATATCCTGCTATGCTGACCTATACACTATGATATAACCAGCGTATCGACTGCTAGGCGTATTTATAAGGAGGTTTCCCATGAACGAACAGGATGTAAGAGTTATAAAATCAAAAAAGGCTATCCGCGATGCCCTGTTTTCAATCCTCGCGACCAAGCCCATAAACAAGATTACAATAAAAGAGATATCCGAGAAAGCGGGCATCAACCGAAAAACCTTCTACTCCCACTACAGCAGCGTGGAGGACATCATAACCGAGATGGAAAATGAGCTCGTTGTCAGCATCGACTCCTATCTAAAGAACTGCATCATCGCTGAATACGGACTAAACCCGTACTATTTCATACAGTTTATAAATGAAATTTATTCGAGCAACCCGTCATTCTGCGAGAGCCTCGTCTCCGTACATAACTACCACTTTCTGGCAGAGAAGATTAAAAAGGTGTTCAAAAGACAGATAATAGACAGCATGAACATCCCAGACAAGGACAAACACATCTTAGATTATAAAATTGAATTTTACCTGAGCGGCATAAGCTCCGTATATATAGAATGGATTAAACAGGGCAAGCCATGTCCTTTTGAGGAGCTTTCGATTATCATCAATGATTTGGTGAGAGAACAGTTGAATATGTGACCACAAAAGCTTCCATATCGGAGAAATCCGGTATGGAAGCTTTATAAAATCCATGTCGTTATGTCGTCTAAAATTCTATTTCTAACAAAATAGTCTTTTAATTAAAAATTTTATTTCTAGCAAGAAAATCCCACAACCTAGCCGAAATTAACCAAGTAAAGAAAGAACTCCCTGTGTTGACTGGTTAGCCTGTGCAAGCATAGACTGTCCAGCCTGAGCAAGAATGTTGTTCTTGCTGTACTCAACCATCTCCTCAGCCATATCTACATCGCGGATACGTGACTCTGCTGATGTTGTATTCTCAACGATATTGTCAAGGTTGTCTATTGTGTGCTCAAGTCTGTTCTGAACGGCACCGAGTGATGAACGCTGCTCTGATACCTTCTGGAGTGCATCGGAGATAGCATCTATAGCATATGTAGCTGCAACACCTGTATCATCTGATACATTAAGACCCTTTATTCCAAGATATCCTGAGTTCATTGTCTCAATGTTGACATTAATCTTGTTATTCATATCAGCGTCAGAACCTACATGAAGGTTGAAGTTCAACTTATCTGCTACAGTTGCATATCCCTTATTGATAGTAAACGTAGCTCCTGTAGCGGAAGCGTATGTAGGCACAGTAGTATCCATTGTAGCTGCCTTGTCTGCTGTTCCGATATTGTTAGCTGCCTTGAGTTCTTCATTCATCAAACTCATTGCTTTTGTAGCCAGAATTAATGATGAATCTGTATCATCAACATTATCGCTATCTGCATCCGTTATAACCGTGAACTCACTGCCACCTGCTGTAACCTTAGAGCCCGCTTTTACAAGAGCCTGTAAATCTGCTTCTGCCGCATCAGCAGTACCAGTTCCTCCTGGTAAATCCTCCTTCTTAAGCTGTGTTCCATCTGCTCCATATACCTTACCACTTGAGTCAATACTATATTTATTGCCATCTATAGTAAATTCTGAACTGCCACTGTTTGGTTTAGTAATTAAAGCCTTTGCATCAGCTAATTTAGCTGCAATTGTATAATCCTTGCCACCGATCGTTACGCTCTTTCCGGCATCAAGAGCACCTGCCTCAATCTTGAATGTAGCTGTTGTTGCACCATCTGTAAGTGTTCCCTTTAGACCTGCATCATGAGCTTTCATATATACATTCTTTGTGTTTCCGTCCGCATCACCCTTTAAGAGATATGTCTCGTTGAACTTTGTTGTCTCAGCAACACGGTCAATCTCTGTTGTAAGCTGTGAAATCTCGTCCTGAATAGCATCACGGTCTGTCTGTGAATTAGTACCGTTAGAAGCCTGAACTGCAAGCTCATTCATTCTCTGAAGCATTGAGTGAACCTCTGTGAGCGCACCTTCTGCTGTCTGCACTGATGACACACCGTCCTCAGCGTTTGAAGAAGCCTGGTCAAGTCCTCTTATCTGCTTTCTCATCTTCTCAGAAATTGTAAGTCCTGCTGCATCATC
>JBNMKO010000044.1:0-27017 GCA_050874385.1 Eubacteriales bacterium
TAAAGTCTTGTGCCGGAACCTCCGGCAAGTATAATTCCCTTCATATCTTTGTTCCTTTCCTCAAATTGCAAAACCGGATAACATGAAATGGTCTGTTGAAAATTTCACACATTTACATTAATCCATATACCATCCGGTCTGCATTATTTCATTTACTTGTACATTTCTGCATAATACTTCTGGTAGTCTCCGCTTGTCACGTTCTTCATCCAGTCCTCATGCTCAAAATACCACTTGATTGTAAGCTTTATTCCGTCCTTGAACATTGTGTCAGGAACCCAGCCGACTGCCGCCTTAATCTTGTCAGGTGCGATTGCATAGCGTCTGTCATGTCCCTTGCGGTCTGCAACGTATGTTATAAGCTCCTCGTTGATGTGAGCCTTTCTAGGGTCTGTGTCAGGAAGCATCTCGTTGAGTGTCTCAAGGATAATCTTTATAATCTCAATGTTCTGCTTCTCATTGTGTCCGCCGATATTGTAGCGCTCACCGAGAACGCCCTGCTCCTGAACCATGTCGATAGCCTTCGCGTGGTCCTCAACATAGAGCCAGTCTCTCACATTCTTGCCGTCGCCGTAAACAGGAAGCTTCTTTCCCGAAAGCGCATTGTTGATGATAAGCGGAATAAGCTTCTCCGGGAACTGGTACGGGCCATAGTTGTTGCTGCAATTTGTGATGTTTGCAGGAAAATGGTATGTGTCAATATAAGCCTTTACAAGCATGTCTGACGAAGCCTTGCTTGCCGAGTATGGGCTGTGTGGGTCGATAGGTGTCGTCTCATAGAAAAATGCCGTGTCATCGTCAGGAAGTGAGCCGTAAACCTCGTCTGTCGATACATGAAGGAACTTCTTTCCCTCCTTGTATGAGCCGTCAGGAAGCTCCCATGCCTTCTTAGCCGCATTCAACATAACCGCTGTGCCAAGAACATTAGTCTTTACAAAGACCTCCGGGTTCTTGATACTTCTGTCAACATGGCTCTCTGCCGCAAAATGCACAACCCTGTCGATATCGTTCTCGTCAAAAATCTTCTCGATTGCCTCCTTGTCGCAGATGTCAGCCTTGACAAATGTGTAGTTAGGCTTGTCAGCGATATCCTTGAGGTTCTCAAGATTTCCCGCATAGGTTAGCACGTCCACGTTGATGATGCGGATGGTGTCACCGTACTTCTTAAACATGTAGTGTATGTAATTTGAACCGATAAATCCGGCTCCTCCGGTTACCAGGTAAGTTCTCATTTTAGATAATCCTCCATTCTTGTCTATATTTATATTGATATTTCATGTCTTTGACTGCTCAATAATACTTTCAAGTTATAAAATAATCAGCGTATTCGCACATTTATGTCCCAAAAAACAAGTCAATTTTTAATAAAATACATTTTAAGCTGTCAGCGCAGTCTGCATTAAAGAGCATCCAAACTATTGTATGTTACCATAAGTCATTACATAATTCAACCTGTTAGTTTTATTTAAATGCCGACTATGCAAGCCCATTCTCTTTAATATATTCGTCGAGTGCGCTCTCCCAGTCTGCAAAAGTATATCCTCCCACAAGACGGAACATGTAATTGTCGAGCACTGAGTAGGCAGGTCTTGATGCTGACTCAGGGTGCGCCGCCTGATACTGCTCTGTGCTCACATGTATAACCTTTGTGCTCTTTCCTGTCTTTTTAAATATCGCCTCGGTAAAGTCAGCCCATGAACAGAACTTCTCACAGGTTCCATGATACACGCCGTAATTTTCTGTAGGAAGAAGCCAGCTTATCGCCCTCGCAAGCTCCATTGCACTCGTAGGCGAGCCAATCTGGTCGTCAACCACGGTAATCTCATCGTGTGTCTCCGACAATCTCAACATAGTCTTCAAGAAATTCTTTCCGTCCCCGTAGAGCCATGCCGTTCTTACAATAAAGTAATGCTTTGAGAAATCCTTTACAAACTTCTCCCCTGCAAGCTTTGTAAAGCCGTACATGCTCTTAGGGCCAACCTCATCAAACTCCGTATAAGGCTTGCTTGCATCGCCGCCAAACACATAATCCGTCGACACATGGATAAGCTTTGCATCATACTTTTCTGCCGCAATCGCAAGATTTCTAGGTCCAATCGCATTAATCTTATATGCAAGATCCGTGTTGACCTCACAGGCATCAACCGCCGTGTATGCGGCACAGTTGACAATCGCATAAGGCTTCACTTTCTCGACAAACGCGAGCACGGCATCAATATCTGTGATGTCAAGCTCCGCAACGTCAGTGTTGACAAGCTCATACTCATTATTGCCCTCTAAGACTTTGTTCATCGCTCTTCCAAGCTGTCCGTTGCAGCCGGTGATTACTATTTTTTTCATTTTTATCTCCTTATTTTAATATACTTAATCATAACTAAATATAGACAAATGTGTTCAACTCACATTTTCTAACCAATATATTTTGTTATACTTCCAAAGCAGTTTACATTTTGGCTTTAATAAAATAATATTTGCTTATAAAAACTTTTAATAATTATTTATGATACCATATAAAATACTCGCTATCAATCCGCTGTACTATAATTAAAGACTGCACTGTCTGATAAGTATCTCCCATATACTGTAAAATATGATAAATGAAGAGATTAGCAGGCATGTCACATTATAGCGCATTTTATTCCAGTTCGTATTCACCTTGTTAAAGCTGAGTGTAAAAAGTACAGGGAACAAAAGCGGAATATAATATCTTCCCTGAACGCCAGCCATGGTTGTCTTTCCGACTTCCGTATAGCTTAAATACATTGATGTCCAGATAAGGCACATAACGCCAAACACAAGGAAATATATCATAGCTTTAAGCCATACAGGCATCCCCTGCGCAATCCATTTTTTCTTATCATTCTGCACATAAACGGTATTCTCAGATGTTATGGTTATGGTCACAAGATATATGACAATCACATAAGTCAGACTTCCTGCACCAAGATATGCCATAAAATCAAGCGCTGGTGTACCTATTCCAAAATCCCACAAATGCTGCCACATCGTCGACAAAAGCAGAGCCGCATAGCCAAACGGGTTAGAGAACACGGCGCTCATCTGTCCAGCATGGCTCGTAGTTCCGCCGCGCAAATCTCCTTCAACCGACGGACTTATAAGCGCCGGGAGCACAAACGTACTAAGAATTGCGAGCAGAACTATAATTATGCCCGCTTTCATTATCTTTTCCTGCTTCTTATCCTTAAAAATCCTGTGCGGAAGGAAAACTCCGAGCAGTATCAGCGGTATATAGATTGACTTTCTCGACGAGCCATACGCCATTCCGCCTATAAATACAAGGTATTCCCACCATGTAATCTTCTTGTCCGTGAACATGAGATAGAAAAGATACGCCATTCCAAGGAACAAAAATCCCGTCACAACAGTATCATATGATACTGTACACGCAAGATACATCGGTGTCGGCATAAGAGCTATCGCGCTCATAATAAGCTTTCCCTTTGGCAGCTTGCGTATTGCAAAGAACACCACAATGACATACATAAGCATGTTTGTCATTCTCAGCAGAATGTAGGTGTACGCAAACGGAACGCCCGCGAGCTTGCATATATTACAAGTTATTGCCATAAAGAAATATGAGAATGTCGCAAAGCCGCTTGTCCCCCAGTGATGTGACGTTGCCGGGTCGGACTCATTTGGCGTTGACCGCCTGTTAACCTCGTCAAACACATGCTGATATTCCTCATAGGACGTGCTGTACTCAAAAGGAAGATTTTCAGCTCCGCCGTCAATGTAATTGTGAAGGAAACAGTTGTACTCATAACTTCCCGTTATATCAAGCCAGTAAACACTTCTAAGGTGTGTCTCCTCGTCCCAGCCCACGCGCGACAGCGGCATTGCAAGACAGAATATAATTCCGGCACACAAGCCGATTATAAGGAAACCGTACTCAAGATGAGCAGAAATAATGTCTCTCAAGGCAACTATAAGTCCCACGCACAGAACCATCAAAAGCACAAATATAAACCTGAAATGATTAAATATTGTGACATTTCTTATTGCGACATTCAAAAGCTCCACGTTATTCTCATACTGCGGGGTGTTATTCTTTGTTGGAATTATCCATATCGCCTTCGCATTTTTGTCGATATTCACAGTCGACTTAGAAATATATATCGGATTGTTGTCCTTCGTCGTCCAG
This sequence comes from Eubacteriales bacterium, assembly GCA_050874385.1. GTDB lineage: Bacteria > Bacillota > Clostridia > Lachnospirales > Lachnospiraceae > CAG-882. The sequence goes on from JBNMKO010000044.1 coordinate 4,163, forward strand.
CTCTCAAGATATCCAAACCTGTTCTCATAGAGTACCACAATATCAAAATAAGCTGCCGATTCATTCTGATAGTCGAGCACCAACTTACTAACATAGCTGTCCGGCTCAATATAGTAGCATCTCATGCCCTGATATGCCGTGTACTCCTCATTCGGTCTGTACTCAAGACCGTTCTCCGGGTCGCCCTCTGTCACATCATCGGTGTCAAACACCGTCTCTGTAAACTTGATATCGTGCACGCCCTTGATGTCCGATGGCAGGCGCATAAGCTTAATATTGCTAAACAGCTCCACCGCAAATGCAGCAAAAAGGCTTATCGCAAGCACAATCCCAACCGCAATCATATATTTTTTTAATCCATTGGGCATGCCTTTGCCCTTTACATTTACTTCTTTTTTCTTCACGCCAATCCCCCATGTCACTGCTTTTGCAGTGACTCAAATAGTAATGAAAAACGTGCTTTTTACGTTTTTCTTGTGCGAAATAGTAATACATCTTAGACAGTGTTCTTTACTGTCTTAGATGTATTTTTCGCACTAATCCCCCGTGTCACTGCTTTTTGCGTATTTTTTGATTACTGATAAATATTCGCCGGATAATAATTTTTGTCGTACAATGCCTGAAGATAAGCGCTTATATCCTTTATTCTCGATGTAGGCTCATAGTCATTCACATCAAACAGATATTTGTGCAGCTCACTCACATTCGACTCAAGTGTCATGGCAAATACCGGGTCAGCTATGTCAAGCTCAGGAACCTTTTTCATGGAGCCGAATTTTTCAAATGGGAAACCTGTCTGGTCAACCAGTGAAAATTCAAACACGCTCGGAACAAGGCTTAGTATCTCAGCTGCCGGCACACTCGTCACAACATTGTCAAGCACACCATTTATGGCGTTGGTGAGCTGTGTAATATTCATATTTTTTGCCTTCTCAAATATGAGACTTATAATCTTACGCTGTCTCTCCGCACGTCCATAGTCAAGCGTTCCGTCAGCGTATCTTATACGGCAATATGCTGTCGCCTGTATTCCGTCAAGATGAACCATTCCGGAATGTGGCACTGTTGTGTATGTTCTTCCGGTGTTAAGTCCTGTATCTCTCAGGTACTCGTTAAGCCAGTAAAGCTCCTCCTCCGTTATCTCAAGGTCAACTCCGCCCATCGCATCAACAATCCTTATGAGCGCCTCAAAGTTGACCATGACGTAATCAGTAATGTTAAGGTCAAGGTTCAGGTTAATCATGCTTATGGCAGCCTCAACACCCGAGTAAAAAAATGCCTCTGTAGCCTTTCTGTATGTGTCGTTAAATTTGCCCGATGCCGGAACCATAAGCAATGTATCTCTGTAAACCGACACAAGTTTGACCTCTTTTGTATCATTATTGAGACTCGCTATGATAATTGCATCTGTATTTCCCTCACCGGTTCTACTCATCGCCTCAAGCGAGTTGTCTCTCGCATCCGTTCCGAGGAGCAGATAGTTGGTGTAGCCCTTCAACGTCTCATTTGCCTTGACCTCCGGCGCAATCACAAGGTCGATAGCCTCCCTGTCAATCTCCTGTATCTCGAGTTTTCCGAACTTATCCACAATATACCACGCAACTATAACCACAAACAGCACAACAATCTCCGCAAAAAACAGCAGAGCTTTCTGCCATACCTTCATTTTCTTCTTCTTTTTCTTCTTTGCCATAACACTGCCTCTATTCTTTCAAAAACATCCGCCCATAAACTGTCTTTGGACAATCAATAAGCATTCTTATTAACAAATCCTTTAAAAATCGTCTGGAACAGTATAACAATATCAAAGCCTAATGTCCAGTTTTCAATATAGTATAAATCGTACTCTATTCTCTTCTGAATAGAAGTATTTCCTCTGTACCCGTTAATCTGTGCCCAGCCCGTCATTCCGGGACGAACCTGATGTTTTATCATATATCTTGGTATCTGCTCCTTAAACTTCTCAACAAACTCAGGTCTTTCCGGTCTCGGCCCGACAAGGCTCATATCACCCTTAAAGACATTGAAAAGCTGCGGAAGTTCATCGAGACTGAATTTTCTTATAAATTTTCCTATCTTAGTGGTTCTGTCGTCGTTCTGTGTTGTAAAATGAAGCTCATCGCACCTGTCAATGCGCATTGAACGGAACTTATACATGACAAAATTCCTGTTGTGAAGCCCAACTCTCTCCTGCTTATAAATAACAGGCCCCTTCGATGAGAATTTCACCGCAAGCGCAACCGCAAGCATAATCGGTGAAAACAAGATTATCAGCAAAAACGAACCCACTATATCAGTAAACCGCTTAATAAACTTGTTAAATCCCCCATTGAGCGGAACATGTCTGATATTTATAACAGGCAGTCCCAGCAAATCCTCCGTATACGGTCTCGTCGGGATAAAATTGTTGTAGTCGGGAATAAACTTCGTGTGCACACCCGACTTCTCACATATCGCCACAATTTTCTCAAGCTTTGCATACTCTGCTATTCCAAGGGTGATTGCTATCTCGTCAAGCTCATTCTCCAGAAGGATTTCATCAAGCATGGATATCTTTCCCATAACGCATGCGCCACGGTACTTTGTTCCAATCTCAACATTGTCATCGAGAATACCCATTATATGATAACCCCACTGCGGATTTGACTTAACCCTGTCTATATAACCCTCCGCCGCACGGCTGTAGCCCACAAGAAGAATGTGCTTCTGATTAAAGCCACCGCTTCTGATTTTTCGCAAAGCCCACCGTATAAGGTTTCTAAAAATAATCTCCGCCGTATTGTTTATTATATAAAAAACAAACATCATCTCTCTCGAAAAATGAGGCTGATGCAGCATGTAAAGTGCCAATATAAATATGGCAAGTCCAACTGTGTTAGACTTGATTATATTTCCTATCTCTTCCTTTATTGTCTGTACACGCTTAGGACTGTAAACATTAAATATCAGGTATAAAATCAGATACATTGGTATTATGCAGACCAGTCCGACAATGTACATGCGGTTCATCATTGTTCTTCCGTCATCGTAAAACTTTATCGCCCACGCCAGGCCATACGATGCGGCTATTATAAGCGCGTCCAAAAGCACATGCAATCTGTTAAAATATTTCTGATTACTTTTAATCACATTTGCCTCCAATAGTTCCTATTCATCGTACATGCCATAACAAGCTTTCGCGGCAGCCTTTTATATGCCTTGCCAAGCTTATATCCCACAAGTCTAAATGCACTATTGATATAGAAATATGGTATATAATATGCAGCCTTATTTTTTATCAAAAGCGAAGTCATCTTAGATATATATTTCATGCCCTCACTCTCCGACGAGATGTTTCCGAATACATCCTGATTATCCGCCTGCGACACACCCAAATCAAAATTTCTGTGAAACTGCTGCATATTAGAATAGTTATGTGAATGTACAACACATGCATCTGCCTTATAATATACCCCATATCCTGCCATCAAAAACCTGTATGCCATTATCATATCTTCATTAAAGATTGTCCTCTGTATAAATCCTCCCTGCTCAACATATCTGCGCCTGTCATACATAGCGCACACATCCGAGCAAAAAAATGCTTTTACTCCCATCTTCTCAATATCCGCCTTGTACTTTATGCGGCTTTGTCTTGGATAATTAAATCCTCGGCCAAGTCTCTCTATAATTCTACAGTCCTTGTCCGGCAGCTGTCTTGCATAAGCCACAGCCACATTCTCCACATCAAAGCTTTTTAAAAGCCTCTCAACCAGATATTCATCTGCCGGAACCGCATCCTGTGTCATAAGCAGACAGTAATCCGCATCCGATGCCATAATTCCCTCATGTCTTGTACGCCCATGGTCAAATTCAGCCGCCTTAATATGACGTATATTTATCTCTCCGCCATACGCAAATTTTTTCTCATCATAATACTTTTTTTCAGTATTTATAACATATATACGTCTCACATGCACTGACTGCTTTTCAAGCATTTTTAGAAGCTGCGCATATTTTTCATCCGGACGACATACCGGAATAATGACATCAACAATCGGATTTTTCATATCTAATCTCTACGTCTTTCCATTTATTTAAGAGCATAACTAACGTCCGGCAGTTGAAGAACTCTCCGTCTCCTCTGTCTGCTGCTCATCCTCATTTCCGGTTATTACAACCTTCACACTTACACTCTCGGCAATTATGTAGTTGTTAAGGTCTTCTGACATTATGACAGGTACATCATACTCACCCGGCTCATAACCCTTCAAATCAATATTTGTGTTGAGTACATCCATATTGAAGCTGTCAAGAACATCCTGAATTGCCTTAATTTTCACCTCAATGTAGCTGTCCTCAATCTGCGCATCAAGCCCATCTGCAAGGTTATTTATCGAAATGCCATTTCTTCTTATTATATAGCTCTTTGTGACAAGAGGCTCAACTTCAACATGTACAACAAGCTCCGATGTCCCTGAGACTATGGTGTAGCTCGCTTTAAGATAATTGTTGAGATTTACCACACAATCCTGACTCTCTGTTATGTCCTCAAGCTCAATGGCATCGCTCGGCAAATCTATCGAAGTGATATTTGCAAGACTCTCACTTGTTCCCGCAATCTTTACCTGCTCAAAGCTCTGCGTATATCCCATAAGCTTATAATCCTCGGCTGTTGTGACTGTAGGATTGATTGTCACACTCACCCACTTCGTAGGATTTATCGCCACGCTGAGTCTCAAACTATTCCTGCTAAGCTGTATTGCACCCATATCTATGACATTTCCATCCATATCATAGAATGTAGGTGTAACCATCTCGGACACAGACTGCATCAGATTAGATACATCATAATTTATCTCTGCGCGCACAACCTTCTCAACAACACTCGCCGCACCTGTTATGTCAATCTTATTCTGTGAGATTGATATATCGCCGGTCACATAGTTGTCGGCAGGCGTTCCGGTAATGCTTACATTTACAGGCACTTCAACGGTCTCCTTATTGTCAATGCTAAGTTTGACGACCTGTACCTTGGATGTAATCTCCTTGATATCGCTCTTAACATCAGACTTTACACACTCTATCGTGATGTTGGCAGTGTCGGTTAACGGGCTTAACTGGCTCAAATCCGCATATGCCACAAAATCCGATGACTTGAGGTCTTTTGCGACGCTCTCAGGTGCCCACACGGTGATTGAAATCACACTGCCCGAGTCCACCTCATAGATATAGCCCTTGTCCGTGAGGTCACTGTCATTTCTAAGCTCGACATTAATTCCCGTTATATTCTTTTTCACAAGCGGGTCATCAATGTTCATAACGACCCACCATACAACAATCGCAATCAAAAGAGCAAGAATTTTAAGTCCTATATTATTGAATATTATTTTCTTCATCAGACTTGCCTCCCCTCTTCCATATCTTGATGCGTTTTCCCGTGTCAAGATTTCCTATTTTAAGAAGCTCCAGCTTGTTTTTAAGATATTCCCCGTCAACATTTCTCACAAGCTGACCATTGTGGGCGATTGATACCTTTCCTGTCTCCTCCGAGACAATGATTACAAACGCATCAGTAACCTCACTTATACCCGCTCCGGCACGATGTCTTGTTCCAAGCTCCTTGCTCAAATCCATATTGTCGGAGAGCGGAAGATAACATGTGGCTGACACAATTCTGTTGCCCCTTATAATAACAGCACCGTCATGCAAAGGCGTGTTGTGCTCAAAAATATTTATAATAAGCTGGTTGCTGACAAACGCGTCTATATCAATTCCCGTCTTAATGTAATCCTCAAGATTAATCTCCTGCTCGATGACAATGAGTGCACCAGTCTTCTGCTTTGCCATCTCGTATGAAGCCTTGACAAGCTCGTTTATCGTCTTCTCACTGAAAAGCTCCTTCTTCTCCTTCGAGTCGTCAAACTGGAACAAACCTGCCAGATAATTTTTGTTTCCAAGCTGCTCAAGCGCCTTTCTAAGCTCCGGCTGGAAAATGACAACCAATGCTATAAGTGCAACATTTATCGTCTTTCCCGCTATCCACAGAATAGTCGTAAACTTACAAAGATAAGCAATAAGTGCAAAAATTAAAATTACAAGAATACCCTTTAACAGAGTCCATGCCCTGCTGTTTTTCATCCAAAGTATGATATGATACAGAAAGAATGCAATGATAATAATCTCAGCAATATCTGAAAATTCAACACTCGGTCTGTATATATTGTTCAGAAAATCTCCCAAAAAATTAGTAAGTGCACTCATGCTTTCACATCCTTTTTATCTTATTCCTCATCCTCAAGGTTAAGCAAATCCCGCTCATACGCCTTCTGACGCTTGATATCCTCATTTACATTATAGTTATTGCCCATGATGTCACCTATGGTTTCATGTTGGTCATGATTTTTTGCCGTGTCATCGGCTCTGCTGTTAATCTTCTTAATCTTGATATCGGTCACTGCCATATTAAACTTAGGTACTGCCTTAACATAGTAATAATAGTCGTCATCCTCGAACTGAACTCTCTCCGTTCTTGAATAATCTACAGAAAGCACAAAGAAATTGAGCACAATTCCTATTGCCACCGCCGCAACACAGCCTATGACAAGCCCCACCATGTTAAATGTAAGGTTCATCATAACATGTGACATAATAACAAGCACAGCCTCAACGATTGTTCCGGTCACAACCGCAATCAACCTTGAGTGGTCTATCGAGAGACTTCTGATAATGAACACCAACACCACAGTGGCTGCAAACACGATGCCCATCACAAGCATTTCTTTGTTCATTATAGTGTTATCCATAATAAACACTATTTTTTGTATCAAATCGCCCTCCCCAAACATGGACGACGATGCCGCAAACTCCTTGCAAAACAGCAGACAAAAGTACAGATATGTTCCAAAAAATGCCGGGACAATTCCCGCAATTCCGACAGTAAGTCCAACAATAACCGGCACTGCATACGGTATGCGAAGCATGAACAGAACCGGCGCAAGCAAAAGCACCCATCCCGTCTTAGGTGAAAATATATAGTACACCATAAGCATTATCAGCAGAACCGCAAGTGTTATCAGAGCATACTCCACGGAAAGCCCATAAAACTGCATAATAATCAGCGCACAGCCTGCTAACACTGTAACTCCAGCCGGCAAAAATCCGCACACAGCTGACAACAGAACAATCATCAAAATATTAGAGGCAAGTTCGTTATACCCCGTCATTCCCCTTATCAGCATAAAAGCTGTAAACGCTGCCGCAAATTTGATTACATAATTTATAATCATATCATACTTGCCGTACAGCCGTTGTAAAAAATCCTTGACCTTCAACAGTTCCGTCATCATTCTTCCTCTCCATTGACCCTTTCCTTTTTCTCTTCACGGCTCAGCTTATCTATCTTCTTCAGCCGATTAATATATATTCTCATTCCATCCTCATAATCACTGTATCGCACTGAAAACACAAAATATGCTATCACCTGTGCGGCAATAAGAAGCAGAACATACGTCACTATAAGAGTACTTCCAAGCTTTCTGTAGTTAATATTCGTTAAATTATTAACTATATATTCAAATCTATATATGAAAATCAGCACAAGTGTCAAAAGATATCCGCCTGTTATGCCTATGCCCGCAAACAGCATGTGCATGCCTATATAATCACCGCGGTAATACATAACATTTTTCAAATCTTTTTTGCCCTCATGCTTCTCATACATGGCTGTCCGTGCCATAAGCCTTACTTTACGCTTATTAACCATTCGCTCTCCTTAATTGTGCCCCACCGCCACGCCCATATAAGACGTTCACGGTGTCAGGCTTCCTAATTTTGCTGATTTCCAAATTATATAATAATATCTTTTCTAAGGATTGTAAACTATAATCTGTGAATGTGCATTTGTCGCAGGCATGACAAATCTGACCTTGCGTCCATCGCTGCTTATAGTCTTGTCCTTTGAAAGCGTCGTATATACATTCCACACCGACTCAGACATGTCCGGAAGCAGATAAGCCAATGCCCCCCTGACTGCCATATCAAAGTTAACGGAACGCTTCTTTATATATATATGTACACTGTCCGACTCAACTATTATCTCTCCATAGTATTCCCCGTCAACCTCATAAATAGCCGCATTTGGCAGATATTGTGAAAAACCTGAGTTAGAGAGAATTGAAAACATCTCGTCCGTATTTATCGCCTCAGCCGCCTTAGTCGTAGGAGGTATGAACTCCGTTGTCGGCTCCTGTGTTGTCTCCGGCGCGGTGTCGGGCTGCTGTGTCACAGGCTGTGTTGTAGTTGTCTGTGGTGCATCCGCATCGGTATCGCCATTGTTCCATGAATTATTTCCAGCCGTATCACTTCCTGAACTGGCATTGCCATTCTGACTATAATTTACATCTGACGCATTTCCATCCTGCGTCGGCTGGCTCTCCTCATAAGGTGAATTTCCACTGTTGCTGCTCTGATTATTGCTGCTATTTTGTCCTATCGTGTTAAAGCCCATATTTCCCTGTTGTGAAGCATCACTTACAACTTCTATGACAACTGCTGAGGAGTACTCCCCTGACGTTGCCGTTATCGCGGACACTCCAACACCGACAAGTGTGACATTGCCCCTCTCATCAACTATCACCGCATCCTCATTGCTGCTCGACCATACCGCCGACTCGACAAGCTCAACCGGATTTGCCGAAAGCGATAATGTATATGTATCTCCGACATATCCCATGAAAGAGTCCGCATCAATGCTTATAAACTCCTCGTCTGCGCTGTAATGCTTTGCGGAGCTGTTATCATCGAAAGTTCCCGCATTGACCTTTCCCGACTTTCCCATAAACTCCACAAGCAGAACCACAAGCAACAGTATTCCCACTGTTCCCGAGCCAAACAAAAGCCCTATGAGCGGCCCTAATACGCCATTGTTCTTTTTTTTCTTCTTCCTGCCCTTTTTTGTACCTTTTCCAGCGCTCTTTGCGGCATTTCTCGGTATTGGTTCTATATTGTATATTCCTGTACCTGTCCTGCTGCCCGCATTGGTATTTCTCAAATTAGTATTCTTCTCTGTATCAGCCATACATGCCCCTCCAAATAATCACAGTCCGTACATGGCATATCCATGCACCATGAAAACTGTATTTATATACTAACCTTTATGCGGGCGAAAATCAAGTTGAGATTTGCATCAATAATGTATATAATATGAAATAACTATGTACAATACATCTAATTAAAGAATAATTTACGGGAGGAAGATAAAATGAAGCTTATATTTATAAGACACGCTGAACCTGACTACAGCATTGACTCCTTGACAGCAAAAGGCTTTGAAGAAGCCGAACTGCTCGCGAAGAGAACCGCCCACTGGCGCGTTACAGACTTTTATTGTTCCCCGCTTGGCAGAGCGATACGGACAAGCGAACCAACCCTTTGCCGCCACGGACGGACAGCGACTATATACGACTGGTTACAGGAGTTCCGCATTCCGGTATCCTCCGAGGGCCGCCCTGACGGAAAAACAATCCCTTGGGATTTTATGCCCGAATACCTCAACCGCTATCCCGAACTTCTCGATGCCAGCCGCTGGCTTGACACTCCTGTAATGCAAAGTGGCAATGTGAAGGAGGCATATGAGAATGTCTGCACAAGCTTTGACAAGCTACTCGAAAAATACGGTTATTTCAGAGAGGGACTTGCCTACCGCACGGCACACACACAGTCAAGCTGTGACTATATGGTATACAACGGCACTACCAAGGAATGCATTGCAAGCCATACCGACGACGAGCCTGTTCTGGTGTTCTTCTGTCACCTTGGAATTATGCTGTGCATCATGTCTCATCTGTTAAACACATCGCCCGTGACGCTGTGGCAAGGCTTTTTCACACCGCCATGCTCCGTCAACGTTCTCTCAGCCGAGGAGCGCATCCCCGGACTTGCATATTTTCGCTGTCAGATGCTTGGTGACACCTCACACCTTCGCGTAAATGATGAGCCGGTGTCATACTATGGAGGATTTGCACCGCCGTTTCAAGGATAAGCTTATAATCTTCACTAATTTAGCAGTTGCTTTCCTGTGTTTTTGGTAAATTTAAAATTGATATTTGAAAAATAAGCAAATCAACTTGATTTTACATCTAAAATATGTTAAGAATGGGCATCTTCAACATAAAAATACCCTCGAAAGGCTTAAAACACAGCATTTCAAGGGTATTTTTTATCTTGCACTTTTATTTCTGCGCATTATGTCTCACAAAGAAATCTTTAGTCTCCTTAATAACCACACCGCTCAGCGCAAATACCGCTATCATGTTCGGAATTGCCATAAGTCCGTTGAAAATATCGGCTATCGTCCACACAGCCTTCACTGTCATGTAAGGCCCGATAAACACGGCAAGTATGTAGAGCCAGCGGTACACCTTGACGACCTTCATCTTTCCGCTCGTAAGATATTCAAGGCATCTCTCAGAATAGTAATCCCAGCCAAGTATTGTAGTAAATGCAAAAAATACAAGGCACATCATGAGAAGAAACGACGATACAGCCTGCGGAATAGGAAGTCCGTTGTTGAAAGCGTAGGTCGTGACCGCAACGCCCTCCAAGCCATCGACCTGCCATGCTCCGGTAATCACGATTGCAAGCCCTGTCATCGTACATATAATGATAGTATCGATGAATGTTCCCGTCATGGATACAAGTCCCTGTCTGACAGGTTCCTTCGTCTTAGCCGCCGCTGCCGCGATAGGCGCGGAGCCAAGTCCCGCCTCATTCGAGAAAATTCCTCTCGCGACACCGCTCTGCATCGCTGCAATCACACTTCCGACAACTCCGCCCGTGACCGCCCGCGGGTTAAATGCACCCTTCACAATAGTCACAAAGGCGGCAGGAATATGCTTCACATTGCATATAAGAAGCAATACGCTGATAACCACATATATCACTGCCATAAAAGGAACCACAACCTGCGACACATTTGCAATCCTCTTGATACCTCCTATAAGCACAAGTGCCACACATAAACTCAACACAAGAGAGGCTATCACGACTGTCCAAGAGTATGTCCCTATCCCTGGTATAGTCACAGTATGAAGCGTGTCAGGGTCAAAAAAGTTCTTGACCGCCGAGGCGATACCGTTCACCTGCGAGAATGTGCCTATCCCGAAGAGACCTACACACACGCCAAAGAATGCGAACAGGCATGCAAGCCACTTCCATTTTTTGCCCATTCCCCTTTCAATATAGTAGAAAGGTCCTCCAAGTGTATGGTGCTTCTCGTCAACCACACGGTACTTTACGGCAAGAAGCCCCTCCGCATACTTTGTAGCCATTCCGAAGAAAGCCGCAATCTCCATCCAGAAGAGCGCTCCCGGACCTCCCGCACATATCGCCGTGGCGACACCGACGATATTTCCCGTTCCGATAGTAGCCGACAATGCCGTGCACAGCGCTCCGAAGGATGTCACCTCACCATGTCCGTCCTCCTCGTTCTTAACCATCCATTTGAGTGCGAGCGGCAGCTTCCTTATCTGTAGAAGCCCCATTCTGAAAGTCAGATAAATTCCCCCTGCAAGAATGAGCACCATGAGCGGCACTCCCCAGACAACCCCATCAAGCCATGTAAGTATCCTGTTGATTTCCTGTAGCATGTGATATCCTCTCTTTTTCAATTTTTTACTATGATTGTATATCACTTTAACAATTTAATCAACTAAATTTTTATTTTTCGGTGTAATATTGTGCCTGCGCCATGTAAAGCTTGTAATATCCCCCGCGAAGCTTAATAAGCTCATCATGCGTTCCGCTCTCAGCTATATTTCCATCGTCGAGCACAACAATCTTATCACAGAATTTACAACTGCTCATTCTATGCGATATGTATATTGAAGTCTTATCTCCCACAAGCTCATTGAAATTCTCATAGATTTCAGCCTCTGCAAGAGGGTCAAGCGCCGCCGTGGGCTCATCAAGTATGACAAACGGTGCATCCTTGTAGAGCGCTCTAGCTATAGCCGCCTTCTGCGCCTCGCCTCCCGACAGGCTCTCACCGTCGGCGGTCTCATGGTCTATATAGGTGCGCACTCCGTTGTGCATTTTTGCCACGCGCTGTGTCAGCCCTACCTTGTCAAGCACTTCCTTAACACGCGCCTCGTCCACATTCTCCGAACCTGCAATATTCTCGTCAAGCGGAAAATTGAACAGCCTGAAATCCTGGAATACCACAGAAAATATTCTCATATATTCATCGTAATCATATTTTCCTATGTCAATCCCGTTTAGCGTAATCTGCCCTGAGGTCGGCTCATACATGCGAAGCAGAAGCTTTACCAAAGTTGTCTTTCCCGCACCGTTTCTTCCGACAAGTGCAAGCTTCTCGCCTATTGTCAGCTTGAGGTTCAGATTTTTTATTATGAACTCGTCCGTCCCCGGATACGCAAACGACACGTTCCTAAATTCAAGCTCATACTCGTTGTCATCCCTCTTCTCGATTGGAAGTGTTCCGTCGTAGTGCATATTCGGTCTGTTTATGAACTCCTCATACAGACTAAGATACTCATTGCTGTACGATATTGTTATTTTTTTATCAATCATGCTTCTTATGCCGTCCATCATCGTTATTATCGCCCCGGCATACATGATAACCTCACCTGTCGACACGCTCCCGGCTACAGCCTTAATCGCAATATAAGAGTAAGTTATGCCTGCCAAAAGCTGTAACATGAACGCCACAAAGCCCCTCAATTTTCCGTTTTGCACCGCTATATTCTCAAAAGCCGCCCTCGTCGTGAGCATCTGCCTGTTTCTCTTTACGATATAATCCGCAAGATTGTACATTCTGATATCCTGCGCATTGCTCTCGGACATAGCCACACTCCCCCAGTACGCCGCGAGCGCATTTACCTTTTCATTTTCCTTGTTGGCTTTCAAATATATCTCCCCGAGATACTCCGACACTTTGCGCCCCACTGTCAGGATGCCTGCGAAAGCTGCTGCCAACACACATGTGCTTATAATAAACACGAACACGTTCTCATTTGTGAAATCCGACTTTGCAAGCAGAACCCCCACAAAAATAACCGAAAACACAACCTGCCCTGCATTTATGAAAAAGCCGTAAATGTTCTCAAGCTGATAATCGATGCCGCCGTGTCCGTTCTCGCTCTGTCTCACCCTCCTGAACGCATCCAAAGTCTCCTTCTTCTCAAGCTCCTCATACTCAAAAGCGAACACTTTCTTTGCCGTCCTCTTTTTTGTCTCCTCCTCACTAGGAAGCTTATAAAAATCAAACGCCTGCTTTGAAAGTCTTGATACAAGTGTAACCACAAATACAGCCACAACAAGCCTTATCACATACGCTGTTGCGATGTCATAGTTTTGTGCGATGAGCGCGTTGATTATCCCGGCATAAAGAAAACTGTTGATGTAGGCAACCGCCGCCGCGCTAAATGTCCCGGCGACAAGCACAAGCTTCATCATCGGCAGACCTTTCGCCTGAAACATGCAGTAGTTCCACATATCTTTTATGCTCATATTTTTAGCCCTGTCTTTTGACTGTCCGCTCATATTTTTGCGCCTCCATTCTCCTGCTTATCCCTATAATATTTGCTCTGAACTTCAAAAAGCTGTGCGTACAGACCATTTTTTTGCATAAGTTCATCGTGTGTTCCCTGCTCCCTGACACATCCATTCTCGAGAAGAATTATGCCATCGCAGAACCTTGTGGACGCAAGGCGGTGCGATATGAAAAGCATACTTTTATCTTTTAGCGTCGAATTATAACTTTCGTACACCTCATTCTCCGCTATCGCATCAAGCGCCGCTGTCGGCTCATCGAGCAAAACAAGCTTTGGTCTCCTGTACAGAACCCTCGCAAGAAAAAGCTTCTGATATTCACCGCCCGACAGACTTATTCCATCCTCCGAGATATCCTTTCCAAGATATGTCCATATTCCTTTCTCAAGCGATGCAATCTTTTTTGCAAGTCCCGCTTTTTCAAGCACTTCCTTAACCATCACCTCGTCAATCTCCTCTTTTAGAGCCACATTGTCTGCTATCGTGCAAGACAGCGAAAGCGGTTTTTGTGAGATTGCGGCAATATTTTCGTTATACCTTGCAAGATTAAGTTTTCTTGTGTCCACACCATTTATATAGACTATTCCTTTTGTAGGCATATAAAGCCCCGCCATAAGCTTTGAAATTGTGGACTTTCCCGCCCCGTTAAGCCCCACAAGCGCGATATGTTCGCCATTTGTAAGCTTAAATGATACATCATGCAGCACATCCTTGTCAGTCCCCGGATATCTGTAACACACATGGTCAAACTCGACATCTATGTTGTCAAAATTATTCTCAGGGACAACACCTTTATCCTCCAGCCCTTTTTTTAGGTCAAGTCCCTCCCTATAATTGTCAACCCTGTGGCTGTTAAGCCGGCACTCGGAGTAGGTTCTTGTTATCTGTGACACCCAAGCGGCAAAACCACCGACAAGTCCGAGGTAAAATACGAACTCTCCTATCTGCATGCCGCTCTTTAGCTGCTCTATCAGATAGAGATAGCAGACAAGGTCGCGTACCGCCGCGAGGACAAGCTCAACAATATCCGCCGCCATTCTAGCCGCATAATATGGTCTGTTAGCACGCCTGCTGTCCTTGATAGCCTTGTCATATTTTCCTATAAGCCAGTCAGACAGCCCGAACACCCTTATATCCTTGCCACCTGCCGTGTCATCGACAAGATTATCTATATACCTCGCAACCCTTGCGTTTCCCGCAATTCTCTCCTCAGCCTTTATATTGACCTTATTGGAAATCTCGGACGCTACCGCACTTATGAACGCCATGAGCAAAAGCAAAAGCATAAGCCGCACATTTATTCCGCCCACGATAAAAGCGTACACGATAAGTCCCAGCACATTTGTCAAAAGAGCCTCAAAATTTCTAATCATGCCCTCCGTCCCTTGGAGATTTCCCGACACGGCATCAAGCGCTTTCTCAAGCTTATTTCTCACTTTATCATTCTCGTAATCCTCAAGCGATATGTCGAGAAGCTTTCTGTATATCCCAAAGAAATAATATGAAAGTCTCATAAACACAAATCTGTTGGTATTTCTTCTCTGCACATAGGTGTAAAGCCACGCCGTAAGTCCGTACACCGCGAACAAACTCATGGTCATCCCGATTATAACGGGAAGCGACATCCCATCGCCGAGCATTGACACCACAGCCGAACTCGCCGCCGAGGCAATTATCGGCATCGCCACAAAAGTGACCGCCTCAAGAAGCATCATCACCGGATAAACCGGGTTCTCCCTGAATACATCCGCAAACAGAAAAATAAAATTGTCAAGCATACTGTGCCTGCTTTTCTGCCGCTTTTCTTTCTCAATCTTTTTTTCCATAGCACATCTCCTAAGCTTTTTTCTGTTCACATAGTAGCAGATTTTTCCCGCAAAACCTAAAAAATGCACGAACTGTAAAAATTCGTGCACAAGTGGAAACATTATAGCGGCAGCATTATTTCCGTTACGAACACTCCCGGCTCATTCTTCCTATTAATATATCCATCATATTTTTCAACAATATTGTTAATTCTCTTTAACCCATGCCCATGGTCGCCGCGCTTGTTGGAAATGTACTCATCGTCAAGCTTTCTTGCCACCTCGTTTGTAGCATTTGTGACCGATATGTATAACTGCTCCTTAAATGTCGCAATATACAATCTCAAAAACTGCTCATCCTTTTGAAGCTTCCTGCACGCCTCAACAGCATTGTCAATAAGATTTCCGATAAGCACGCACAAATCAATATCCGAAATAGCAAGATTTTTCGGGATAACCGCCTTGTAATCGCATCGTATACCATTTTCTAGTGCAAGGGAAATCTTCGCATTCAAAATGGCATCAACATTTAAGTTTCCCGTATCAAAAAGAAGCCTGATATCATCTAAATCGACCTCAAGATTGTCGAGATATCTTCTCGCCTCGGCGATATTGTCCTTTGCAAGGTACGCCTTAATCGACTGCATGTGATTGTGGTAGTCATGCCGCCACCCCCTCATGGTCATGTAAATGTTCTGTACCTCCTGCATCTCGTTGGACATAAGCTTGTTCTGGTACTCAATCAGACTTCTCTCATAATGCCTCTTGGCAATGCGGCTCACAAAAAATGTCATAAGCAGAACAAACAACGCCGCTATTATTGCTGCAATAATATATATTTTCATGTTTTCCTTCTCATTTACGATAATATTGTGAAAATATATCCAAGACAGTAAAATACACTGCCTAAGATGTATTACTATTTCGCACAAAAAATCAGCATTTTTTATTGCTGTTAAGATTAGTTCGTTAAAACTTATGCTTCATGGCAACGCTCTAAAACCGTTTCATGGTCGCAAGTTGTGCTGTATGAATGCCCTGTTAAGCTCCTCGTACATTCCGCGGCTCACACAGAGTTCCTGTCCGCCTTTAAGCCTGCACACTTCCCTTCCAATCCGCACAAGCTTGTCAATATTCACAGCCGCGCTCCTGTGGCATTTCACAAAAAAATTCCTGCCGCCGTCGTCATCATTCATGCCTTTTCGCTTGCTCACATTGAGGAGACCTAAAACATCCTTGAAACTCTCCTTCACGGTAAACTGCTCATTTTCACAAAAAACCGTGGTGTAGTGACCGTTTACTTCCACATAGAGTATGTCAGACTTGTCTATCTTGCGTTTTTCCCCTGAAACCTCAAGTATCACATACTCCGCCGCATTGTCAACCTGTGCGCTAACGCAGTCAAGCAGTTCCTTTAACTTGTCCGCCGTCACGGGCTTCATAATATATCTGAAAGCCTCAACCTCATAGCCCCTAAACACATAATCCGCATCCGAGGTTATGAACGCAATTCTAACTTTCCTGTCCGTCCGCCTTATTCTCTCAGCGAGTGAAAATCCATCCATGCCGCTCATCGATATGTCAAGCAGTATCAAATCATATGCAAACTGCCCCTCCTCCGCCTCAAACAGAAATTCCTCCGCGCTATCGTACAAATCAATCTCACAGGAAGTATCACACTGCACGCCCCAATTTTTAATCATATCCGACACATATTCTGCCTGTGCCGCCTCGTCCTCACAATATGCTATTCTCACTTTTCCTCCAAAAAAACAATACAATATTTCAAAATGATGATGTGGTGATGCAAAAGCTTAAACAGTGATTTCAATTTGATTTCCTTCGATTGCAACAATACAGCTTTCGTAATATCCATCTCCAGTTGTTCTTGGACCACTGATAACTTCATATCCATCCGTCTTCAGCTCTTGCGTCAAAGCATCTACCTTTTCCTTGCTGCCTAAACTGAATGCGACGTGCGCATATCCTGTGCGGGCAAGTTCCTTGGGTAAATCCGGCATTTCCGGCTTATTCATAATTTCAATTCTTGCACCATCATCAAATGAGAGGAAATACGAACTAAAATTCGTTATAGGATTATGATATCCATCATTTGATTTTGCACCAAGATACTTTATAAAGAAGCTGCGAGCTTCTTCCAAATTATTTACATACAGAGCAATATGTTCTATTTTCATATCTTACCTCCACAAATTCCGACTCACATTTTAATTATATCAACCCACACCATTATTTGACAACTTATTTCCAACAAAAATGGAGGCTTTTATGCCTCCACCGTTAATAAGACCATTAGAATCTGTTTTTTCTTGGTAATTTTCCATATTTCTGTGGTGTCAATGCACAGCGGTATCCATAGGTACTCATACACATTCCACAGGAAACACATGCTGCTTTTTGGGTATTGCCTTCTTTCCAGCGGTTTGGAAGATTTTCTTCCCGAATCAATGGACGTGACATTCCAAAATACTCCACTCCATACTCATTTAAGAGCAAATTCAATTTATCATACTCACGATGTCCGCCAGTCAAAATGACAGGGACATTTAACACTTGCTGTAAAATCGGTACAAAATCAGAATAGTATCCTTCATATTCAATAGAACTTATTCCTGCATCAACTAATAACTTACAGGTTTCTAGCATATCCCGTGGTGACATATCTCCGGCACTGATTTTTATGGAAACCGGAATATGTCCTGCTTCTTCCTTTATTCCATTTATGATATCTGCAATCACCTTAGACCTTCCGGCAACCGAACCGCCATACGCATCCTTGCGGTGATTACTGGAAGATTTCATAAATTCACTTAATACAAATCCATGACATCCATGAAGCTGAACCCCGTCAAAGCCTGCTTCCTTTGCTCTTTTTGCGGCACTGACAAATTTCTGTATCACCTCTTTTACATCCTCCGAGGTCATCTGGTCAATGCCAAGCCTTGTATAACTTCCGTCTGGATTTTTTCGCTGATAAATTCCTAAAGCAAGCTGCGGCATTATTGCTGCCCCATATTTATGTACTTCATCAACCAGATGACGATATTCCAGAATAAGCCCGTCATCATGTAAACGAAGCAGCCCATCATTAAAATGGTCCACTGGTGCTACGCTGGTAAAACTTGTGATAATCAAACCTGTACCGCCTTTTGCCAGTCCCTGATAAATATCCAATAAATCATCCGGAATATGTCCTTCCGGGTCAGCTAGATTTTCCCCTGTAGCTGACCGCACCAGACGGTTTCTCATGTGAATACCACCCATCATTGTTTCGTCAAATAATGTTTTCATTTCAGAATTTCTCCAATCAAATTTTTTATCTTCTTTTCTGTATCTGAACCGCCATTTCCATAGATTTCAAAAATGGATATGCAATTAAAATTTTCCCCTGCAATCTTTTCACTCTCCTTAAAACATACCATTTTCATTAGCTGACTGTGTTGGTATTTCCTGAATCACATCCCAGTGTTCGGCAATTTTATTACCTTCAAACCGAAAAATATCCATGCCAACAGCTTCTACCTTCCCCGGAGAAAGTGAAAAATGGATATGAGTAATCACACAATCTCCATCTACAAACAAGTGCAGGAAGGAGATTTTACGGTTGGGATATTCCAAATCAAGATCTGCCACATGACGCAATAATCCATCTCGTCCATCCTCCGCCTGTGGATTATGCTGTCTGTAATCCTTTAATAACAATTCTTCCGCGACCTCGCGATTGCCCTTTAATAAAACTTCACTATATAATTTTTTTACAGCTTCCTTTTTTTCTTCTTCATTCATCATCTTAATGCTCCTTTCATTATCTGTATTTCAATCTTAGCCTTTATCTATTTGAAACAGAAGTCCAAACAAGCTATAATAGTATAAGGTATAAACCTTACACTAACCAAAAGAGAGATTTCATTCATGTATAATAAACAATTAGATGCTTTCATAAAATCCGCCGAATCCGGGAGCTTTTCCAAAGCCGCAGCCGAGCTTTTTATCACTCCGTCCTCCCTGATTCAGCAAATTAATCTGTTGGAAAATCATCTGGGAGTCCGACTGTTTACCCGCTCTGCCCGCGGCGTAAAACTTACACCTGCCGGAGAATCTGTTTTTGAGGATGCCAAAAACATTGTCCATATGTCAAATGTTGCGATTGAACGTGCAAGAGCCATTGAGCAAAAGAAAAACAGCGTTGTCCGAATCGGGACAACACTGCTTACAAGATGCCGATATTTGATGGATATATGGAGTCGTGCTTCCGTGAAACACCCTGAAATAAAAATAGAACTGATAGCCCCAAAACATTCCATAGAATCTTTAACGGCTGAGCCTTTAGCTGAAATCGGAGTAAGCTATGATTTGCAGGAAGGTATTTACCTCTCTGGATTATATCATGGAAAATGCAATTTTTATGAAATCTTCCCGGCAAAAATCTGTATCGCAGTTCCGTCAGGACACCCTTTGTTTTCAAAAAACACACTCTCTCTGTCTGATTTGAAAGGCGAAAAAATTGTCCTTGGAAAACGTGGACATTCCACATCTTTTGATGAAGCCCGAAATATTCTTGAACAGGCTGACTGCGACCTTACGATTATGGATGTTGATTATTACGACATCAATACCTTTGCAACCTGTGAACTGAACAACTGTCTTATGGTCACTCTTGATGTGTGGGCAGATATTTACCCATCCTTAAAAACCTGCCCTGTTGACTGGAATATAACCGTTCCTTATGGCTTTACCTATGCACTGAATCCTACCGAAGAAGTACAAATTCTGATTGACACAGCGAAAACGCTTGTTGATAATAACTACTTTGAAAACTGACCACTAGTGACGGTTCCTAATGGTATGAAGAACCGTCACTAATGGCTGATAATGCGGTGATGAAAATTGGAAGTTATAAACATCTCTTTATAACAATAATTCCCCCCATCATTTGCAATAACAAAGTACTTTCCATCGTAGCTAAACCCACAGATGTATGCACCATAATTTTCATAAACTTTTATTTTATCGCTTTGATTAAGAATAAAAGTTATAGTCGTAATATGTTCGTTTGTTTTCTGAATAAGAACCCTTTCGCCCTTATTTGTTGTATCAGGTAAGTTTCCACCGTATTCTCCTGCTATTAAAATCTGTTCGTCCGGTAATTTGTCACAAATTGCAATAAGTTCTTCTTCATCATAATCAATCATACAATCTTCAAATTTTCCATTGTTACAATCTAGGATAGTGGTCTTTTGAGAAGAAATGATAATCATTTTATTTGAAATTTTCTTAGAAAAACCAAGCCACTCAAAACCTCCAACAGAAAAATTCATTACCAATTTCCAACCGTCAATATGCTGACAGGAACGGATGCTTTCATCATAATTCATTAACATAAATATTTCCCCTATAAAATCAAACGAAATACTCTCTTACAAACTTGAATTGAGATTTCATCTATACCATGAGATTTAATAACTATTATATTTTATTATCAAATATCCCTCAAGCCCTTGAAAACACTAAGTTTGTCGCAGGTGAGCTTTTCCTTATTGTTTCCCTTGTGTTATATCATCTTATCAGTGTTTACGAACTCTGATAAGGGCAAATACAAGGGTGCAGGACATCCAGTGGATGTCCGCTTTGCACCGACCGAAACAAAAAAACGTCAGAAACTTCTCAAAGAAGTATTTGCTGAAATTGGAAGCAACTGTACTGAAACACCGTTGAATGCAAATTTTGGCTGTAAATAAGTCCATCTCGGAAATGGTGTTTATCTTAATTCCAACATTACATTTGTGGATGATGAGCATGTCTGGATTGGTTCCGGAGTACAAATTATGCCGAGAATCACTATCGGTGATAATCCATCTTGATATTTTTGAGAATTTTCTTTTACTAAGTATCTTTTTTGCAGTATACACACTTTCTCTCTAATTAAGAAAATGTGTATACTGTCCATGCTTCTTTGTATTTTTGCCATATTGAATTGCAAATTTAGGACAATGATGTAAACAAGCCAAGCACATTACACATTGTTCTTTAATCCATTCGGGTTTGCGGTCTTTGAGCTTAATGGCGGAAATCGGGCAGTTTTTGGCACACAATCCACACCCAACGCAGGTGTCATCAACCGAAAAATGCCTTGTTTTACGCATCGAATCATATTCGATATTATAGCCTATCTTTGCAAGCGGATAAGGCAGTTTATTTTTCATAAAATCCCCTACGGTAAAATTCTTTATTTGCTTGACAATATAATCAATTTCAAGCTCAGCATTGTCATTTATACGCTGAACCTTTTCTTTATTGCTCAAATCAAAAATCGGAGTCCAAGTATCCGGCATTTTCACGCTGAATTTTGCGGACAATGGCAAGCCTTTAGGAGCAAGAATATTATCTGAAAATCTCCCGGTTTGTCCCGGAGTTGTTCCATAGGTTGCAATAAAAAATATATAGTCCGGCTTGTGACTTAAATCTAATCTTTGTAAAAATTCAGTTACGATAACAGGCAATCCCCAAGAGTATGTGGGGCTTACTATACCAAGTGTTTTACATTTCTCATCAAATGAGAAAATTTGTTTTTTATAGCAATCTGTAATAGAAACGGCAATGTCACCTGTTTCGGCTACAATCCTTTTGGCAACATATTCGCTGTTTCCGGTTGCTGAAAAATATAAAATCATAATCTATCTCCTTATCCAAGACCTGCAAATTTAACAAGAAATGTATGCGGAATAAGCTTTGCAAGCAATCGGTAGCCTTTATAAAATGCTCCTGTAGTGTAAACGGCTCTGCCTTTCTTTGCTGCTTTTAAGGATTTCAAAGCAGCGGTCTTTGGGTCGATTACAGGCAAACGGCTTTGACCCTTTGTAAGTTCGGACTTTGTCATTTCCGTAAGCATAAAACCAGGACACACAGCACATACATTTATGTATCTGTCTTTAAGTTCCTCACGCAGTCCAAGAGAAAGTGCGGATACATAGGATTTTGATGCACAATAAACGATTAAGTTTGTGTTCGGAACAAATGCAGAGGTTGAGGATACTTCCAAAATTGTACCGCCGTCTATGATATATGGCAGACATACCTTTGTTATCGCCGTTGCTCCTTTGCAGTTCAGGTCAATGATTTTTAGCATACTTTCAAGTTCCATATCCTCAAAAGGAGAACCGATTGACATACCTGCATCATTTATTAAAACTTCAATCTGAGGATTATTGGCTTTTAATTTTTCTTCCAGTGTTTTGAAACTGCTCATATCAGTCATATCCATAGGGATCATTACGCAATGCTTATCGGAATGTTTCCCGGCCACTTCTTTCAATCGTTCTTCACGACGGGCAATCAGCCATAGTTCATCTATTTCAGGAAATAATTTTGTGACGCGGGAGTTTGACAGTTGAATAATAGGAAAATACCCTGCAGGCCTTATAATGCCTGTATTTTTTTGTCAAATTTTTTGTTTTTATATGTACTTGTTTGTACTAGTA
>JBNMKO010000045.1:0-26927 GCA_050874385.1 Eubacteriales bacterium
ATATATGTTCCGGAAGAGCTCGAATTAGATAGCTATAGCGATGTAGCGTTTGGAAATGGATATCCGATTGATGTGTATGTCGTTGAGGGTTCATGGGCGGACGAACACTTTGATGAGGTGTTTGGCACTGACCCTGATATGACAAAGGTATATTATTAATAGCAAAATTAATATTGAATGTTATAGAAAGAGGAATGTTATACATTCCTCTTTATTTTTTTAGTTATATACTATTAGTAGTAATTGACAACAACTAAAAGTAGTAGTAAACTCTTAAATAATAGAAATGTTTACAAAATTCAGGAGGAAAATATATATGTTTACGATTGAAAATCAAGGGGCTAATTCATATCTTGTTTATAAGCTTAACGAGGAAGAACAGCTTGACACATTAAGCCTTGGAATGTTGAGCAACAATAAGATAACGGGTTTTGCCTCGGTACTTTATACACAGCTTGATGAGGATAAATTTCTTAAATACACGATTACGTCGAGAGTTCCGCTTAAACAGGTATTTTCCTCGGTTATTTCAAGGGACAGGCTTTTGACTGTGCTTATAGGAATTGTGGATGCGATTATTGTCTCGGATGATTATATGCTCACACCGGGGAGTATTGTGCTTGACATAAACAATATATATGTGGATGTTTCCACCTACAGTGTGGCACTTATATGTCTTCCGATTATGGATAAGGATATATCGGACAAGGATGTAAAAAAGTTTTTCAAGCAGCTTCTTTTTGACATTCAGGTTGAACAGAACGAGAACACAGATTATTTCAGCAAAATTATCAATTATTTAAATATGGGAAATGAGCTTTCACTGGCTGATTTCAGACTTTTACTTTTGTCATTCAAATCGGATGCACCTGTTGCGATGGGGATGAGCGGAATGCTGAATGTGGCAGGACAGCAGGCGGCGACCAGTGAAAAACAGCAAAAGCCCGATGAGCAGAATTTGGGGCAGCAGGATATCACACCGCAAAATAATATTTCATGGAATGCCACGGTGTCAGATAAGCAGGAGAAGGCAAGCCAGCAGGTGCCTGAGAGTACGAAGACAATAAATATACCAAAGTCATCGGGAAGTGCACAGCTAAAGAATATACAGATTCCCGGTGTCAAGACAGAAAATAGTGAGAGCGGCATTAATATTCCGGGTATGTCAGGTGAAACAAATGAGGAAAAGCCGGAAAAGAAGGGGTTATTTGCATTTTTAATGCATAAGGAAAAGAAAAATGATGTTGAAAAATCTAAGCCAAAGAAAATGGAGAAGGAGAAAAAACATAAGGAAAAGAAGGTAAAAGGAGTGGATGTCGCAATTCCGGGAATGGGTACCACTGTACCGCAGCAACAGCAGGAAACATACACACCGACCAAACAGGAGCCGGTAGAAGGCAATGCGGGTACATTCAGGACAATGCCTTTGCAGAGCATGGGCGGAGCGGCGAAAAATTTTGGGGAGACAACCGTTTTGAGCTCAAGTGCAGGGGCAGGAGAGACAACGGTACTGTCAGATTTGGCATTTAACAATAATATGCCTTTTTTAATCAGAATGAGAAACAATGAGCGGATTTATGTTGATAAACCTGTGTTCAGGATAGGCAAGGAACGCAATTATGTTGATTATTTCATCTCCGACAATACTGCCGTGAGCAGAAGCCATGCAGATATCATAAGCAAAAACGGAAGCTATTATGTTGAGGATATGAATTCAACAAATCACACTTATGTGAATGGTTCAGTTATACATAGCGGAGTTCAGGTTCCTATAAATAACGGTGACAAACTTATGTTTGCAAATGAGGAGTACGAGTTCAGAGTGAACTAGGATTATGGAGGTTAATATGGAGTTTCTGATTGCGGGAAATACTGATGTGGGAACAACAAAGAAGACAAATCAGGACGGTTATTGGTTAAAAATGCTTGAAACGCCGTGCGGAAAGATGGCGTTTGGAATTGTGTGTGATGGAATGGGTGGACTTGAAAAGGGCGAGCTTGCAAGTGCCACGTTATTGTACGCTTTTAATGAATGGATTGAAAACAGACTGATTGATGTGTGCAAAGATGGTCTTAATGACAGCATCATAAGGGAGCAGTGGAGTGCAATCGCGGTTGATGTGGGCAATAAGCTTATGAGCTATGGCAAAAAGAACAATATTAAGCTTGGGACAACATTGGCGGCAATTTTAATTACACAGGACAGATACTACATAGTCAATGTGGGTGATTCGAGGATATATGAGATAACGGCTGGGAATGGGGCGGTACAGCTCACAAAAGACCAGACATTTGTTGCGAGGGAGATTGAGATGGAGAGAATGACACCGGAACAGGCGGAGGCAGACTCGAGGAGAAATGTACTTTTGCAGTGTGTCGGGGCATCCGAACAGGTATATCCTGAGATGTTTTATGGAGTTCCAAAAAAGGATGCAGTGTATATGCTCTGTTCGGATGGTTTCAGGCATGAAGTGAAACAGGCAGAGATAAACTCTGAGCTTACACCGGACAAGCTGTGCAATTATGACAGCATGCTTATGCAGTCTAAGAAGCTTATAGACCTCAACAAGAGCCGCGGTGAGACGGACAATATTACAATAGCAATGATTAGAACATACTAGTGGGAGGAAATGGCGGATGCTTAAAATTGGCTCGCTTGTGGATGGAAAATACAGAATACTTAGAGAAATCGGGCACGGTGGAATGAGTGTTGTGTATATGGCAATAAATGAAAAAGCGAATAAGACGTGGGCTATCAAGGAGGTCAGAAGAACAGGCACTCAGGACTTTGATGTGGTAAAGCAGGGGCTTATTGTCGAAACTGACATGTTAAAAAATTTAAGCCATCCGAACCTGCCAAGTATTATCGATGTCATAGAAGATGATGACACGTTTCTTATCGTGATGGATTATATAGAGGGAAATCCGCTCTCAAAATCTCTTGAGGAGTTTGGCGCACAGCCGCAGGAACTTGTTGTGGAATGGGCAAAGCAGCTTTGCGATGTGTTAGGATATCTTCACTCAAGAAATCCGGCAATTATATACAGGGATATGAAGCCATCAAATGTCATGCTAAAGCCGGATGGAAATCTTACGCTCATAGATTTTGGTACTGCCAGGGAATTTAAGGAAAAAAATCTTGCCGACACAACATGTCTTGGAACAGTTGGATATGCGGCACCGGAGCAGTTCGGAGGAATGGGACAGACGGATGCGAGAACGGATATATATTGCCTCGGTGCGACACTTTATCATCTGGTGACGGGCTGTAATCCATGTGAACCACCTTATGAAATTCAGCCAATACGCCAGATTAATCCTCTTCTGTCGAGTGGACTTGAGAGAATAATTTTAAAATGCTGTCAGAGAAATCCGGAAGACAGATACCAGTCATGTGCGGAGCTTATGTACGCACTTGACAATTATGAAAAAATAGACGATGCGTACAGGAATAAGCAGAAGAAAAAATTGGCTGCTTTTGTGTCACTTACAGCGGCTTCGGTTATTTTTGCAACTGCCGGAATAGTGACCGGAAGGGTTTTCAATAATATGGCAGTTGACCAGTACAAGGAGTTCCTTGAGGAAGTGGACAAGACCTCGGACTATGATGACAAGGTAGCACTGTGTGAGGATGCGCTTGCCGTTGCCAACAATCAGGGACAACCAGATGCGTACCTCAAGCTTATAGATATTTTTAAGCTGAATGATTATGCTTTTACGCTTGACGAGGAGAAGATACTTGTAAGTTACCTCAAAAACAATAAGGGAAGTCTTGTTGAGAATGCGGATGATTATGCGGATATCTGTTTTGAGACAGGTAAGCTGTACTGGTATTACTATCAATATGGTAACAGTTCGGACAACCAGATTACGAGAATGAAGGCAGCTGTTTCGTGGTTTGATGAGACACTCAATTATTGCAGCCAGGAATATGATAACTATCAGATGGCGGAGGTTTACCGCGATATAGGTATATTCTATCGAGATATTTCCATAAAGACTGTTGAGGCAAGTGACAGAGGAGAATATGAGCCATTTTGGAATAATCTGAATAATCTTTTAAATATTGTCTCTGACAGTGATAGTGAAAGCGAAATTGTAAGGCTTGAGTTATATGAGCTTGTGAGAAATGCAATACAGCAGTATGCGGCTAAGTTCAAGGCGGACGGCATAACAAAGGAGGCAATGCAGAACACACTTGATATGGTAGAAAATGGACTTGACAGTGTGGTTGCCACAACGGATAAGACAAGCCAGATGCAGGAGGAGTCAAAGAGTTGTATAGTGGCAACGCAGAGAGCTATAGATACAGCTTATGACAGATAGGAGGAAAAAGCATGACGATTGAAACGCTGCAGTATATATCTGTGGGGGCATATGTGGCGGCAGGTATATTTTTGCTTGCCGCAATAGTTGTCTTTTTTGTCTTAAAAATACCGGCAGTGATTGGTGATTTGACGGGACGCACGGCAAAGAGGGCTATAGACAATATCAGATATAGAAATGAAACTACAGGTGAAAAAGCGTACAAGCCTAGTAAAGTAAATGTCAGTAGGGGAAAGCTGACGGAAAAGATGAATATTGATGGAAGCAAGCAGAAGCGAAAAGATATCTCCTCTCCGGGATTTATGACACAGAAGATTTCTAACGCAGCACCTGAGAATGATGAGACAACCGTACTGACAGAAAGTAATGAAAATGAAACCACCGTATTGGGTAACAGTGAAAATGAGACAACAGTATTAGGCGGAAGCGAAACCACCGTACTAAATAAAAATTACAACGGGAATGATACGCTGCCAAAAATCGGAGTTACGGCGGAGCTGGTGGGTGAAAGGAGGAATACCGCGGCGGCAGTTAAAAATAATTCTATGGATGGTGTAGATGGAAGTGTGACTGTCATAGCTGAGTTGATGTTTGCGCAGAGTACGGAGATAGTGAAATAGAGCACGAAAGGAGAAAAATATGAAAGGTATATTGAAAAGGATAATTGCATTTTTATTGGTGATTTTGCTTGTAATAGGAAACACGTTTTCAGGCAGCAGAATGATTGTATATGCAGATTCCGATGAGTCAACAAATGATGACGATAGTGGTTTAAAAGACGATGATGGATTTGCATTCAATGCTGATTTACAGGATAGTTATACTTACAGTGCAAGCTTGACACAGACAGGTATTGACGTATCAGCACAATCAACAAAAGAGGATGATGCAGATAGAACGATAGAATATTCTATAACAAGTCAGCAAAATCCGGATGATAGCGATGTGGGTGCAGAAAATCCAATTGTAGAATTAAGTACCGATGCAGAAAATGCCACGGCTAAGGTTATTGTAAATAGAGCCGGAAGTTTTACTGTGACTGCCAAAATTTCAGCGGGCAATATTTACAAGGAAAAAACCATTGAAAAGACAATAAGAATCAGTAAAGCAGAGCAGAATGATTTTAAGTTTGAGCAGAACCAATATGAGTTCACAGTCGGCTCAGATAATGTAGTTTCAGATAATGCAGTAGTCAAAGCGGCAGGAGGAGAAACGACAGGGGAAATTGAATATAGTATTGTGACTGATGAGAATAATATTATTGCTAGTATTTCTTCTGACGATGAGGGCGGTAAGATTACTTTTAAAGATGGAGTTACATCAGGAAGTGCAACGATAAAGGCGGTAAAAGCGGGGGATGACTGCTATAAGGATGCAGAGGCAACTTGCACTGTCACTTTAAAATGGGCAGATAGTGGTGAAACTACCGAACCTGCCGTTGAACCTACAATAACGATAAGTGTAGAATTTTCAGATGGAAGTAAAGAATACACAGGAATATCAGAACAGACAGATGTTGTGTATTCAAACAAAGGTTCGATAGGTATAAATTATACTGACGCAGATAATTGGACTTTAAAATATGTGGTTATAGATTATTCAGAAGATGAAGGATTACCTGATGAACAGAAATTAAATGGAATAGAAGATGGCAAATTTAATGATATTCCGAAGAATTCGGAGAACAATGAATTTAGAATTGATAGTATTGATAATAAAATCACACCACAGATTATAGTTGTAAAGGCTGTCAATGATAATGATGAAGAGAATATTATATTTGTAACTTCACAGCCAATTATATTTGATAGTGAAGAACCTATTGTAGAGATTAACCTTAGTGATGAAATTTATCTTGAAGATGATATTAAATATTACAACGATATACCTGAGTTGTCAGTCAAAGTGAGTGACAACCTTGGCAATGATACAGATAATGGAATTGCGTCTGCCGTGTACTCCATTGTAGCAGATGACACTACTATAGTAGAGAATGTGAATTTGGCATTGAATGTTAATTCGGTGTTGGATGATAATTCGGATACTGATTCTGTTACTGATTCAGTTACGATAAATTTGAATGATTATGAAGATAAGTTAAAAGATAAAATAGTTACATTAACTGTTGTGGCTGTCGATAAAGCCGGGAATAAGACAGCAGAAACAGTGAAGTTTTTTGTAGATAGCACCAAACCGGATGTGGATATAACTTATGATGTCACAGACTCTAAGGGAACTATTGGTTCAGATAAAAGTCCATTGGAGAAGGATACAGAGATTTATAATTCCAAACTGACTATGACAGTTACTGTGACAGAAAAAAATTTCTCAGCTTCCGATGTGGATATCAATATACAGGCTAAAGATAAAAATGGAAATGATATAGAAATTACAGAACCTTCATTTACTTGGAATAATGACAGTGATAATGCAGATGTATATAATGCAGAATATACTTTTGAGAAGGATGGTTATTATATTGTAACTGTCAATGTTAAGGATAAAGTCGGCAATCCGTCGGAAACAAAAACTTCGGCGTTTCTTATTGATAAGACATTGCCTTTTGGAAATATATCAATTGATGCTACGAGTTGGGATGATATTATAGCCGATGCTGATATTACAAGTGGAATTATAGCAATCTATGTCAAGCAGGGAACAGTTTCGTATGATAATTTTGGCGATGATATGGGTCCGCTTAAATCAATAGGATATATCATAAAGAAATACGATGACATAGATTCATATAAGAATGATGGATTAACAGATAAAGAAGAAATAACAAAATCTGAATACAGTGGTTGGAATTTAGTTGATGATAATTTATCTGGAAAAGGAGAAATTAATCTAAATGACAGCACCAATTCGGAGAGTGCAGACGGGATATATATTGTATATTTCAAGCTCACTGACCAGGCGGACAACACAAAATATTTATCTACCGGAGCTATAGCTGTGGATAATACATCGGCTGTTATTGAGGTACAGGATTCAAGTGAAATAAAGTACACAAATGACAGCAAGGTGCCATGTTATGCAGGTTCTCTTGAAATGGAACTTAGCTATGATGAAAAGTTTTTTGAGCCGGGAACAGCGATTGATGGAATTACAATTAAAAAGATTAATAATGGAACAGAGGAACCATTAAATAAATCAGAATATATCAGTGAAGATAAATTTTCTAGGGCAGATACCGGTGAGTATAAAGCTTCTCTTAAAATAAGTGAAAAAGGCGAATATGTGATTATCTTTACATATACGGATAAAGTGGGCAATACAGCCGAGAAAATTGAAAAACACTTTATTGTCGATAATGAAAAGCCTACAGGAAGCATCTCGATGAACGACTCGGTTAGTTGGGACGAACTTATAACAACGGATGAACTTAAAGATGAGCTGTATTACAATACGGATGTTGTGCTGCAGTACAGTGCAACGGACAGCCTTACAGGAATTAAACAGGTCAGCTATTGGGCTGATACTAAGGCAGATGGCAGCATTATATCGGAGGCTTATACGGCTGATAAATTGGATGCATTTAGCTCCGACTTATGGAGTGTTGTCGATGCAGAGAAAGGCGAAATTCAACTATCTGATGAGGGTTCATATATCGTGTACTTTAAGCTTGAGGATAATGTTGGAAATGTGACATATCTGTCAACTGACCGTATAGTGATAGATAAGACGGAGCCAAATGTACATAATATCAAGGTAAATGATACGGTATATGGTGATTATTCTGGTAGCCTTAGTTCCGTTGAGCTCAAGGATGATATTTTGATAGAGATTGAGGGAGGAGACGCTGTCAGTTCAACGGTAAATGAATATTATATTTCCGATAGTGTTACAGTGCTGACTGATGGGGAATTATCATCTATAGAGTCATGGACTGAGTATACCTCACCTGTGACGATAAGCGATGAGGGCAGGCATACAGTGTATGCGCGATTTACTGATAAGGCAGGAAACCGTACATATGCACATTCGGCGGCTTACATAATTGATAAGACAGCGCCGGATTTGGAGGTTTCCATTGAAAATGCAAACGAGAATAATCTTTATTCAGGCGATGTGAAAATTAATTTCAGCGTCGAGGATAAAGGCATATATTCGGGTATTAAGAAGATAGAATATGATATATATGTAGATGAAGAAAAAAAGGACACAGTTGTTGTGTATGAAAATAGTGCTGATACTTCGGTATATGAAAATCTTGTAGCTACGGTGAATAATTCTTATGTGATTAATGGAAAAACATATAATTTTGATAACATTCGTCTTGTCACAAGAGTTATTGATACGGCAGGAAATACACAAGAGGTGGAGACAAGTTTTGATATTAACAGCACACTTCCTGCAATTGAGTATTCATATTCTGGTACAGAGTTTACAAGAATTAATGACAAAGATGGATATGGATATTATAAGGACTCGCGTAAATTGGAAGTAGTAATAACATGCAGGACTTCAAGTTTTGAGGAAGATAAGGCGACTGATGGCATAGTGATTACATGCAATGGCAAGCCATATGATATTGAGGATAAGCTTTCGGGATGGACAACAGTGGACGATATAAATAATCCTGATAAGGCAAAACATATTGCAACAGTTATTTTGGATGCCGAGGGAAAATATGAAGTTGGGATTAATTATACGGACAAAGCAGGAAATACTGCCGAGTCGATAACAACCAGTTCTGCTTCGCCTGAGAAGTTTGTGATTGACCGTAAAGCGCCGACAGGAAATATTACGGTTGAAGGGGTGGACAACAAGTTTGCTTCCCTTATCGATATAATACATTTTGGTATTTGGATGAATAAAAAGGCTGCAATCACAGCGGATGTAGCTGATAATTTAAGTCCTATATATAGTATATCCTATTATAAGACATCAGATAAGATAGCTAAAACATTGGATGAGTTAAACAGTGTTAAATGGACAACTTTTGCGCCGTTTACCGTGGAGAGCGACGATACATATGTGGTATATTTAAGAATTGAGGATTATGCCGGAAATGTGAGTTATATCTGTACGGATGGAATTATAGCGGATTTTCGTTCACCTGCATTTGAGAAAGTTGCACCGGAAATAAGCATTAATCCTGAATTTGTAAATTGTGATGTGTATGATGGGGATGTAACTGTTGATATAGCGGTGTCAGACCCGGTGGAAAATAATTCATATTCAGGATTAAAGAGTGTGAGATATGAGGTAAAGAATTCCGGTGAAAAGACACAGGATGGACAAATTTACACATTTACCAATGACAATCCGGTATATGAAGATATTGTGCAGAAGATAGAAAAGAGTATAGTTGTCAAGGCGGATAAAAATAATGGAAATAATATTGAAGTAATTGTGTATGCGACGGACAATGCCGGAAATGAGAGTTCATCAAGCATCACGATTAAAATTGATACTGTCAATCCGGAGGGAAGCATTGCGTTAGGTGAGTATACATGGAACACAGTGCAGGACAACGTGAAATATGATATTTACCTCAAAAAAGATGCAGTGTTAAAATATAACACATCTGATGCAGTGAGTGGTGTCAAGAGTGTGGCATACAAGGTGTCAAAAACACAGCGTGATGAACAGACAACAACAATTCTCACAGAGAAGGAGCTGGAGGAATTGGATGAGTCGGAGTGGACTTATTTTGCTCAGGAAAAAATGGAGTCTGGGGAGATTGCGCTTAAAGAGGACGGAGCGTACATTGTTTACTTTAAAATTATGGATAAGGTTGGTCATGTTGCATATATGTCTACCAACTGTATAGTGGTTGATAAGACAAAGCCTTATAAGCATAATATTAAGGTTGATGAAACAGACTACGAAGATTATGCGCAGCAGCTTAAATTCATAGAAAGTAACGCTGCGGGTATCACAATACAGCTTGAGGGTGAGGACACTGTCAGCGATACATTGATTGAATATTATATTTCTGATAGCACCGAGTGCCTGACAGAGCGTGAGCTTTTATCAGCTAAATGGACAGAATTTACAGATAAAATTACTATAACCAATGAGGGTAGATATACTGTGTATGCGAGGTTTACCGACAAGAGTGGAAACAGCGTGTATGCACATTCGGCAGCTTACATTATTGACAGGACGGCACCTGAATTTACTGCGGTGATAGATAATGCCAATAATTTAAATCTTTATTCGGGAAGTGTTAAAATCAATGTCAATGCCGAGGATAGGGGAAAGTATTCAGGTATCAAGAAGATAGATTATGATATTTTTGTTGATAATGAATACAAGGAAACTGTGACAGTATATGAGAATAATGCTGATAATTCAGTGTATGGAAATCTTGTAAATAAAGTGGACACATCATATGTCATTGACGGAAAAAAATATAATCACGACAATATACATATTATTACAAGGGTGACGGACACGGTTGGAAATACTGCAAGCAGGGATATATATTTTGACATTAACAGTACAATTCCTGTAATTAATTATGAATATTCAGGCACCAAGCTTACAAGAATTAATCCGGCAGATGGATATGGATATTACTCCGGTTCAAGAACGCTCACAGTCAATATTACATGCCGAACATCTGTTTTTGAGGCGGACAAGGCGACAGAGGGAATTACAGTTAAGCTTGACGGAAAAGCGTATGACATAACTGACCGCATTTCACAGTGGACAACCGTGGAGGACGAAAATGAGCCGGATAAAGCAGTGCATACAGCACAGATTACACTTGATGAGGAAGGATACTATACAGTTAGTTTTACCTATACTGACAAGTCAGGAAATAAGGCTTCATCGATAAGCAGCACTTCAGATACACCGGAGAAGTTTGTGATTGATAAAACTAAGCCTTCGGGAAGCATAACTGTAGAAAATGTTGGTATATTTAAAACACTTGTCAACACACTTCATTTCAGGATATGGTTAAATAAGGCAGCTACGATTACAGCGGATGTCAGTGATTTGATAAGTCCTATATATAAAATATCATATTATAGAACCGCAGCAGTGCGTGCATTGACACAAAAACAGCTCGACACTGTGGAGGAATGGCAGGATTTTGCACCATTTACGATAGTTGATGATGGAAGATATACTGTATACCTAAAAATAGAGGATTACGCCGGCAATGTCCGGTATATAAGCACGGATGGAATAATAACGGATTTTACTTTGGTGAAAGTCGAGAAGATTGCACCGGAAATAAGCGTTAATCCTGAGTTTGCGGATTGTGGTGTATATGATGGAGACGTAAATATTGAAATAACCGTATCGGACCCTGTGGTGAACAATTCATATTCCGGAGTAAACAGTGTGAAATATGAAGTGTGGAATGACGATGTAAAGACGCAGGATGAACAAATTTACACATTTAACAATGACAATCCGATATATGAAGAGATTGAGCAGGAGATAACAAAGAACATAGTTGTCAAGGCAGATGAAAATAATGGAAATAATATTAAAGTGATTGTGTATGCGGCAGATAATGCAGGAAATAAAAGTTCATCAAGCATCACGATTAAAATTGACACTGTCAATCCAAAGGGAAACATTGCGCTAGGTGAGTATACATGGAATACAGTGCAAAACAGTGTGAAATATGATATTTACCTAAAGAAAGATGCGGTGTTAAGTTATAACACGTCCGACGCTGTGAGTGGTATCAAGAGTGTGGCATACAAAGTGTCAAGAACACAGCGCGATACACAGACAACAGCAGTTCTCACAGAGAATGAGCTGTCGGTTTTGGATGAGTCAGAATGGACTTATGTTGCATCAGAAAAAATGAAGTCGGGTGAGGTGGCGATTACAGAAGATGGGGCATACATTGTCTACTTTAAAGTTACGGATAAAGTTGGGCATGTCATCTATATGTCTACCAACTGTATAGTGGTTGATAAGACTGTTCCTAATATACATAGTATAAAAATAAACGGTAATGTTTATTCGGACTATTCCGATAAGCTTGATTTTGTCGAGGATAAATTTGAAAATATTAATATTGAAATTGATGGACAGGATGAGGTGAGCAGTACCGCTATCAAGTATTTTATCACGGACAGCACGGAATACATCAAAAAGGAACAGCTTGCAAATGTTGAGTGGACAGATTACACGGGGGCTTTTAGTATAAGTGAAGAAGGAAGATATACAATATACGCATGTTACACAGATAAGTCGGGAAATAGTATATATGCACATTCAGCAGCTTATATTGTTGACAGGACGGCACCGGTATTTACCAATGTAATTAAGGACAGCAATGAATTTAATCTGTATTCAGGGAATGTGACATTGCATGTTGAAGCCACGGATGAAGGAAAATATTCCGGAATAAAGAAAATAGATTATGATATCTATACAGGTGGCAATTACAGGGAAACAGTCACCGTGTATGAAAATACTTTGGATAAATCCGTGTATGGAAATCTTATAAATAACAAGAGTGCAGACTATGTTATCGATGGATTAAAGTATAACTGTGATAATATTCACATCGTCACAAGAGTGACAGACACAGCCGGAAATACGTCAAGCACAGATACATATTTTGACATTAACAGCACTCATCCGGTTATCGACTATTCATATTCAGGCGCAGAGCTGAAAAGAATAAACGGGGAAAATGAATATGGTTATTATCCTGATTCGCGTATAATGACAGTCGATATAACTTGCCGAACTACAAATTTTGAACCTGATAAGGCGACAGCGGGAATAGTGATTTTGCATGACGGCGAAGCTTATGATGTAGCCGGACGAATTTCACAGTGGTCTACAGTGGAAAATGCCGATGACCCTGATGCGGCGCACCATATAGCGACTATCGTTTTGGATGAGGAAGGTCATTATGATGTCTCATGTAATTATACAGATAAGGCAGGCAACGAGGCATCACAGATAAATTCTGTTTCGGATACTCCGAATAAATTTGTGGTTGACAGAACCAAGCCGACAGGCTCTATAAGTGTTGGAGGCGTGGGAACTTACAGCTCGCTTATAGGAATACTGAATTTTGGAATATGGCTAAACAGTGCGGTTTCGGTGTCAGCGGATGCACAGGATGAGATAGGCCCGATATATGAAATATCGTATATCAAAACTCCGTCAGTGTATGCGTTTACAAGTGCACAGCTTGATGGTATGGGCGGATGGGAAATTTTTAGACCGTTCACTGTATCATCAAATGAGAGATATACGATTTATATCAGGATAGAGGATTATGCCGGAAATGTGCAGTATATAAGCACAAATGGAATTATATCCGATAGCATTTCGCCTATCGTTGAGGATATCGAACCGGAGATAAGCATTGTCCCTGAATTTACGGAGAGCGGAATATACAGTGATGATGTGACGGTCAATATAAATGTGTCCGACCCTGAGACAAATGGCTCGTATTCAGGTCTTAAAAGAGTCAGCTATGAAGTGTTTAACATGGGAGTGGTGACACAGTCGGAGGTGCTGTTAGATTATGGTATATCAAATCCGTCATGGGATGAGCTTGTACAGCAGATAAATCAGACAATTACCATTGATGCAGAGTTAAATAACAGCAATGATGTCAGGCTGGTTGTGTATGCGATTGATAATTCAGGAAATGATGTCGAGGAGGAGCTGGAACTTAAAATAGATGTATCCGAGCCGGAGATTGTTGTGAGCTACGACAACAACGATGCGGTAACAGAGTATACAGATGTAGCATTTTTTAAGGAGCAGAGGCGTGCCACGATAGAGATACTAGAGAGAAACTTTGACCCGTCGAAGGTTGAGGTTGTCATCACGAACTCGGACGGCGCAATTCCTGCCATAAGCGGCTGGACAGTTGTTGATGGTACGGGAAATCTTGATGACACAAGAAATATCGCCTACATAGATTATTCAAGCGACGGAGATTACACATTTGAGATAAAATGTAAGGACGCGGCGGGAAATGAGAGTGAAGATGTCGATTATGGCAATTCACTGTCGCCAGAAGAATTTACAGTGGATTTAACCGAGCCGGTATTAAATGTAAGCTTTGACAACAACGACAGCGCGAATGAGTTGTATTATAATACGGAGCGCACGGCGGTATTTGAGATAAATGAGCATAATTTTGACCCATCAAAAGCAGTAGTCACAATAACCGCTTCCGATGATGGCAGTGCAATAGATGCACCTTCTCTTGGAAACTGGACGGGTAACGGGGATGTACACTCAATGTCTGTTGCGTTTACACAGGATGGGGACTACAAGCTCAGTGTCGAGTACGCTGATATGGCGGGAAATGAGCTTATTCAGGTATATGAGACAGAGTTTGTCGTGGATTTGACCGCGCCTGTCGTGGAGATAACGGGTGTTGAGGATATGTCAGCCAACAATGGGGATGTTATGCCGGTTATCACACTCTCCGACACTAATATAAGCTTTGATGATATCAGGCTGACACTTGTCGGGGCAAACCGCGGTGAGGTGGAATTGGATGGAAAATATACGGATATACATAATGGACGTGTGTTTACATTCAATAATTTTGCGGACGAGAAGGAAGTCGATGACATCTATACACTCACAGCCAGAGCTGTCGACAGGGCAGGAAATGAGACAGTGAGCGAGGTGATGTTCTCGGTAAACAGATTTGGCTCGACATATATATTCTCCGAAAACACGAGAGCGCTGCTTGGAAAGTTTATAAAGGACGAGGAGGATATTGTAATAACGGAGATAAATCCTAATGAACTGACAGAGTCTGAACTCACACTTTTTAAGAATAATGAGACGATTGTTCTTGAGAAGGATAAGGATTATTCTGTTGATATGGACGGCGGAGACGGCAAGTGGTATTCATATACATACACGATATTCAAAGAAAATTTTGCCGATGATGGCGTGTACCGTATTTCCGTTTATTCAAAAGATAGGGCGAGAAATACTTCCGAGAACTCACTCGAGGACAAGGGAGCAGAGATAAGCTTCGGAGTTGACAAGACACTTCCAAATATTATTATAAGCGGAGTTGAGAGCGACAAAACGTATGCTGAGGAGTCAAAAGATGTCATTATAACTGCATCTGACAACCTTAAACTGTCGGAGCTTGTGGTGACGCTCAACGGAGCGGAATATAGGCGCTGGGGCACGGATGAGATTGACGAGATGATTGCCGCCAATGATGATTTTGTTGTATCAGTCGGAGAGTCTAACAGGGCGCAGCAGCTTGTCGTCACGGCATACGATGCGGCGGGAAATGAAATGACACAGACCGTTGACAATTTCTACGTCACAACGAATGA
Organism: Eubacteriales bacterium; assembly: GCA_050874385.1. Lineage (GTDB taxonomy): Bacteria > Bacillota > Clostridia > Lachnospirales > Lachnospiraceae > CAG-882. The sequence continues at coordinate 15,594 of JBNMKO010000045.1, forward strand.
ATGGATTAGATTTTATAACAACAAAATTGCATTCTTTGGAAGTATTGGCGGAAGTGTGACATTGCTTGGCGGTGGAGGATATTTAGGGTTCTTCCTTCGCAGAAGAAAGCTTTTAAAGTTGATGACAAAATAGACATAAAGCCGTGTAATGGATAGATTTTATTGCCAATATTTTAGGGACAGAAAAGTATGTTGATGCTTTTCTGTCCCTGTTTTAATATAATGCTGTTTTTTATTCGGAAATATAAAAAACGCCTATTTATATATCATTATTTATTTACCCGCGATGGTTATTCCATTGACAAGAATTGACGGTGAGCCGCAGCGCGACGCGCCGAGGGCAAAAGGATTGAACTTTAAATCCTCACCGATTAAGGAGATATCCTTTAACAGTGAGAAGAAATTGCCGGATATTGTAAATCCCTTTACAGGATTGCCTTTCTTGCCGTTTTCAATCTTAAAGCCGCCCGATGAGAGGGAGAAATCGCCGGTTATGGCGTTTGCGCCCGCGTGCATGCCCTCGACGGAGGTGACATATATTCCGTCCCCGGCAGCGCTTAACAAATCATCGAGAGAGCCCTTTACAGGATTTATGTAGAAGCTGTAAGGGTGAATGGAAACCGGTGATGCGTACGATGCCTTTGATGCGTTTCCTATAGTCTTTACACCTGCCTTTGCGGCGGTTGCAAGGTTATACAAAAGAGTGGTCAGCTCGCCTTTTTCAATAACATTCTTAGGATATGTTGCAGCGCCCTCAGCGTCGAAGGTTCTCTTTACAAGGGCATCCTCGTAGAGCGGGTCGTCGGTGAGGGTGAGAATGTCGGCAGCGACCTTTGTGTGTTCCTTGCCTGCTAAGAGGGATAAGCCCTTCTGTGCCGTATCAGCGCAGAATACGGAGGAGTAGGTTGCGAGCATTGAAGCCATAACTTTGCTTGAGAACACGACGGTATATTTTCCGCTTGGAACGGAGGTGTAGCCTATTGTGGATACCGCATCTTCAACTGCTCCGGCTGCTATTTTTGCCGCATCGAAACTTTCAAGATTTCCTGAAGCTATGTCATCGCCGTTGTATTTGTTCTCGCCGTCGGATACGAGCGCAACCGCGTAGCTGTATGAGAAGGCTGCCGTGTCCTCAAGGTCGAGACCGTTTGAGTTGCACAGCGCGTATTTGCTGCTGTCATGCCCGGAAACGGACATTGTTCCGTCGACAACGCGCTCGTCAGTTTTGTACACCTGTGACTGGAGCTTGAGGGTGAAATCTGAGAGCTCTGCCGAGGTAGGTTCAGTGTCCGCCGATGCTTCATAGGACAGGTAATTGTCGCCTGACTGGTGTATAAATGAAGGCTCATCGCTCTCAATGGAAAGAGCGTTCTCCATGGCACGTTTTACGATTGAGAGTGCATCATCCGCTGTCAGGTTTTCAGTTGAAGCGTAGCCTGTTTTTCCGTTTACAATGCACTTAAAACATACTCCGAGGGAGCTGTCCGATGAAAAGTTTGTAATTTCGCTCTGGTACGCCTCAACGCTCGTGCCGGAGGATTCTGTATAGTAAAGCTCATAATCTTTAAGATTATTTTCTTTTGCAGCGGATAAGACTGCATTTTTAAATTCCTGATAATTCATTCTAATCTCCATTCCGCAGACGCTTTTTGCGTAAAATCAGCGCATTTATTTAAATTATGAGTATGCGAATTTTATTCATTATAAAAGCTATTTTGTGGCATCTGCGACACAAATAGCATGGGTGATATGGCAATACACATCTGATAATATTTTGGCTGTCTTAGACGTATTTGACCACACAATCATCCTAGCGTCCGCCGACTGTTATAGAAGATACTCTGATTAACGGCTGTCCCACATTGGTAGGAATACTTCCGGATGATACACCGCACATGCCCTGACCGTGTTGTACATTCCTGCCGACCATATCTATATTCATAAGAATATCAGAACCCTTTCCTATAAGGCTTGCGCCCCTTACAGGCTCACAGATTTTACCGTTTCTTATAATATAGCCCTCGCTGACCGCAAAGTTGAACTGTCCCGTGACAGGGTTTACCGAGCCGCCGCCCATCTTTGCGGCATACAGACCATATTCGATAGAGTCTATAATGCTTCCGTTGCTGTCATTTCCGGCAGCGATGTAGGTGTTGGTCATTCTTGAAGTAGGAGCGAAAGCATAGCTCTGTCTGCGGCTGTTTCCCGTTGACTCCATTCCCATGCGTCTGCCGTTGAACTTGTCTATCATGTAGGATTTTAACACGCCGTTTTCAATTAATACGTTCTTTCTTGCCGGAGTTCCCTCGTCATCGATATTTATCGAGCCCCATGCGTTTGGAATGGTTCCGTCGTCGATGGCTGTAACCTTGTCAGAGGCAATCTTTGTTCCGAGTTTTCCGGCAAACTGGGAATTTCCGTATGCGACACTTGAAGCCTCAAGTGAATGTCCGCATGCCTCGTGGAAGATAACACCGCCGAAGCCATTCTCGATGGCAACAGGCATGGTTCCGGCGTTTATGTAGCCCGCATTTATCATAACCATCGCCTGACGGGCTGCCTCTGTTCCGACTTCCTTTGGATTGTACAAATCAAAAAGTTCCATTCCGACTCTGCCGCCCGGACTGCATGTACCTGTCTGATTTTCGCCTGCCTTGCTTGCGACAGCCTGTATTCTTATTCTTGAACGAATTTGTCTGTCCTGTGCAAAAAGCCCTTCACTGTTGGCTATCAAAATCTTGTGGTCGACATCGAGGAATGAGCCTGTAACCTGTGAAATACCTTCATTGTATTCCTTTGCGGCTGTGTAAGCTTCTCTCAAATAGTCAATCTTTGTCGCGTTGTCAACGGATGTAGGCACAATCTTGATTGGGTGAATATCACCAAATAATCTCTCTGTGAGATTTACATTGGAAATCATAGGAGCATCGTTTAAAACTCCTGCAACTTTCTTGGCACATGCTAAAACCGCCTCCGGAAGCAGTGAAGAAGTGCTTCCAGACACGCATCTTAATCCCTTAAAAATTCTTATTCCGACACCGCTTATCACAGCGTCCTCAATCTTGTCCACCTTAGATGAAACCATGCTTATTGTCTTGCTGTTGGTGTGCTCTGCAAAGACTTCGGCATAGTCGGCACCCGTGGAGAGGGCTTTTTGTAAAGCCGATTTTATTAAATCCTGTGATAACATAAATACCTCCAAAATTTACATTGTTTTACTCTACGCATAATAATTGTATAAAGTTTACTGTTTAAGGATATCAAATTGGCTGACTATTTGCAAGAAATTTGTTGAGATGTTAAAATAAGGAGCGATATCGCCGTTAAGCTATATCGTTCCTTATTTTTAATTTTCTATGATAATTTGGTCTTAAAAGCTTTTAAAATATTATCTACTTCACAAACTGCGGGCAAATCTGTCTTGCCAAGTTCCACAGTCCTTCAACCGTGAACGGATACCACTGATTTATATTTTTATAGCTTTCTGCGTACTGTCCGGCATAAGGCTCTGTTAAAATTGCATGGCGGCTTGCAAGTTCATCCGTGTAATCGCTCAGAAAATAGGTTGTCATCTCCGTGCGTCCCGCCGTGTAATGTGTCACCAGAAAATCCATGTCGTAGTCTGATATGTAAGTTCCCGTGGAGTCCTTTGTTATTGTGACCTCTGCAAAACCTCCGAGCATTGAGTAATTGTAGTACTGTATAGATATGTAATTGCCGAGGGAGTAGTATACAAGTACCTGTCTGCCGTCTGCGGCTGTCACAAATTCGACGGGCTCTACAACATGTGGGTGTGTTCCTATTATAAGGTCTGCACCGTTGTCGGCAAAGAACTGTGCCCACTGCTTCTGCTCATCGGTGGCTTCAAGCACATACTCCGTGCCCCAGTGAGGGTACACGATGACAAAATCAGCCTGCTCGCGTGCTTTTTTAATGTCAGCGGCTATCGCGGACTTGTGTTCGTCGTCCATGAGATTTACAAGATAAGGCTTGTCGGAAGGGAGTGTGAAGCCGTTGAGCCCGTAGGTGTAGTTGAGCATCGCAATCTTAATGCCGTTCTTTTCAACTATTCTTATGGTATCCCGCTCCTCCTGGCTCTCGTTTATTCCGAGAAAAGTCGTGTCAGGGTGCTTTTCCTTCCAGAAATGGATTGTGTTCAACACGCCGATTGTGTCCTTATCCATCGTGTGGTTGCTGGCATGTAAAATCACATCAAATCCCGTGTCGACGAGCGCATCCCCGAAAGCCTGCGGTGAGTTGAATGTAGGGTAGCTGCTCACGCCAAGTTCCACGCCGCCCAAAATTACCTCCTGATTTGCAACCGCAATGTCAGCCGCCGCAATCCTGTCCTTCGTGTGCTCAAACACATGTGCGTAGTTGTAACTGCCGTCAGGCTGCAATGAGCTGTTATGTATACCTCCGTGAAGAAGCATGTCACCTACAGCGATGAGGTTGACGCTTGTTGGAGCGACGGTGGCGGTGACTTCCGTTGTGACCTCGGTTGTCTCATTGGTGGTGTCAGTTGAAGTCTCGTTTTTGTCATTTTCGTCGGTGCCGCTCTCGGTTTCATTTTGAATGTCACCTTGATTGTTGGCATTGCCTGCTGCCTCGGACTCGTTTTCCGTTTCGGATGGCTGTGTGGCTGTGGCGTTAGTGGCGGCACTTTGCTTTGAGGTTTCAAGATAGATTGTGCCGTTGGCATTTGAGGAGGCAATACTTGCACAGCCGGAAAGTCCGGTTACACTTGTCACACAAATGAGCAGACACAATATGAGTGCCTGTATTCTCCGGTTGAGAGTACTTTTTTCCTTATTTAAATTGTTTGGCATAAAAACTCCGTTTCTGAGCGAAATTATGAGATATTGTTGTAACTTCAAAGGCAGTTAAATCGGATATTTGCAATATGCTTTGCTACCTGCTTTATAGTGTTATAGTTAAAATGCTTTTCATTTTGCAGCCGCGGCATTGTGTCTGTGCCTGATAGTTACATGTAATATATAGTGGGTAAATAATCAGCCGTATATCCCCGCTCAAGGATTACAGCTTAACCATATAGTATTTTATACATTAAGCGGGCATTTCAGTCAATCAAAATTTGTGCTTTGATGATATTTGGCATGATATCGGTAAAAAATTATGATGTGGTAAAAAAATAATAGAGTACACTTAATTAATTTAGCTGTAATCTATAATTTGGCAAAAATTAATTGGCATATTTAAATCCTTAACTTAATATAGTAAAGCGATAGCATACAGAAGCAACAAATTATTGAAAATACATAACCTGTTTGATATAATGAGCTGATAGTTCAGTGTTTTGAACTAATGTGTTATGGAGGTTCAGAAATGGCAAAATATAGCAAAGAAGATATATTAAGACTTGTGGCTGAGGAAGATGTTGAGTTTGTCCGTTTGCAGTTTACAGATGCGTTTGGCATTTTGAAAAATGTGGCAATAACATCAAGTCAGTTAAAGAGGGCGTTGGACAATAAGATTATGTTCGACGGAGCTTCTATAGATGGTTTTGTGAGGATAGAGGAGTCGGATATGTATCTTTATCCCGACCTTGACAGTTTTACGATTTTTCCTTGGAGACCGCAGCAGGGCAAGGTGGCAAGGCTTATCTGTGATGTCTATAAGCCGGATGGCACACCTTTTGAGGGCGACCCGAGATATATTTTAAAGAGAGTTTTAAAGGAAGCAGCCGATATGGGCTACACTTTCAATGTCGGACCGGAGTGCGAGTTTTTCCTTTTTGCGTCGGACGAGTCGGGCAGACCTACGACGGATTCCGATGAGCAGGCGGGATATTTTGACCTTGGACCTAATGACTACGGTGAAAATGCAAGGCGTGACATGGTTTTAACTCTTGAGGATATGGGATTTGTCATAGAAGCGTCACACCATGAGGCGGCTCCGGCACAGCATGAGATAGATTTTAAATATGATGAAGGGCTTAAAGTTGCCGATGACATTATGACATTCAAGCTTGTTGTAAAGACCATCGCGAAAAGACATGGAATGTATGCAACCTTTATGCCAAAGCCTAAGTATGGCGTGAACGGTTCGGGAATGCACATAAATATGTCACTTTCAAAGGACGGAAAAAATGCGTTCTGCGACCCGGAGGATAAGCTTGGGCTAAGTGAGACGGCATACCAGTTTATCGCGGGACTTTTAGAACATGTCAAGGGAATAACAGCCATAGCAAATCCACTTATAAATTCATATAAGCGTCTTGTTCCGGGGTATGAAGCGCCTGTATATATAGCATGGTCGGCGACCAACAGAAGTCCGCTTATACGCATACCGGCATCGGAGGGCGAGGGGACTAGGGCGGAACTTAGAAGTCCTGACCCGACAGCAAATCCATATCTGGTGCTTGCTGTATGCCTGTCGGCGGGGCTTGACGGTATCAGAAGAAAGCTTTCCATTCCTCAGGCGGTCAACAGAAATATCTATGATATGACGGACAGTGAGAGACGTGAGGCAGGAATTGACAGTCTCCCGGAAAATCTCATGGAGGCAGGAATAGAGCTTGCAAACGATGAATATCTTAAAAAGACACTTGGAGCGCATATAACAAGAGTGTATCTTGACAATATCAAGAAGGAGTGGAAGGACTACTCCACACAGGTTACTGACTGGGAAATAGGGCAGTACCTTTATAAATATTAATGTCGAGAGGGTTTGTATGGAAAACATAATAGTTGTGTTTCCAAAAATTGAGGATGGCAAGGGGCTGAAAGGACTTCTTGTAAAAAATGGATTTCATGTGGATGTGGTCTGCACAACCGGGGCGTTTGCCCTTGAACATGCACATTCACTGAGCGGCGGAATAGTTATATCCGGCTACAAGCTGCCCGATATGCTTTATCTTGAACTCAAGGAAAGCCTTCCGCCGCAGTTTGAACTTCTTTTGCTCGCCTCGGAGAGAGTGCTCGCGCAATGTCCAAGCGATATTGTGAGCATATCCATGCCCGTAAAGATTGTGGATTTTGTCAATACAATCCACATGATGTTCGAGGCGCAGTACAGGCGAAAAAGAAGGCAGAGGACACAGCCGGCGGTCAGAAATACCGAGGAGCGCAAGCTTATCGACGAGGCTAAGGCGGTTTTGATGGAGCGAAACCACATGACGGAGGACGAGGCACACAAATATATCCAGAAATGCGCGATGGACAGTGGAACGAAGCTTGTGGAGTCGGCGCAGATGGTGTTGAGCCTTTATGTGTAGGGCATAAACTTAGACAAATAGAAGCCATTTTTGCCAGGTTTTACATAAGTGTTCATTTATAGATATTATACGAAAAAAATATGTTTTTTGATATGTATTAGGTTTTATTATTATTAGTGCCGTTGTATAGTGGCAGAATAGAGTTTGATGTGAAAAATACATCTAAGGTGTATTTTTCATATTACTATTTGTGCCGCCGATTGGCGGCGGAATGGAGGTTGGAATGAAATTTACAAAAATGCAGGGACTTGGAAATGATTATGTGTATGTCGACTGCACAAAGGAAGAACTTGCGACACCTGCCGATATAGCGAGGGCGGTTAGTGACAGACATTACGGGATAGGCTCCGACGGACTTATTCTCATAAAGCCGTCAAAGGTTGCGGATTTTTACATGGAAATGTACAATGCTGACGGTTCAAGAAGTGCGATGTGCGGAAATGGAATACGCTGTGTCGGAAAGTATGTGCATGATTTCGGGCTTACGGACAAGCTGGATGTGTCGATTGAGACTGCTGCCGGAATAAAATATCTTTCGCTGAGACTTTTGGGCGGTCAGGTGAGCGAGGTCAGAGTGAATATGGGTGCTCCTGTGTTTGAGCCGTCGCTTGTGCCGACGACGCTTGAAGCGACAAGAAAGATAGAGTCTAATGGAATTGACCTTGTTGCGCCATTGCATGAAGGATATGAAAATTCTGTATCAGATAAGGTTCCTGTTGTCCTTGACGCTCCGCTTACAGTTGACGGACAAGAGTACATGGTGAGCTGTGTGTCGATGGGAAATCCGCATGTAATCACATACGTTGACGACGAGAAGGCGGTTGATATAGAAAAAATTGGACCATCATTTGAGAACAATGAGGTATTTCCTGAGCGCACCAACACGGAGTTCATCCGCGTGGCAGACAGAAAGAATATCTACATGCGCGTGTGGGAGAGAGGAACAGGAGAGACACTTGCATGTGGAACGGGGGCATGTGCATCGGCGGTTGCCACCATGTTAAACGGTCTGTGTGACAGAAAAGTCACTGTGCATCTTCTCGGAGGCGACCTGCTTATCGAGTGGGACGAGAAGGAAAATGTAGTATATATGACAGGACCGGCGGTAACTGTATTTACAGGGGATTATCCGCTTATAAGTCTTTTATAAGAGGTGTTTTTGATACATTATGGTAATTCGTATTTTGATAAATGGGGAGCATTAAAATAGTGCACAATTTTATATGTTTTGCAAAGACATATTTATTAAAATCTTACTTTGAGTAAGGGAAAAATTAATTTTTAGAATTGCCATAGTTATAAATGATGACAACAAAAATTTAGGAGGACACAACATGTTTAAGCTCAATGACAATTATCTCAAATTACCGGGAAGTTATCTTTTTTCAACGATAGGAAAGAAGGTAAATGCTTATAGTCAGGCACATCCCGACAAAAAAATTATCCGTCTTGGTATAGGCGATGTAACACAGCCGCTTGCACCGGCAATCATAAAGGCACTTCACGGCGCGGTGGACGAGATGGCTGACGCTAAGACCTTCAGAGGATATGCACCTGACCTCGGCTACGAATTTTTAAGAAATGCGATAGCTGACAACGATTACAAGTCAAGGGGCTGTGACATAGCGGCGGATGAGATATTTGTCAGCGACGGCGCAAAGAGCGACAGCGCAAACATTCAGGAGATATTAAGCCTTGACAATAAGATTGCCGTGTGCGACCCGGTTTATCCCGTGTATGTGGACTCAAATGTGATGGCTGGAAGGACAGGCACTTACGATGCCATAGCACAGACATGGAGCGATGTGATTTATATGCCTTGTAACGCGGAGAATAATTTTGTGCCGGAACTTCCAAAAGAAACTCCCGATGTAATCTATCTGTGCTATCCTAACAATCCGACGGGAACAACACTCACGAAGGAGCAGTTGCAAGTGTGGGTTGACTATGCAAACAAGGTTAGAGCATTAATCATATATGATGCCGCATACGAGGCATATATCTCGGAGGACAATGTTCCTCACACAATCTATGAGTGCGACGGCGCAAGGAACTGTGCGATTGAGCTTAGAAGCTTCTCAAAGAACGCGGGCTTTACAGGCGTGCGCCTTGGCTTTACCGTAATTCCAAAGGACATCAAGTGTGGCGATGTGATGCTTCACTCACTCTGGGCAAGACGACACGGCACAAAGTACAACGGCGCTCCTTACATCGTGCAGAGAGCGGGCGAGGCTGTCTACTCGGTAGAAGGAAAGGCAGAGCTAAAGGAGCAGGTTGCTTATTATATGAAGAATGCCAAGACTATAAAGGACGGACTTGCATCGGCAGGCTACACTGTGTTTGGCGGTGTCAATGCGCCGTACATCTGGCTCAAGACACCTGACAACATGAGCTCATGGGATTTCTTTGACTATCTCCTTGAGAACGTGAATATCGTCGGAACACCGGGCTCCGGCTTTGGACCAAGCGGTGAGGGGTATTTCAGACTTACTGCTTTTGGCTCTTATGAGAATACGGTGGAGGCACTTGAACGAATTAAGAATATGTAAATTAGATGTAGCTTTAATTTACTTATGTTCGGTTAAGTGGATATTCACATATTCATAATTTGCTTTGCAGAGTTTTGTAAAAAATATTTGTTGCTATTGAAGCATATCAGAAGTGCCTTGTGTTTTTTTGATGCAAGGAAGACTCAAGCTTATTGTCCTATGTGATATAAGTGGGAGATTTAATTGATAGTGTTGAAGTAAGGCTGAATAACTGCCAATATCAGGTGGTTGTTCAGCTTTTTATTTATGTGAGCAATGAGCTAAAAATGAGAAAAAGCCCAATTCTACCTCGGAGGGGTGTTAATTTTTCCATATAAATGTTAGTCTTAATTAAAGAGACAAGCGGATTTGAAATATCCTATTGGTGTGGAAAATTATTTATGCCTAATATGTTGGCAGAATGGAGACTCTTATGGATACAGTTAAGATTGGGAAGTATATTGCGGAAAAGAGAAAGGGCTTGGGGCTGACGCAGAAGCAGCTCGCCGAGAAGCTTGGCATGAGTGACAAATCGGTTTCTAAGTGGGAGCGCGGGGTGTGCCTTCCGGACGTTTCAGTGTACATGGAGCTTTGTGGAATATTGGGTATAAGTATCAATGAATTTTTTGCCGGGGAGGATATCAAGGTTGATGAGATTGTCAGGCAGTCGGAGGACAACATTATTCAGATTGCAACCGATAGTAAACACAAGCAGAATAGGCTGAAATGTGTGATAGCGGCACTTCTTGCAGTCGTTATATTTGTGAGCGCGGTTGTCGGCATTAGATTTTATATTTCTCACAGACCACAGAATTATATCTGTGCGGTTGATGTAAATAGTGTGGAGATGGAGACGGCAAGGCTTTTGTCGGGAATTGACGGTGCATTTATGTACAAATATGTTACCACAGACAGTTTCAACTCATTGACAGTTTACATATCAAAATACGAGTCGGGGAAGCTTATAGACAAGGAAAATATGGACCTTTCATACGAGGATATCGGCTCGCCAAAAAATGGAATGATAGCGATTGTGCCCGATTTTGACAATTTTACAATAAAACTTATTATCTCCGACGGTGGTGCAAAGATTGCGACTGACATACCAATACTTGAACAGGTACAGAAAAGGGAGCATTTTTTGAGAAGCGCAACACAGCTTGAGGAAAAAACTAATATAAAATACGGTGAGGAGCAGGGGTTACTTGCATTATATTATGGCAGTTACAAGTTGCGCCCTGAAAGTATACAGGATATCGAGAACGGAAATGTTAAGGTGGAGAATGATTATACATATTATATATCTTTTGAATTTGACAAATAAGCATGACAATCCTGCTAGGGTATATATGGCAGAAACAGAAAGAAAATATCCAATAAATTAGAAGAAGACAAATCAAAACAATTCTATTCGGGTATATAGAGCATAAACAGGAAGAAAATACCCAATAGTGAAGTGAGAATAAGTGAGAAGTGGGTATTTTAAGCCAAAATAAAGTAAAAATACCCAAAAAGCTAGAAGAAAACAGTCTTAAACAAATCTATTAGGGTATATAGAGCGGAAACAGG
>JBNMKO010000046.1:0-26801 GCA_050874385.1 Eubacteriales bacterium
CATCTAATAAGTCATCTAGTTCGTCTGCCATACTATTCCTCCTGTTCAAAGCGGAAGCTTACAAGCTCATCTATCTCTTTTTTCTCCTGGTCATTGAGTTCCTGAAGAAATTCTTCATAAGCCTTCTCCCTGAGTTTTTCCTGAATTTTGCGCTCCTTCATAACTTCACCCAAACGCTTCTGTGCAGCTTCAAGATTAAGTGAAGCCACCTTAACCTCCACAAGCTGTTTCTTAATCATATTTTTTGACAGCTCAATGGCATTCTTACATATATTAATCTGTAGTATATCAATATTCCCCGACAACTGCTGTCTGTACGCTTCTTCATAGTTCTTCTTTTGCTCAAACAGCTTGTCAAGCTTTTCCTCCTCATCACTCAGCCTTATTCTCGCAGCCGCGTAAGCGTTCCTCGCCTGAGTCTCAAGCTTATTCTTAATATTAAGAATATTTTGCATTCTATATATGAACTTTGCCATATGCCGCCTCCCGAATTTTCCAACAGATTATCGTCATCCGAGATATCTATTTAAATATATCATTCAAAAGCTCTACTTCCTTAGAAAATTCGTACTTGTCATCAACACCTTGAAGCAAAAACTTGTTCACTGCATCATGCTTCTCTATCGCATAGTCTATTTCCTTGTTGGAACCTTTCTTGTAGGCTCCGATATTTATCAAATCCTCTGCCTCATTATATGTGGCAAGAATATTCTTGAGCTTTCCGGCAACTGCCTTGTGATCCTTACTTACAATCTGACTCATTACACGGGATATGCTCATGAGAACATCTATAGCCGGATAATGGTTTTTGTTGGCGAGCTTACGGTTGAGCATTATATGACCGTCGAGAATACCTCTCGCCGTATCGGTTATAGGCTCGTTGAAATCATCTCCGTCTACAAGCACCGTATAAAGTCCCGTTATCGAACCCGTGCTACTCATTCCCGCGCGCTCTAACAGCTTAGGAAGCTCGCTGTAAACACTCGGCGGATATCCTCTTGTAACAGGCGGCTCACCCGACGCAAGACCTATCTCTCTCTGCGCCTGGGAAAAACGTGTCAGCGAATCCATCATAAGCAGTACATCCTTGCCTTGGTCTCTGAAATACTCTGCAATGGCTGTAGCCGTCTTCGCAGCTTTATTACGGATAAGTGCCGGCTTATCGGATGTGGCTACAACCACAATACTTCTTTTCATTCCTTCCGCGCCAAGATCTCGCTCTATGAACTCTCTTACCTCTCTGCCTCGCTCTCCTATAAGTGCGATTATATTTATATCAGCCTTGGTATTGCGGGCAAACATACCAAGCAGTGTACTCTTTCCGACACCACTTCCGGCAAAAATACCAATACGCTGTCCCTTGCCGACTGTGATAAGCCCATCGACAGCCTTGACACCAAGCGGAAGTACCTGGGAGATAATCTCCCTGTCCATAGGTTCAGGCGGCTTCGCATCACATGGATATTCAGCCTCATAGTGTATTTCAATCCCGTCCGATGGATTTCCAAGACCGTCAAGCGTCTTGCCAAGAAGTCCAGGTCCAACCTTTATCATAAGCGGCTTTCCCGTATTCTCCACCGTACAGCCCGGAGAGATACCGTCAACCGGCTCAAATGGCATGAGAAGTATTCTGTTATCCTTAAAACCTACAACCTCGGCATATATAACTCTGTCAGGATTGTCCTTAGGAATTATTTTGCACAAATCATTGAGTTTTGCCTCAGGCCCTATCGACTCGATACTAAGTCCTACAACTTTAGCGACGCGCCCAAGCTTTTTGTAATAGGTTTTATCTGCAAGTCTTGTATATTTTTCAAAATCTATATCTGCAAGCACAATTCACTCTCTCCTAACAGCCACCCTAATTATCTATGCAGCTAAGCAGCCTTATATCATGTATCAGATTATCTAGCTGTACATCCAAACTACAGTCAAATACACCCGCGTCTGTCTCAATCAGACATTCATTTCTTTTAAGATTTGAATCCTCTGATATCTCAATATGCACATCCTTTGACACGGCTGTGGTTATGAGATGCTGATTATTGATTGTAAACCTATAATCATCGGGCGACACATGTATGACAAATTCCTTGCTGTTCTCCACATTTCCCATGACGGAATTGATAAGATACATTATCATATCCTTTTTGTCCTCCGCCACGGTATGCGTTACCTTGGAAAATACATTTATAAATGTGTCAACTAACTTAGGTTCTATCTGACTAAGCCTCGTCTGGTACTCGTCCTCAAGCTGTTGTTTCTTTGCATTGTATTCATCCTCAAGCTGCTGTTTCTTCTTTTCAATCTCAGCCGCACCGTCCTTAAGCCCTTGCTCATAACCGTTGTTCTTCATAATATTTATGAAGTCCTCCGCCTCGCGGTGTGCCTGCGCAACTATCTCTTCCCCTTCACGTCTGGCATTATCGAGGATTTCCTGTGTCTGTATTGACAAATCTTCCTCCGTGGCTGCCGTCTCGTCCGGGTCAGTGAGTTCTTCAACAACCTTCGCACTAAGACCTCTCACAAATCCATCCTCATCGGGCGGATTTGGTGTAATCTCATTTGTGACACCTACATTTTTCTTGATGCCGTTAATCCTATCTAATACCTTCTGGTTTGAATCGATAATATAATTATCCGCGTTTCTCACCACAAAGCTATTATATTTGAGCAGATTAGACAACTATCTCGTCACCTCCGCCTCTTGCAATTACAATCTCGCCGGCATCTTCAAGCTTTCTGATGTTATTAACAATCTTCTGCTGTGCCTCCTCAACATCCTTGAGACGTACAGGACCCATAAAGTCCATATCCTCTTTTATCATAGAAGCAAGACGCTTTGAAAGGTTCTTGAAGATAACATTCTGAACTTCCTCGTTGGCATTCTTGAGGGCAATAGCGATATCATTGTTCTCAATATCACGCAGCACTCTCTGAATAGCTCTGTCGTCGAGAGAGAGAATATCCTCGAATACGAACATCTTCTTTCTGATCTCGTCTGCGAGCTCTGGATCCTCGACCTCGAGAGTCTCGACAATATGTTTTTCTGTTCCTCTGTCAACCGCATTGAGGATATCGACGATAGCATCGACACCGCCGACAATCGTGTAATCCTGATTGACAAGGGAAGCAAGCTTGCGCTCTAACACACCCTCAACCTCCTTGATAACATCCGGTGATGTTCTGTCCATCTGCGCAATTCTTCTTGCAACCTCCGCCTGCTTTTCAGGTGGAAGCGCCGATATAATCATCGACGACTGTGCAGGTGAGAGGTAGGACAAAATAAGTGCTATAGTCTGTGGATGCTCATCCTGTATAAAGTTAAGCAGCTGCGTCGGGTCGGTCTTTCTGACAAACTCGAAAGGACGTACCTGAAGGCTCGCTGTAAGCTTGCCGATAACCTCCTTCGCCTTGTCGGCACCGAGAGACTTTTCAAGAAGGTCTTTGGCATATCCGATACCACCCTCGGCAATATACTGCTGTGCAAGACACACCTCGTAAAATTCATTCAGAACTTCCTCTTTGGTACCCGGCGATACACTGTTGGTATTGGCAATCTCAAGTGTAAGCTGTTCAATCTCATCATCATGAAGATGTTTAAATATCTGTGATGACATATCCGGTCCTAAGGCAATCAAGAGAACTGCCGCCTTTTGGACTCCGTCTAATCCATTTTTCTTTGCTGCCATATTATCTCCATTCCGAGACGTTAAATATCACGCCTCCATTATATTACTCCCAACCATCGTTGAGCCAGTTTCTAAGAAGCATAGCAACTGCCTCCGGATTTTCCTGTACAAATTTCTCGATAGCCTTGCGGGCTTCCGACTTATCCTGAAGGTCAATATCCTCAAGCGGTGTCTGCTTCTCCTTGGTAGATGCAAGCATATCCTCCACTGAGAGCTCCGGCTCTGTCTCCTCGACGGTGACAGGTCTTGCACTTCTGAATACGACAAATGCAAGAAGTGCTACTATGAGAACTGCAAGCACAATCTGTATAATGAACGATACCGGTGTACTACTTGCAGGTGTATCCAAAAACACATACTTCATATTGGCTGAAATAGCGATGCTGTTCACAGGAATTCCTGTACCGTTGGCTATAAGCTGCGCCAAATCCTGCTCAACCGTTATCGATACAGGTGCGCTGTTGGCAAGCTTGTACTCATCATAAGTCATATTGCCAAGCAATCCCTGAGTTGTCAAATCAGCCTCGGAAACGACCTCGTATCTTGTAAGTATGATTGACAATGATGACTGGTCGAGCATAACCGATGCCGCTGTCTTTTCAGTCGTCGTGTACTTGCTGTTCTGAAGCCAGTCAATCTGTGTGAGCGAATACTCACCGCTTGTTCCCGTTCCCTGCGTGACATCATATCCTGTGTCATCATTGTTGGAAGCCGTTCCCGCTGTACCTCCCGCTGTCACGCCGTTGGTACTGTTGACCTCATAGCTTGTGCTTCTTAAACCTTCCTCTGAACCATCAGGTATCGTGTACTCCTGTGCGACCTCTGTTACAATGTCATTGTCAAACACAAGGTTAACCATAACCTCCGCGTCCGAGTAATTCTGTGTCGCAAGTGCTAATCTCTTTACCTCAACCTCAAGGTTAGTCTTCTGCTCCTGCTGGAACTTGTACTGCGTTGTAGAACCTGCGAGTGATGAGGAATCCTTTATTCCTGAGTATAAAAGCTGTCCCTTGTCATCCATGACGACAACATTGTTGGTGTTCTTGCTTCCGACATTGTTGGCGAGCATAAGTCCTATCGCCTCTGTAGTCGAGTCTTCAAGTGTCTTGCTTGTCACAAGCACCGCTGTTATGTATGCGTCCCTGTTCTCCTCAAAAATTGAGGATGAATCCTGAAATCTTATATCTACCTGCGCGCTCTTTATTCCGTCAATCATCGCAAGCTGTGCTGCAAACTTCTTCTCAAGCTGCTCTGCATAAAGCTTTTCCTTGTCGTCCTGCGTCTGTGAAAAGCTTCCCGTAAGCACATCGCTGTATGAATATCCTGTGGAGGAGATATTGTTAGATCCAAGCACAAGTTGTGCCTCAATCTCATCATCCTTGTTGATTATAATCTCAAAATTCGAGCCAACTGTACAGGATATGTTGTTGCTTGTGAGCAGCGACCTGACCTCCGTTGCCTCTGCAGCCGTCGAGCAATAACGCACTACAACTGTCTGCGGCTGTGCTAAAACTACTGCGAGAATCACAATGGCTATAACTGCAACCAATACGGAGGATATAAATATCGTTTTCTGTTTTTTAGTGTATTTATTCCAAAATTCCTTTATCCTATCAAGGTATTTTTTTACTATATCCGGCATATGTGCTCTCCTGTATCACTGTTATCTTTAAACCAAATTAAATCTGAAGCTGCATAATTTCCTTGTATGCATCCAAAACTCCATTTTTTATCGCAACAGTATACTGAAGTGCTATATTCGCCTTTTCTTCTATTATGCTGAGTTCATGTGTGCTTGTGAGCTTTCCCATAGCATAATCAATCTCAGCCTGCTGTGCCTGCTGTATGTATCCATTCGTTCCTGAAATAAGATTTATTGCTGCCTGATATAATTCATCAAAGCTCCCCGATTTTTCTGTCTTTGTGTTATTCAGACCGGTAATCGTCTTGGTGATACCGTCCGTCGACACGCCTGATAATATATTAACCGATGACATATACATTCCTCTCTTTTTCTATGTAATGATTATTTACTGACCTATCTGAAGTCCCTTTGAAGCCATGCTCTTTGAAGCCTCAAATGCCGTGGCATTCGCCTCAAATGAACGTGAGGCATCTATAAGGTCAGTCATTTCAGTAATAATGTTAACATTAGGATATGTGACATATCCGTTCTCATCCGCATCCGGATGTGACGGGTCATATACAAGCTCCATCGGTGTCTCAGTATCGTTCACAATGGCAGTAGCCTTGACACCATTGCCAACTCCGCTTCTCGTAGCGTCAAAAATCTCGCTGAAAGTGCGGATACCGTAATTATTTCCTTTTTCATTGAGAACAACATTCTTGCGGACATAAGCCCCGCCCGCATCCGTTCTTGTAGTCTTTACATTTGCAATATTCTCGGAAATAACATCCATTCTGAGTCTCTGTGCCGTCATTCCCGATGCCGCTATATTAAATGAACTGAATAATGCCATAACTTACCTCCTTATCTACTTAGCCATAACAGCTTTCATTCTCTCGAACTCTTTGTTAAGACCTTCTATTATTCCATCATACATAATCTGATTGGAAGCAAGCTCTGCCTCCTCAGTATCTATATCCACATTGTTGCCGTCAAGCCTCGTCGACAACTGTGAATGGTCGGTATAGACATAAGGTGTAAGTCTCCTATAGTCCACATTGGCAACCTTTTGGTCAAGTGTCGAGCTTGTCTTTTCCTGTCTTCCTATCTCATGCTGCAAAAGACTCTCAAACTCCATGTCCTGCCTTTTAAATCCCGGCGTGTCAACATTCGCAATATTGTTATTAAGAATCTCATTTCTTGTCCATGCCGCATCTGCCGCAGACGACAGTACATTGACATATCCAAACGCTCCTGAATCAAACATCTTACATTCTCCTTTATGATAACAATTTCGTCAAAAAAATCCATAAAAATACATTCTTCTTATCAATTATAATGTATCACTCAAAAAAAACAAGCTTTTTTTACAATATATTTCAATTTTTTCAAATATTGACCATGCAGTTTTTGTGCCTATTTTTATATGTTTTGGGGCTTTTTCGCCAAAAATTTTCCAAAAATTTACTTCCGGACAGACCAATGCGCTGTCCACAATCGGAACAGCGCACCTTTTAATAAGTAATATAAGCATCTATTCAGTGAGGTCAATCTTTTTAAGTTCATCAAACACGACATCATTGAGTACCTTAATGTACGTTCCCTTCATTCCCGAAGACCTCGACTCTATGACACCGGCACTCTCAAACTTCCTGAGCGCGTTGACAATAACGGAACGTGTAATTCCAACCCTGTCCGCAATCTTGCTCGCGACGAGTATGCCCTCATTTCCGTCAAGCTCCTCAAAGATATGCTTGATAGCCTCAAGCTCCGAAAACGACAATGTACTTATGGCCGACTTTACAATATGAATCTTTCTCGTCTCCTCGGCATTCTCCTCATTGACGGAGCGCATCATCTCAAGACCAACAACCGTCGTGCCATACTCACATAGAATAATATCATCTATATCGTACTGGCTGTCACACTTGTACATAAAAAGTGTTCCAAGACGCTCACCCGCGATATCTATCGGGGCTATAATCGCCTGATACTTTTTCGCATCTCCCCGTCCGAATCCGAGTGTCTCAAGATTGACATTCTCTTTTGTAGAAAGGACACTTAACAGACGCTCATTAAGCATATGGTCGATGAACTCACCAACCTCGTCATCAATCAATTCCTTAATCTCCTCAACGCCTTCACACAGGCTGCTTCCCAACACCTTACCCTTCTTGCTTATAACAAGAGTGTTAGACACCAATATCTCGCTAAGCACCTGGCAAATATCGTTGAACACCACCTTATGCGAATTATTGTTGTGCAAAAGCTTATTGATTTTCCTTGTCTTATCAAGTAACTGAACGCTCATCCGTGCAACCACCCTTTCCATATAAATCTTAAATCAATTCCGTCATACTATATGTCTTATAGCAAATTCCGTGTTAATTTCCTATAAAACAAAAACTTAGCAAATAGAATATTGGTTCTACTCGCTAAGTTTAGCATAAATATTTTGAATATACAATAGTTTTTATGGATTTTTTTGTGAATAGTCTGAATAATTATTATAATTCTTAATATTTAATCATATTTTTACCTGTATACCGCAAAACAATGTTTATTCCTGTGTCTCTTTCTTATCCATCACATAGCCGCAATGCTCGTCGGCACATACAAGCTTGTTCCCCTTCTCAACCATATAACCGCCGCACTCCGGGCATTTCTTGTCCGAAGGCTTCTGCCATGACATGAAATCGCAGTCCGGGAATCCCTCACATCCAAAGTATTTCCTGCCCTTCTTGGTCTTTCGTATCACTACATCCTTACCGCACTTAGGACAGGCAACACCTATCTTCTCAAGATAAGGCTTTGTGTTGCGGCAATCCGGAAATCCCGGACACGCAAGGAATTTTCCGTGAGGTCCATATTTTACAACCATCATTCTGCCGCAGACATCGCATGGTATATCTGTAACCTCGTCCTCAATCTTGACCTCCTCAAGCTCCTTCTCAGCGTTCTTTACTGCCTCGTCAAGGTCAGGATAGAAGTTTCTCACAACCGTTTTCCATTGAATACTTCCATCTGCAATGCCATCGAGGAGTGACTCCATATTGGCTGTAAAGTTCACATCGACAATGACCGGAAAAGCCTTCATCATAATGGAATTTACCGCCTCGCCGAGCTCCGTCACATAGAGGTTCTTATTCTCCTTAGCGACATATCTTCTATTTATAATGGTTGTTATAGTAGGTGCGTATGTGCTAGGTCTTCCTATGCCAAGCTCCTCAAGCGTCCTTACAAGCGTCGCCTCAGTGTAATGTGCCGGCGGCTGTGTAAAATGCTGTTTGCTCTCCGTATCCGCAAGAGTGACTGTGCTGTCAGTATTAAGACTTCCAACCATCGAATTGTTCTCCTGCTTCTCCTCGTCAGCTTCCGCGTACACCGACATAAATCCATCAAATGCAATCCTCGACGCTGACGCTGAGAAATGATAGTCGCCAACCAAAATCTTCGCCGTCGTCGTCTCATATTTTGCCGGCTGCATACGGCTCGCAACAAATCTCTTCCATATAAGCTGGTACAGACGGAACTGGTCACGCTGCAAAGACTCCTTTACCTTAGCCGGAGTCAGCTCAATATCTGTAGGTCTTATCGCCTCATGTGCATCCTGTATCTTTTTGTCAGGCTCCTTCTTGTCATCTATAGGCGCATAATAATCATCGCCGTAATTGTCCTTAATATATTCTCTCGCCGAGAGGTCAGCCTCCTGTGCAACTCTCGTGGAGTCCGTTCTAAGATATGTGATTATACCAATCGTCCCGTGACCTTCTATATCAACACCCTCATACAACTGCTGTGCAATGCGCATTGTCTTCTGTGTCGAAAAATTCAGTGCCTTGGCTGCCTCCTGCTGGAGTGTGCTCGTGGTAAACGGAAGAGGTGACTTTCTTATCCTCTCACTTTTCTTTACCTCGGTGACCTTTGCATTTTTGTCTTTGATTGCGGTTAAAATGGCATCCTTCTCAGCCTCATTGTGGATGGCAGCGTTTCCATTGCTGTCACCAGTGTACTTGGCGGTCAGGAGCTTTTTCTCGCCCTTAACCTTAAAAATTCCATCTATTGTCCAGTATTCCTCGGGAATAAAAGCGTTTATCTCCGCCTCACGGTCACATATAATTCTTAGAGCTACAGACTGAACTCGTCCGGCGCTCAAGCCTCTCTTTACCTTCTCCCAAAGCACAGGACTGATGCGATATCCAACCATTCGGTCAAGCATTCGTCTCGACTGCTGTGCATCGACAAGGTTCATATCAAGCTTTCTAGGGTCTTTTATTGATGCCTTAACCGCATTCTTTGTAATCTCATTGAAGCTTATTCTGTTGATATCCTTGTCCTCTATTTTAAGCGCCTGTGCCAAATGCCATGATATGGCCTCTCCCTCGCGGTCAGGGTCGGTAGCAAGATAGACCTTGTCAGCCTTTTTTACCTCTCTGCGAAGATGCGCAAGTATATCGCCCTTACCTCTTATTGTAATATATTTCGGTTCAAAGTCATGTTCCGTATCTATTCCCAGCGTACTCTTAGGTAAATCACGAACATGGCCCTGTGATGCAACCACTTCGTAATTAGAACCAAGAAACTTCTTGATAGTCTTCACCTTTGCCGGGGACTCAACGATTACAAGATATTTTGCCATGACAACTCCTCCAGTTATTATTTCCCGCGAACGTACATGCCTCCAATCCTTTTCGCCATTCCTGACAGTTCGAGCCTCACAAGACACCCTGCCGCTTCAATGGGTTCTATTCCACTTTTGCGAATTAAGTCGTCAATACTCTGCGGGTTAAAATCTAGATGACTATACAACATTTTCTCGGGCTTTGCAAGTTGAATTTGTGAATTTTTTATATTGACGGGCTTTTTTTGTTCATTAGTCATGCCTAATTCAAACAAAATATCGTCCATACACGATATAATTGCAGCACCTTGACGTATTAGTCTGTTACAGCCATCACTAAGCCTGTCCGTAACTCTGCCTGGCAGCGCCATAACCGTCCTTCCCTGCTCTAAGGCATGGTCAGCAGTGATGAGTGAACCACTCTTAATTCCCGCCTCGACGACTATCACGACATCCGAAAGACCACTTATAATTCGGTTTCTCATAGGAAAAAATCCCGGCGACGGCTTTGTGCCTGGCGGATATTCTGAGATTATTCCCCCGCCCTTTTCTATAATCTCATCGTAAGTAAATTTGTTTTCAGGCGGATAGCAATAATTGATACCGCTCCCAAACACCGCAAATGTCCTTCCATTCTCAACGCTAAGGCTTCCATTATGCGATGCCGTGTCAATCCCTCTCGCAAAGCCGCTTACAACCTGCACTCCCAAAAGTGCAAGCTCCCTTCCAATGATTTTAGCCATGCTCCTTCCATATTCACTGCACGCCCGCGCCCCCACAACAGCCACTGCCCTTGTGTCCGAATCGGGGAGGTTTCCGCGGTAATATAGTATGTACGGCGCGTCAAAAATATCCATAAGTTTTTCAGGATATTGTGCAGAATCGACAGAAACCATGCTTACATCCGACTGTGCAATCTTTTCGTATTCAATGGCAAGTCTGTCCTTTAACTGCCCGTCAAAAAATACCTCAATATCCTTTTCACAGTATTTTACCCCCGCCGCCTCAAAAGTCTGTTTTAAAAATTTCTCAGCCTCATCACGCCCAATACTTTCTTCCATTTTGTACAGCTCAACTACATCATCAACCCCATTTCTAAGCGCCGACAGCTTTTTATATCCAAAACCCGGAAGATTTGTAAGCCAGTACCACTCCTTTATATGCGCCTGTGCATATCTGGTGAACTTATCAGTATTTTCATTCATTTATCATCACCCTTATCTTTCACCCTGTAGCTCAATGCCTCGAGAACATGGCTCTGTGCCACATTCTCCTGTCCGTCTATGTCCGCCAGCGTGCGCGCCACCTTTAGAATTTTGTAGTACGCCCTCGCACTCAGCCCGTACACCTCATAAGCCTCCCTCATAAGCTTTTCAGATACAGCATCCAGCTTACAGTACTTTTTAATCTCGTCGTTGGTCATTCTGCTATTATATCTGCCGTCGCCGAGACGGTTTTGCTGTATCTGCCACACATCTTCAACTATTTTTCTCATCGTTTTGCTGTCAGAACAGAAATTTTTTGTTCCATGTTCTCTTAAATTAACTTCATCCAAATCTGTCCTATCATTTTGCGGCGCTTTACCCGTCAACTCATCAAAGCTGACCCTCTGCAATGCTATTGAAATATCTATCCTGTCAAGAATCGGTCTGCTTATGCGCCCATAGTGCCTGTTGACATCCCATGTCGTGCATCTGCACCTGCCCCTATCGGGGTAAAAACCACATGCACATGGGTTCATGGCACTCGCAAGCATAAAATCCGCCGGGAGCTCACACGAGCCCGTGACCCTGTTAATCATTATCTTTCCCGTCTCAAGCGGTTCTCTCAACTGCTCTATGACCCTTGTGTCAAAACGGGTAAGCTCATCGAGAAAAAGCACTCCCTTAGAGGCAAGCGACACCTCGCCCGGCTCAACAAGCCTGCCGCCGCCTATAAGTGCGGCAGATGTGATTGAATGGTGCGGTGCCCTGAATGGTCTTACGCTCTTGTCCTCCCTCTCGCCAAGTTTTCCTGCCACGCTGTACAGACATGCAAGCTCAAGCTGTTCATTCTCCGACATGCGCGGCATTATCGTCGGAATACGAGATGTCAACATTGTCTTTCCCGCCCCCGGTGGCCCCATAAGCAGAATATTGTGCCGCCCCGCAACGGCTGTCAGTATCGCTTTCTTGGCATATTGCTGCCCGGATATGTCTGCATAGTCAGGCTGCACCTTATCCGCCCCTATGTTTTGTTCCTTTTTCTTCATTATTATATTGCTTTTAGCCGGAAATTTTTTGTCCGCTTCCGATTGTATTTTTTGTTCAATTTTTTCGTTGCCGTCAACATTTTTGACTACTCTTTTCTCATTCGCTTTTCCGTTAGTCAGATTAACGAGTTCAGTCAAATGACTTACCGGAATTATCTCAATGCCGGACACCATAAGAGCCTCAGAATAGTTGTCCATCGGAACTATGCAGCTCACACAGCCTTTCTTTTTCGCCTCCACGACCACGGGAAGTACACCCCTCACACCTATAACCGCACCGTCAAGTCCCAGCTCACCCACAACTATTTTTCCGCGAAGCTTGTCCTCCGGTATTATATCTATCTCCTCCAATATCGCACATGCAACCGCCAAATCAAATCCCGTGCCCTCCTTCCTCATCGCCGCCGGCGCGATATTGATTGTCACTCTCCCCTGCGGAAAAGGATAGCCGCACTTCTTTATCGCAACCCTTATTCTCTCCCTGCCATCCTTGACCGAGCCGCCAAGGTTGCCCGTCATCTCTATATCGGGAAGCCCTCCCGACACATCAGCCTCCACCTCCAAGAGCGCAGCCCCCATAGCCGTGACCATCGCACAGCCGACTTTACTCACCATATATAATTCCTCCGTGTTATTTTTTATATAATCGGTTACTTCATGATAAAACACTGTATCATGACACTTTTTTAACAAAATGTGTCACGTCTACTAAAATTATACTTTTGTCGTACCTCACCCCCGAATACATATTTTTGAAATACTGGAATTAAAAGCATGAATTTCTAATTGACAGAATACCGGAAATGCCCGGTAAGATTAAATCAAAGAATTATAGAACTCTGCTTGTATCTAATATAACATCTTGCGCCGCCATTGACAACACAAATCTTATTAAATAGTGAAAATCGAATATATTTTAAACGTGTGATTAATAAAACATGCAGCTTCACCCAAGTTAAAGCTGCATGTTTTTTATGTTGTGATAATATCTATTTGTTTGTGCATATTTAGGCACAAACAAATAAAGTGTAATTTACATTCAACGCTTACGCCTTAATTACATTATCAGTCAAGTTCATACAATGTCTGTAAGCTTAGCTTCAAATACGCAAGTCCAGCTTTCAATGAGCGGTTGTTATTGACCTCAAACATAAACGTATCCCCATCGGATTTTATTTTTGACTTCTCATAATAGAAATAATAGAGCTTATTATTGTTAAGTCCTACAAAATAATTACTTGAACCATCACCTGATAAGTGAAGTGTTCCTGCCGCCTCATCCGCGTAAGCCTCGGCAGTCCATACCTCATTTATATAACCCTTGCTTCCGTTCTTATTTGAATAGGAAATGCGGACATCAAGATTGTTAAACAGGCTTATATCCTTAGGTCTGAAATACATGCGCACATACTTGGCATCCTCATCCGGCACATCAACCATATACTGCGGTGACAATTTGTCATCACCGCTCTTATCAACACCAAGATTATAGACCGACTGCTGACCAGACGTATTATTCCTTGTCATATCTGCTTTTTCCACTTCAATCGTAGGTGGATATTTTAAGTACAGCGTCAAGTATGCCGCGGTTATATCAGAATAATAGCCATCTGATATCTCAAACGTAAACCTTGTTCCCACATCCTGTGCTATATTTTCCCTTTCATAGTAAAAATAATAGAGCTTGTCACTTTGCAGTCCGCCACAATATGAATCTGTTTTCTGCGCCTCATAAAGGGTATTCGCATCTGCTGACCATATCTTTTCTATGTAAGCCTTCCTTCCATTCAAATCCGTATATGAAATGCGGACATTTATATCTGCTGCCGTTCCGTCATTTTTAGGTTTGAAGTATACGCGCACATATTTTCCGTCCTTGTAATCATCCTCATTTAGAACGCCCGCCAAATAGTTGTTTGCAAAATTTTCATCATTTTCAATTTTATCAACTTGAAGTTCTGCCCCATTCTGCCCCGGATTGAAATTCTTATTGCCCGGCTCAACCTGCGTCATATACGCCGTTTCCACCTCAAGCGTAGGCGGATTTTTCATGTATAAAGTCAAATGAGCCGCTTCGACATCAGAATAATAACTGTTTGTCACCTCAAATGTAAACCTATTACCAACCGCCACTATATCGGACTTATTATAATAGAAATAATAGAGATTATTGCTCTTCAATCCCATATAGTTGTCTGTCTGTGCCTTATAAAGCGCATCAGCCTCATCCGCTGCCCATACTTCCTCTATATAAGCACTCTTTCCATTAGCATTTGTGTATGATATGCGAACATTTATATCCGTGGCTGAACCCATATTCTTAGGTCTAAAATAGACTCTGACATAGTTGGCATCCGGATTGCTCTTTGATATAGTAATCGAGTATTCGTTGCTGTCACTCACATTTTCAACCGTAAGCTCGTCAATTCCCGATTGTCCTGCGGTATTGTCCTGCGTCATATCCGCCTTTTCCACTTCAACCACAGGCGGTTCATCGCGCTTTTGTTCATTTTTCCCGCCCATCAAACCCAAAATATATCTGACCGCGTCGGATGAATCAGCTTTTCCAGCCTCATAATTAACCTTTACTTTATTTTCACCCGACTCATCCTTCTTTACGCTCTCATCAAGCGTATCGCGGAAATCTTTAAAACGATAGTCTCCATTTGACAATGTGGTATTGTCAGAATTTATAGTGCCGCCCACATAATTCATGGCAACACTATTGTCGCCGGGATAAGCGTAAACATGGTTCCTTACAGACTGTTTATAATTCGTCACATGCTCGCCAACACTTCCATATTTCTCCCAGTTATCGTCGTCCGAAGCATACATATACAACATATGAGTATTATATCCATAATTATCCTTATATTTTTCATAATACTCATCGTCTATCATCTGCAAAGAATAAAATGACCAGTACATTGACGCATCGCCTGTCTGATAACTGCTGTCAAGCACCAGCGAAAAATTATCTTCTCCAACCTTTATAAGTCCTCTGTCGACAAAATACTGCCTGACAATTTCAGGATTGAGTGTGATAAGCATAAGGCACAGCTTAAATATATTGCAACTGCTCGCGCTTCCCACTCCGACATTTTGCACCAGTCCAGTATCTTTCATGTCCCAGGTATAAACCTTCAAGTCAAAAGCTGATTTATTTTTGCTCTTATCCGTAACCACATATCCCATATTAAACAATCTGTCATCAAGTATCACAGCTACATATCCATCCTTGGCTGTAGCTCTGTTGAGTATTTCAAGCGCAACCTCCGCCGATATATCGTTTGTCTCAAAATCATTGATACTATATGATGTCTTGTCCGATGTATGACCTAATCTGTTCGCCGGCTCGCCGTCAATCATCTTTTTCCAGTAGGTTGATGTGGCGTTATGCTCCTGCGGAAAAATATAGATAAGGTCGGAATAATCAATCCACGACGGATTTTTATTCAATTCATCGGGCGTGATGGTCTTTATGACACATGAATACTCCTCTGCATCATAATCCGATAGCAGCAACGTATCCTTTAAAAATAATTCCTTGTTAACATATGCCTTATATGCCCACGATGGTATTGATGCTACCTGGTCAACCGTTTTACCTGTATCGGAATTATCCAGCCTAATATTGTAGCTGACTCTTGTAGTGTATATTCTCTCACCCAGTTTTTCCTTCGGCTTAATGGCATCATTGAACGTAATACCTTTTTGAGTGTATATATCAAGTATGACCTGATTAATCGTATGCCACACATACTCGCCCTTGTCTTTTCCAATCTTTTCCATCTTGCCATCAACTATTGAGAAATATCCATTTTCCGAACCAACATACTCGTAATACCCATAATGTGTAATTTCCTGTCCCTTGCATGACTCAATCCATGAATTAAATGTACTGAAATTGCAATTATTATAATATGAGCTGTTACCCTCCTTTTCATCCAGAAAAAAATATGTATTATAATTATTAGGCCATCCGGGAGATATCAATGTTCCCGTATTAAGCGTACTGACTATCCCCAACTCATCAGGATGTCCCTGCAACTCCTCAAGTCTTGTAGGCTCGCATCCACCTACAAGATATCCAAACTCTCCAAGCTCCTCCGCCGGAACTATCTCAAGAATAACAAAAGGTCTCTGTGCTGTCCCTCTTTCAAGAGACTTATATCCAGCATTGCCATACTGCGGAAGCTCCTCAATATTGTCAAGCACCGCCCTTATCACATCACTCCTGCCGGAATTATTTTTAAGCCCCGCATCAAGCGCCCTCTGCACGCCCGAAACACTGTCCACATCCGTTTTTGTGGCAAGGGCAGAAGCCGCCAAATCGACATCCGACATGTTGGAAATCAGCACGGGTTCTTTATTTTCCGCAATCCCAAGCTGTGTTTTTCCATTATAAGCCTGTACGGGAACCGATGGTACAAATGCAATAATCATTACAACCGCCAGCAATGCCGCAATCATCCTCTTTATGTCCTTTTTAAACAGATTATTCATCCTTCTCATAAACATCAACTCTCCTTCGCCGTATTTGTGTAAATGGTATCTCTATGTTGACATTTTTAATTGGTATTAAAATTAACCACCGTGTTTCTCGGTTTGACTGCTATGCTCTGCGTCAACTCATCCTTTGAATTGGCAAGCGTCAACTCGATATTTACAGCACTGTCGCGCGTAAACATTTTTTCGCCCGACTCATTTGTCTTAGTCCCGGTAAATCCCACATTAAAGCTCCTTACCACTTCCGAAATACAGTTTCCCCTGTTATAGTCAATCACAGCCCCGGCATCATATATGTACAAAAATCCTTCATCACCATAAGGGCTCTCATAAACCCATATATACTGCTTTCCGACAGCCTTATTCTCACCCTCCGCGGCTGATGTTCCCGTCGAAAAATAAAAAACCTTCCTGCCATCCATCATCTTTTCTTTCTCAATCGTAAAATCCGTTCCCTCAAGTATTGCCGCCGTAATTGACGCGGTAACAATCTGCGACTCATTCTGCAAATCTATTGTGGCACTCTGTTTTCTAAAAAAATTAGTTCCTCCCAGCATTATTGCAGATATCATTGATGACACAATCCCCATTATTGCAATGCTTATCAGCACCTCGATAAGAGTTATTCCTCTGTTGTCCGAAACATTATTCTGTTTGTGTACTATAGAATGTTCCATGTCAATCTCCATTCATCTGCAAATTCCGTGAAATCTGGCATATGTAAACACCAAAACTAAATTCATTTAACCTCATACTTCCCAGTTGCAAAAAAGATTGTGAGCTCGCTGTCCTTATTTCCATGCTCCGCCCTTATTTTACCCGTGCCGGAGGTCTGCGTGACAGTCGTGCCGCCAACAAGCGTGTACTCAAAGCTCCTTATCGCACCGGTTGACGCATCAAATGTCATCAAAAAATCCGTAATCTGTCTTTCCTCTCCCGTATTTTCTGTGTAGTACAAGGTGCATTTTTTTAACTCGGTCACGGTGTCTATCGGCGACTGCGTGGTAGCAGCTTTCTTTGTTATCGACATGCTCACCACGCCGTCGGCACCCGTGTTGACCGAAAAACTCCATCCATACGATAAGTTCTGGGTCATGGTTTTCTGCCTTGTCTCCTGAATACCAGTCGCAATATTTTTTGTAACGCTAGTCATATTCCCAGCCTGAATAAGCCCAAATGCTGCGTATGAAACGCCGACAAATATACCCATAATGGCAATGACAACCAGCAATTCAATTAAAGAAAAACCTTTATTTTTGTCACCGTTCATGGTATTGTCCTTGTCTTTCATATCGGCTTTTTCACTCCATTTCCCAACTTTTTATTCTTCCTCTGTGGTCTGCGGCACTGCGCTTCTTCTATAGTTTGCTATGTTGATACAGTCCGAAGCTTCGTAGCGATTTAAATCGCCGCTTTCCTCATCCGATTTTTCTGTATGTGCTCCGTCGTCGTAACCGACATGTTTTCCCAAATCAGTGTCGCTTTTGCCGTCAAAATAACCTCTAACACCCGGAAGTGCTTTGAGGATTGTGTCCATAAGTCCCGGTGCGGCTGTATATGTGCCATTCTCAATTCTGATATTACCAGTGGCGATAATACACCCCTCAAAATCCTGGTCTGCAACAACATCGCCGTCAACGATTATAATGCCTTTTCTAGGTGCGCGGCTGTCAAGGCTTGCACTAAGCCTCATATCTCCACTTTGCACATACACCACATAGTCTTCCGCGTTGCAGCCATTGTCATCCTCAACATAATAGTATGCACTTCCGGCCTGAGCAATTTTATTTTTGCCAAGCAGAATATTGTCCACCGCGCCATTGTCCAATACTTCTTTTTTGTCTATCCTATATGAAAAACGCATTGAACCATAGTTGAGTGTCGGGAGCACCGTCCCATTCCAATCGTCCGAATTATACATCCAGTCATCCTCAAGCTCTATCAAAAGACTTCCTATTATCTTCTGTCTCCATCTTGAATTGTCATAAAGAACTCTGACAAGCTCCTCACTGACACTGTTATAGTCATTCACGCTTGACGCATTGTCTCTGACAATACCTTTCTCATACACACGGGCATTCGGATTTATCGTGATTGCCTTAGTCCCTGTGCCATCATAGTCAAGGAAATCCGCATACGCCTCATCTATTATGCTTCTGATTTTTGCCCTTATCTCCTGCGCCTCCGCAAGATTGTCATCGCCTATGCCACTCTGTGCACAAAGCTTATTAAACATATCGTCATCGTAAAGACCGCGGTAAAAGCTCGCCGCCGCATCACCGCTCAAGAAATTGTAATAGTACTCCGTCTGTCCGTCAGCTAAAGGATTAGCGATTACAGGCTGACTATCATTTAACAACTTCTTAGCAAAAAAATTACTGTTGACAACTCCATTCCACGATGAGGGAAGAACATACGCTGTCTGTGCGTATCGCACAGCTATTGACTCACCGGTTCTGTAGTAGCCCGCCCCGGAGCCCTCATTATACACAACCCATCCGTAGCCACCCAATATAAGCGTTCTTATATTTGAAAAATCAAGCTTGGACTTCTTACTGTTTATGATAATAGCACTGCTCTTAGCCGGTGTGGCATTTGAGCTTTCCACTCCATGCCCCTCAATGCTGTATCCATAATAATCGCCATTTATAGTGACTGAATTTTTTCCATCCTGAAGCGTCAAATCATCTGCCACATAAGCCGAGGCATCTGCGTTGATTACAAGGTCAGAATCTGTAAGTTCTATATTGTCAGCCCATATCCTGCCATTTCCAAGCGTCAGCCCTGCATTCTTTGAAAGCTGTATAAAGCCATTTGTCACGATATTTCCGCCATTCACGGTAAGCCTTATTGGACTTGTAGCCAAATCAGCACCTTGGCAATTTATTCTTTCATTGGCATATATTCCACCATTCACATTTATACTGCCCACAGAATTTATAGTCTTATTTGATACAATCGCATAATCGCGAAATGACATGAGAATATCACTGTCGTCATCTACAATATTGATATCCGCCTTCTCAGGAAACACAATCTCATAATCTGTTGTGAGCTGTGAAAAATAATCAGTCTTTGTGTTCTGGTAAGTAACCGTCACATCCCTTATGACAACGGAGCTTATTGCCATATCTTCATCTTGGTTGATTTGCGGGAGCTGTCCCACACTTATCTCAATCTCACCTGTGCCTGTGGCATCCTTATAGGCATCGGATAAATAATCTTTAAGACTATTCGACAAATCAGAAAGATTTACAGATAAAAATCCCCCATTATTTAATTCAAGCTCTATTTTTTGCTTTATCTGGCTATCATCTGCCATGTCATAACTTTTCCCAAATATTGCAAAGCAGGCATTTTTAAAATATGTATCTCTGAGAAGCTTGTTCGCTGTCTCATTGCTAATCATTGTCACAGAGTTTCCATTGACCTCAAGAAGATTTGAGACAACATAATCGTAGGAATTGGCAAGTTCGCTGTAAACATCGGCGGCAAGACCGGCATATATCTCATCAACCGCCATATCTGCGTTGTAAAAAGCATTCTTCGTCTTAGCCTCCATCGCCTTGACCTTGTATGAGGACAGAGATAATGACATTGCCGTCATCGCAATCACCGCTATGAAGGACACCACCACCAACGCCATGATAAGTGACGAGCCCCTGTTTTCTTTAAGACTGTTTTCTCTTCTCCTGTCCATACATTTCTCCATTCCACCGCACTGCCATTTAATCGTCAGTAGACACAGAATAAACCTGTTCCGAATAATTTCCGTCACGGTCAGCATCGTAGTCAACACTGACTATCACCTTATATAATGAGGTTATATTGTCGCCCTTGTTATATGCAATGTGATTATCGCTATTGTCCAAATCCTTTGTCGAGTATACATTAACTCCACTTCCCACGTTATTGACAAAAAACGTCGCGTCAAGCGTGTTATACAGCTCCGTAGTGTACACATCAAGCTCCGTGGCAAGGCTGTTGTTCTCCAAATTAATGCTAAAACTATCCTCCTGAACCGTCCCCGCCTGCTCCACAAAATACAACTTCATATTGCGTGAAGTTCCATCGGTATTCACAAGATTTACGCCCGAATCAACGGACACGTTGTAACTTACACTGTTAAAATGTCTTGCATCGGCTGTCTCCCCGACAGTCGCACCATCCTCCGCAAGCTTCTCCCCCTCAGCTTTTGCATACAGAAAATACAAAGGTTTTTCATTGTCGACTACAAGACTTATCTCGTCAGCCTTGTAGACCAATGTTCCCGAACATCTGTAAAACGCTGTTGGTTTCTTTGTCTGAGAAGTCTCCGATGAAGCTGTTGACTCGTCTGTATCATCATCTCCATCTGAAGCGGTTGTTGAAGTATTGGTGCCAGCGCTCGCTTTAGGAACAGCTGTTGAGACATTTGTAACATCATTTTCACCAGAAGCGGCTGTTGAGGCATTTGTGACATCACTTTCATCGGAAACATCCGTACCACCAACCGGATTGTTCGTACCACCCGTCAAATCATCCGCGCGATACACAACGCTGTAAGCAAATGAATACGTTGTATTTATGGTCACATTGTACTTGTCGCCAGCCTGCGCTATATTTATATCCACAATTTTGTCTATATTAGACTTCTTAAATTTTGAATATATATCCGTTAAATCCGATTTGGAAATTCCGTCCTGCTCACTTCCTGCGTACTCGTCGGCAAAAAGATTTCCGTAAGTGTCACGGATTGCCATATCGTCAGCGGATGCCACACTTGCAACCCATGAACCCGTGACCGAGTTCCACTTTTCAACCTTTGGCGCGGGTGCAAGTACATCTGTGCTCGTGTATGGTATCTTCTGCGATTTCATAAGCGACAGTACTTTGTTATCATATAAAATAAGTTCACTGTATATGACACTCGCGTCATTGTACAAATCAGCAAATTCCGTGTCCTTATAGTCATAATCCGTCTTTGGTGTCAGAGACACATTCACCCTGAATTTTTCACCGTCCGCACCGTCAATCTTAAAGGTATATACGGGGTTCTCCTCATTTGCCTTGGAGTCAGCCGGAAAATCATACACACCCGGAATAGACTTTAATGCCGCCTCAAGCGCCTCCCTGTCCGTCGTGTGCTTTGCCACCTCCGCAACGCTCTGCGCGACAGCCGTGGCGTTCTGCAACCTGCGGCTGTTGCGGTTAATCTTTCCCGACATGATAAATGAGTTCATAAGAGGCACTGTGAGCATGGAAAGAATTGCTATCGCTATCAGCAGCTCAATAAGGGAAAAACCGCCATTTGGTTCATGCTTTTTACAACGACATGCCATATTATATGTTCTCCTTTATTTTACCTATAATACTTCACAGCTCCATTGACGCTCTCCACATTAAATCGTGGTCTTGCGCTGTCATCATTTACGACCTTGATGTTGAGTGTCATATCCGACTCATTGTTGATTGTAACGCTTGCACCTGACATATCATCGTCCGACTCACGCTCACAGCTGAATACTATAAGGTCAAGGCTTCGTCCCGGATTGAAGGATAAATCCAACAAGGTCTGTTCAGGTGATGGATACTGCTCGTCACCCACCGAATAGCTGATTGTGTACTCACCGCTCTCACCCGAAATATTGATAACCACGGGTACATTGTCATTAGTGTTAGCCGACACCTGCGATGACGAATAACCTCTTCTTCCAAGAACTACCGAGCTCAAATCCGAGCCTTCCGAACTCAACGAGAGCGCAATATCATAATTTGTCATAACCCCGAAATCGTCGGCTGACTCTATAACACGGTTAGGATTTGTCTCCGACACAAAGAGGTTCTTTGTTCCAAGGTCAATCGAGTCTATCTCGGACTCATAGTACTCCCTGTCAGAACCTGTTATGGCATACTGTGATATAGTGATATTTCCGCTCATAAGCTCTTCCTCCTCATTGTAAGAACAGCTCACCGAGTCAATCGTATACACCGTATCATAGTCGAGTATGTATGCCAGCAAATCCTTGAAAGTGTCATAATCACACTCATAGGAATATGTGACCGTCTTTCTATAGCCCTGCATATCCGTCGAGTAAACACTTGCCCCGCTCGCCGAAGGGTTAGACGATGTCACATTTCCGAAAGTATATATAAGTGCTGCATCCGGCATACTCACCGTTCTAAGCCACACATCTAGTTCATTTTCAAGCTCTGTTGTAAACATGAGCGTTGCTTTCTGCGAAAAACCTGAATCGTAAAGGGACAGTCCGCTGTCAAAAAGTATATTATAATTTTCCGTGTCATCTTTATACTTTTGCGCGTTGTTCGCTTTATCCCTCAAGTCATCATACTTGACCTTCAGGGAATTAATCTCAGTCTCAAGCGCCTCCGTCTTGTCAGTATAGTTGCGGAAGCCAAAGTAGTATGCCAAGAATACCACCAACACACTGCCAAGCAGACATAATAAAAATTTGTCACGTTCTGAAATTCCAAGCTTCATAACTACTGTGCCCCCTTCTCATTATTGTCCGTTCCGTTTTTAGAATCACCTGCTGCCGACTGTGTATCAGTCCCCGCGTCAGCGCTCTCATCCGCCGTCTCACTTTCATCCTCGGGCTCAATCTTTAAAAACTTAAATGCGAGCGAAAAGCTTTCTGTAATCTTTTCCTCCTCGTCCTTCGACTCACTCACACCTGAAATCTGTATATCATATACATTTTCAAGCTTTCCAAGTTCCTCCAAAAATTTGGCAACACAAAGCTTTGAGGAACCTGTCGCCGAGAGTGAAACCTGACCATTGTTAAATGAAAGGCTTGAGAGCGAAATGTCAGACGGCATAACCTCCTCAAGCTTGTTGTACATATATAGCACCGAATCATTGTCGCTGTATGTAGCGTTTAAAAATCCAAATAAATCCGTCACTTTATCCTTCGCATTGTAATACTCATTTACAATCTGCTCAACATCCTTTATTTTATCAATCTCCTCCTCAAGCCTGTCCCTCTGCTCCTTCACCTGCATATAGTTGTAAACTGGAGCACCGATAAGCATCGCCGATATAATTATTGAGCCCGCTATAAGCGCCGCATTGTTATGCCTTGTCTCCTTCCTCTGTGCCGTCGCCATATGCTTTTTAGACACAAAATTAATAGGCTCAATAATCGCACCAAGATTTTCAAGGTAGTTCATAAGATGATTGTCAGGCATAATATAATACTTGCTGCCGGTCACATTTTTCAGCTCACTCATCATAACTATCGGAAGACTAAGCTCATTGCCAAGCAAATCAATAAGTCCAAGTATATCAATACCGTCCGTTATAAGGTATGCTCTCTCAAGAGGACTGTCCTGATTTCTTGTGGTGTAATAATCCACAACTCGGCTCAAATTAGCCACCATGTATCTAAGAGAATCCGTCACTTGGTCGCCGTCAAAGGACGGATGTATCATTCTCTCCTTTTTTATCAACTCTTCGGCTTTTTCCTCCTCAATCTGTCTCTCATCCATAACGGCATTTATGAGGACATTTTTTCCATAGGGAATGGTTCTCTGCATCTGCAAGATACCGTTTTTCAATATATTTACAACCGTAGTCGCCTTATTAACCTGAATTACAATGTTCGGCACATTCTCCACCTGCTGCTTGATAAGCTGCAAAGTCGAATTACCGGCATAGTCAATACACTCAAGCTTCATCTCAAGGCGGTTCGCGAGCGTATAATAGCTCTCAATAATGTCCTCCGGTGCCGCCACCACCATAAGACGCATCTGTTTTCTTCCCTCCTGAACAAAATGTTCAAGCACGGTGTACGAAAACACATACTCCTCAGTATTTATAGGAAAGTACTCCGAACAGTTCGCATTGACAACAGACTTAATCTTGTCCTTCTTGACATTTGGAATAATAATCTCCTTGTTGGCAAACTTAGGGCCATGAACCGTGAATATTACATGCTTTGCGTTTATTCGGTTCTTAAAAATCGTCTGCTTGAGAGTTTTTGAAATCTTCTCAATATCAACAATCTCTCCCTCGTCATAAGAGTTAGGCGGCGTAGGAACCGTCTCCGCCCACAGAACAGCTATGTTTTTCTTGCTGTTGTCAAGCTCGGCAAGCTTGATTTCGGAGCTTCCTATTGAGATTGTGATAAATTTAGTGACTTTAGAAGCCATGGGTGTTCTCCTTTTAAATTTTATCCCTGATAGGTAATTGTAAATTGCTATAT
Organism: Eubacteriales bacterium; assembly: GCA_050874385.1. GTDB lineage: Bacteria > Bacillota > Clostridia > Lachnospirales > Lachnospiraceae > CAG-882. The sequence continues at coordinate 24,905 of JBNMKO010000046.1, forward strand.
ATGTAACCAGGATGTTATAAATATAAAAACTATCCAACTGTTAGGCAATAAATCAAATAGTTACAAATATCATATTAACTACATTAATAATGTAAAATTATACATTTATATATTAGTATAGTTCTCTTACATACCACTGCTTACCCGCATTACCGGTGCGATATATCTTTTGTAAGTAGGGATATGTAAGAGAACTATTAATCTTGCGATATATAGTTCTCTTAAATTAAAATAGTCCGAGATACCAGTTTATAAGTGTATCACCGAACAGCATTGCTATGACCATTCCTGCCGAGAGGTATGGCCCGAATGCAAGCCGTCTGCCTTTGCCTGCAAACTTCATAAGGGCTAAGTGAATTATTGAGCCGATTATACAGCCTAGGAAAAATCCAAGTGTAATATTTTTCCATCCGAGAAAAAGTCCCGCCGCTGCCATGAGCTTCACATCACCGCCACCCATTGCCCTGCCGCCCGTTATAAGGTTAATCAGAAGCAAAAATACACTGACACAGACAAGTCCGATAAGGTATGAGACAATATTGTGGTAGTCGAGCGCACTTCTAAGCACGCCGAGCACCAAAATTGTAATATTTACTCCTATCGGTATCTCATACGTTCTCCAGTCTATGACAGAAATGACAACAAGACATGAAAAAAACAGACACAAAAGTATGCTGTCAACGCTTATGCCATTGATTACAAATATCAGTACATACCCGATTCCGTTCATCGCCTCGATGAGCGGATACTGCACTGAAATTTTTGCCTTGCAATATCGGCATTTACCGCCGAGCTGTAGCCACGAAAACAGCGGCACCAAATCGTACCATCTGAGCCTGTGACCACAGCTCATGCAGTGAGAACCCGTCGTTGCAATATTCTCGTTAAGCGGCAGCCTGTAAATGCAGACATTTAGGAAGCTGCCAATCACTATTCCGAAGAGGAAGGTGATTATGTAGAGTAAAATGTAATATTGCATATTTAAAATTATTATCTAGAAACGTAATAATCCGTTCCTCTTTTTCCAACAAGTACGCCAGTATCTTTAAGAGCGGCCGTTTCTGTTGTACGGCTTGCATCTGTTGTCTTTACATAAACAATCACATGCCCATTATTATAGTTTACCATGATTTTATCACCTGTTTTTACGTTCGTTCCACTTAATGAACTTACTGTTGCTGTAGTGCTATCTAAATAGTCTTTAATTACTTTTGCTGTATTTGGGTATGAATCACCATATAATGTACTCAACTCTACCTCTGATTTCATACCAGAAATTTCTGAATATGCCTTCTCATCTGCTGCTATAGTTGACTGTACTGCTGAAGCTACAGAATCAAGAAACTGAATATCCTTTGCTTCTCTTGACTTCTCAATATTATTAAGAAGTGTAGGTGCAATAACACCAACCAAAACTACCATAATAGCAATTACTACCAAGAGCTCTACGAGTGAGAAACCCTTACTATCTTTTTTTAATCTCTTCATACTAAAGTCTCCTTTAAATTTTTAGGCGTAAGCCCATGTATGTTATGCGGTGGTCGGGCAGCCACCGGAATAACCAAGTTAAGTTGTTTTATGTATAACAGGGTTAGGTGGTATGTCATATTTTATATTCAGCCATCTGCCCTTGAATTTATATATTATTCGCCAGAAAACCCATGGTCTTTAGACCGTGGGATGAATGGCGTTAAATTGCCACAGCCTGAAGCATTTGTGATGTTCTAGCTGTAATTCGTTTACAGTTACTTAATTTTGGTGTTTTGTAACCTTTAGGCATTGCCGAAAAGTCTGCTTTGCTGCCATCTATATCCATAAGAACTGCATATCCGGTGGACATTCTGCCTTTGATAAAATAGTCGTTTCCAAAGTAACGAACCTTGTCAAATTTTCTAAA